>DASREK010000256.1:0-23591 GCA_035652135.1 Bryobacterales bacterium | reverse complement strand
GCCTCCACGGATCGCGTCTTCAGAACCATCGAGCTGGCCGTTCTCGGGCTGCAACAACTCGGCTTGGCCGGCGGCCGAATCGCTGTGGCCGGCCTCAATCCCCACTGCGGCGAAAATGGCCTGTTCGGCGTTGAAGATCGCGAGCAGATCGTTCCGGCCGTGGAGCAAGCCGTCGCACGTGGCTGGAATGTCGCCGGCCCCATCTCGCCGGACACCGTCTTTCATCGCGCCGTAATGGGCGAGTTTGCGATGGTTGTCGCTATGTATCACGACCAGGGCCACATCCCTTCCAAGCTCATCGCTTTTCAAGAAACTGTGAATGTTACGCTCGGTCTGCCCATTATCCGCACCTCGGTCGATCACGGCACGGCCTTTGATATCGCCGGGAAGAACCTTGCCGATCCTACGAACATGATCTGTGCGATTGAGATGGCCCTGCGTCTGATCGCGGGGCGCTCGGCGCGCGGTGCTGCCGCCGGAGCAGCCCCTACCCTTGCCTCCTGACGGCTCCTCGCAAATTGATCAAACTAACCGCCCCAAACCAGACCGTACAGTAGGATCGTCAGCACAATGGACGTAATCGCCGTATACGTCCAATCACGTTGAAGCCCAAACGCCGCCGCTGAAAATGCGACTCGCGCGATCGGAGTTGCAATTAGCATCAAAATTCCTAGCTGGATAATACTCTTGCAGCGAAGATCGAGAACCCCCCGCCAGACCCCTGGTACCGTTCTTAAATCCTCTGCTATTCCGTGGAACTCATGATACTCAGGCCGGGCGGCTCCGGACTCAACCAGGTAGCACATCCCGCCCGCCGCAACGACTCCCGCCGCGATCATTACCCCGAGGCGCAAAAGCATACCGATGACCTGCTGCACGCGCTCCTCGCTCGGACCGTGGATCATTGATCAAATCCTCCCCGTCGCCCCGCCGTAAATCATTTCTACGGCCAGAGCCGCCACTACCAGCCCGAATACCACTCGTAGGATCCGGCTCTTGGTCTGCGTCAATTCGCGGGCGCCTAACACCGAGCCCGCGAGCACTCCTAGCATCACCGGCATCGCCAGCGCCGGGTCGATATATCCCCGTCTTAAGTAGACGCCCGCGCTGGCCGCCGCCGTCACCCCGATCATGAAATTGCTCGTGGTCGTCGATACTTTGAATGGCAGCCGCATAAATTGATCCATGGCGATCACCTTCAGCGCGCCGGATCCAATGCCAAGCAGCCCGGAAATGATGCCCGCAAGCGCCATTATGCCGAAGCCGCTCTTCACCCCGCGGACATGATAATGCTGTCTACCTGCCGGCGTCGGATAGCTCGAATCGAGTTTCAAGCGCACCGCCAAAGCGTCCGGCGCTTGGGCCGAAACCTCGTCCGAATGCGCGCGCGCGGAGCGGTACGCTGAATACAGCAAGACGGCGCCTAAAATCACCGCCAATGCGGACGTCGGCGTCTTCGCGGCCAGCAGCGCTCCGCATATCGCGCCTCCGGCCGTAGCAATCTCCAGAAACATCGCTATCCGGATATTCGAGAAACCCTCCTGCACATACGCTGAGGCCGCTCCGGAGGACGTTGCGATCACCGAAACCAACGTCGCTCCAATCGCGTATCGAATGTCCACGCCGAATAGGAGCGTCAGCACAGGTGTAATGACCACACCTCCTCCTAGACCCGTCAGAGACCCCAGAAATCCCGCCACTCCAGCCACCAGAAATACCAGCCCGGTGAACTCAACAGTGTTCATGCGCGTCTCCAGGAAGAGGTCTCTGAATTGAATCGGGACCGGTTTTCGGACAAGCGACAAAGCGCGTGGCCCACCGGAAATCTGTGGCAGCAACGTGGCGCCGTGAACCGCGAAACTGCCTCACTTCGGGCTCTGTCGGACGATCAGGATAGGTGTGTCCAGCGCGTGGCGCACTGGCTCAATCGTATCTCCCAGCAGAAAATCTTTCAGCTTGCGGTGGCCATGTGCGCCCATCACCAGCAGATCCGCCCCGACTTCCCGGGCCACCCGCACGATTTCCTCCCCGGGATTGCTCGAGTGCGCAATGAACCCTTCGGTCGGAATGCCTTGGGCCTCCAGCGTTCGCCGCACGCTTTCCAGATAATCTTCACCGGCTCTCACCTCCGCGTCTGACGCCAGGTTCCCGTATAGCCGGCTGGGAGCGCCTTCCTCCACGTGCACCAAATAGATGCGGGCGCCTCGCGCAGCTCCCGTGCGCGCGATCGCTGCGGCGTGCGCGATCGCCTGGCGGTCCAGGGCCGAGTGGTCGAGGGTGACTAGAATTCTCTGGTAGGCCGGCTCCCTCGCTCCTGCCTCGATCGCCGGCATAGTGACCGCTTCCCGCCGCGGCGCTTGCCGTCTGATCCATGGTTCGGCCGTTACCCAAACCAGTAAAAGTCCCAAAGCGGCGACTGCGGGAATCACGCCAAATTCAATGGCCGGAGACCAGCGCCCGGATGTCGAAACCCATCCCGCTAGCGTGGTCCAAACCAGTTGCACGTTTAATCCCACGATGATTGCCGCCGCCGCCCACGCCAGCAGCTTCACCCAGTTCCGGTTTGCGAAACCCCCCATCCGGCTCCGGTCGCTTGTGAAATGAATCAGCGGAATCACAGCGAAGGGAAGCTGTAAGCTCAGAATGACTTGGCTCAGCAGCAGCAGTTTCAGCGTCGCGCCTTCCCCCGCGAACCCGATTACCAGCGCCGCCGGCGTGATCGCCAGAGCCCGGGTCACCAGCCGCCGGACCCAAGGCCGCATGCGAATACTCAGGAATCCCTCCATCACAATCTGTCCGGCCATGGTTCCCGTGATGGTCGACGATTGTCCTGATGCGATGAGCGCGATGGCAAATGCCCCGCTGGCCAACGTCGTCCCCAATAGAGGTTCGAGCAGCTTGTGCGCCTGCTGGATTTCCCGCACCGCTATGCCTCGGCTGAAAAAGACCGCCGCGGACATCACCAGAATCGCCGCATTGACAAGCAGTGCAGCATTGAGCGCAACCACCGAGTCGACCAGGTTATATCGGCACGCCGCTTGTTTGGCCTTCTCGCTCGAATCGATCCGCCGCGTCTGCACCAGCGCCGAGTGCAGATAGAGATTGTGCGGCATCACCGTCGCGCCCAGAATTGAGATCGCCACGTAAAGGCTTTCCCCGTTGAGACGCGGAACCAGCCCTCCGGCCATCTCTTTCAGCCCCGGCTTGGCTAGAACGATCTCGATCAGGAAGCAGACGCCGATAACCGTGATTAAGGATAGAATGAACGCTTCCAGCACCCTCATTCCAAAACGCTGTAGCCACAGGACGAGCAGTGCGTCAAGCGCCGTGATCAACACGCCCGTGATCAGCGGTATTCCGAATAAAAGCTGAAGCCCGATCGCCGTGCCCAGCACTTCTGCCAAATCGCAGGCGGCGATGGCCACCTCGCTGATCGCCCACAGGGCGAATCCCACTGCTTGCGGGTAGTGCTCTCGGCAAGCTTGCGCCAGGTCCTTCCCGGATACGATCCCGAGGCGCGCGCTTAATGTTTGCAGCAGGATCGCCATTGCGTTCGACATTACCAGCACCCACAGCAGTTGGTAGCCGAAACGCGCGCCTCCCTCCAGATCGGTCGCCCAGTTGCCCGGGTCCATATAGCCAACGCTCACCAGATAGGCCGGGCCCGCGAAGGCGAACATTCGCCTCCAAAGGGAAAGATCCGGTACTTCGATGCTGGAATGAACCTCAGAAAGCGATCGAGCGGTCGCCGGAAGATTCACATCTTAGTATAACGCTCGGTAGCGGCCGTTTTATCTCTGCATCGCCTATATTGGCGCTTGCGCCCTGCTTTCCTGCCGGATCAGCCGGTCAGACCTGCCGGGCTATAATAAAAGTGTTGCGCCGCTGGGGCGCGGGAAGCTCGTGGGACAGAGACAAAAGGACCTCGAAGCGCGGCTCGCTCGCACGGAACAGCAACTGCGGCTCTTCCAGAAAATCAGCCGGTTCATGGTTCGCAACCTCAGTCTGCAAGAGGTCTTGCAGGGGATTGTGGACCTGGTCGCGGAATTCATGCAGTGCGACTCCTGCTTGATTTATCTGCTCGATCGCGAGGAGCTCGTCCTGTGCGCCTCCAATAACCCGCATCCTTCGGAGATCGGCAAGATTCGCCTCCGCTTGAACGAAGGTCTTACCGGCTGGGTCGCGCGGGAGCGGCGGCTGCTTTCGATTTCCAAAGAGTGCTACCGCGATCCGCGTTTCAAGTTTTTCGGCTCGCTTCCCGAGGATACATTCGAAGCCTTCCTTTCCGTTCCTGTCATTTCGCGAGACAAGGTCGTGGGCGTCATCAATGTGCAGCATCGCCTGCCTCACCAGCACACCGGCAGCGAAATGGAGCTGCTCACCACTGTGGGCGAACTCGTAGGCTGCGCCCTCGTCCTGGCTCGCATGGCTTCCGAACGCGTCCATGACGCGTCTCACGTGGATCTTGTCCTGTCCTCGTTTCCCCCAAAGCCCTGAATGGCTTTGCTCCGGAAATGTGCCTGGAGACCGCTTAGAACTGGAGCACGGCCATGCTCCCGTCGGTTTCCAGCTTGTCGCCTGTGGCGTTTTGGCTTTCCCGGGGCGCTCCTGGCCGTTCCACCAGCGCCAGCCCGCGTACTTTGCCCGTGACAAGCAAGTCGTTGACGACCTTGGCCCGCTCGCGGTCGATTTGCGAATCGATTTTGTGTATGAACGTCCGGTTTTCCGGCGAGAACTCGATGCCGATGTCATGCGTCGCCGCCGCCACCCACACGGCTTGGCCATGAAACTGATCGCGCCGCATCCAAACGCGCATGTGGTGTCTTTGCGCAAAGGTGTTGTTCTGCTTTTGAAACACCAGGTCCGGCTTCCGCCCTTCCAGCAGCAGAGTCGATACCGGCGCCTGCTGGTAGCCCCTTCCCTCGGCGATCGCCCGGAACGTCTCCATTCCTGATCTGGCGTTCAGCGCCTCCGCCGTCGCCCAGCCGGCTGCGGCGAATGCTGCTTCAATCTGTTCCCGCCCCCCGATGAACATCAAGTTGATAATGTCCGACGGCCGCGGCGGCTTTTCCGCCATGGTCTGGAACGGCTCACGGTTCACCAGTTCCGCCAGGCCTGCTGCATCCTCAATCGGCTGTGGAGCATTGCCCGGTGCGAGCTGGGCCGCGTTTAGCTTTACGCTGCTGGTCAGTTGCAGGGTCACCTCCACCCCCGGCTCATAGTCGATTTCGACATCAGCCTGTTTGAGAACAGCTTCTTTCGCCGCCTCCAGGAATCCCGCCAGCCCCGCCGCCCGTTGCTCCAGTTTGGAAAGCCCCTTATCCATCTGTGCGGAAAGCGTCTCTGATGCCGCAATTCCCACGATCCTGCCGCTGCCATCAACGGTTTCCCGCGCATTGTCCACAGCCGCAATCTTCGTTTGTAATTGCGTTGCCTGCTGGTCGCCGGGCCGCAACAGTTCCCCGAACTCCAGTTCCAGCGCCGCTCGCTCCGTCCCGCCTTTCGCCGGCTGCGCTCCCTTCACCTTGCCTGTGATTGTGCTCCCCGCTGGAATCAGAATGTCGCCGCCCGCCAGCACTGGTACAATCACAGTGGCGCGCACAACATCTCCTGCTTTGGATTTGCTGCTTCCGGCGGCGGTTTGCAGCCGCACCTGAATCTCGGCGCCGGCCGGCAGTTCAGCCGCCGCCCCGGAACCTATTGCTACTGCCCATAGCAGAACCGCAGCGAGCCTCATACTCCTCACTCCAGTCTCGGCTGACGCCCCTCCATGATAAACTAACGCGTCTTATGGGTTGGACTGGCGTTTGGGCAACCCTGGTTACCGCTCTCCTGTTTCTGAATTCCGCCGCGGCCGCCGATCGCTGGGATCTTCAGTATTTTTACGATAAGAACGACTCATCGCTCGCCTTCACCGACCTCTCGTTTTCCTCGCCGCTGCACGGCGCAGCCCTGGGCGTCGTTGCCGGGCGCGATCGCCAGCGGCCGGTTCTTGCGCTCACCTATGATGGCGGCCGCAACTGGACTCTCGTTTCACTCAAAGAGGCGGTCGTTTCTCTCTTCTTCAGCAATGACCAGACCGGATGGCTGGCCGGGGCCAAGAATCACCTTTGGAAAACTCAGGACGGCGGCCGGACCTGGAAATCCGCCGCTCCCAAGGGCGTTCGCGCCGATGTTCTCCGCGTTTTCTTCCTCGACGAATCCCGAGGCTGGCTGCTTTGCTCCCAGAAGCAAATCTACAGCACAAACGACGGAGGCCGCTCCTGGCAGCTCCTCGAAGCTTCCCGGCGTCCCGATCCTCCCGATGCCAGCACTTTTTATACTTGGGCCGCTTTTCAGCAGGAGACCGGCTTGCTGACCGGCTGGAGCCGTCCACCAGACCCCCGTTCCGAGATCCTGGAGTGGATCCGGCCGGAACTGCGGCCCCCTTCTCGCCACCCCACTACTGCGGTCTTTCTCCACACCGCGGATGGGGGCCGAAGCTGGAACCCCTCGGTCCTGCGGAATTTTGGCGAAATTGTGCGGGCGCGCATCTTGCCTTCCGGCGCCGCCGCCCTCCTGTTGATCCAGCGCCCGGATTCGCTGGCTTCTCCTTCCGCTATTGTCGAGCTGGACCTAAAGACTCTTCAGAGCCATCCGGTTTATCAAAATAGGAGCCGCTGGCTTACCGATTTGGCCCTCCTGGGCCCCGATACAACCCTGGCGGCCGCCGTCGATCAGGAGGGCCGGGCGCCCTTTCCGGCCATTCCCTCTAAACTGAAAATCCTTCGCTCCGTCGGCTTCAACAACTGGACTGAAATGCAGGTCGATTACCGCGCCGAAGCCCGGGCTGCCTTGCTCGCCGCCCCGGATTCCACTCATGCCTGGGTGGCTACCGATACTGGAATGATTCTAACGTTGGTTAAGGATTGATCCCGTTCTATGACTTACATTCCTCCGAAAGCTTACCGGAATATCGCCTTTCTCAACAGCTATCACGCTCGTCCTCTGCGCATTCTCGCCGAATATTTGGAGCCCTTCGCTCGCTTTCGCGAAGAAAAAGTCTACGACACGATCGTCTTTTTCGGCTCGGCCCGTGTATGCGACCGCGAAACCGCCTTGCAGTGCATCCGCAAGGCTCGCTCCGCTCTGACTCGAAAGCAAGCCCAGCGTCTTCTCAAAACAAGCGCCTACTACGAGGCCGCCCGGGAACTGGCTCGTATGCTGACCGAGTGGTCGATGGCCCTCTCCTCCGAACCCGCGCGCTTTGTCGTGTGTTCTGGCGGCGGTCCAGGCATCATGGAGGCCGCCAACCGCGGCGCGGCCGATGCCGGAGGCCGCTCCATCGGCCTAAATATCAGTTTGCCGTTCGAACAACTGCCCAATCCCTACATCACGCGCCGGTTGAGCTTCGATTTTCACTATTTCTTCATGCGCAAGTACTGGTTTGCGTACCTGGCCAAGGCGCTCATCATCTTCCCCGGGGGCTACGGGACGTGCGACGAGCTGATGGAGATCCTCACCCTGAACCAGACAGGCAAGTTCAAGAAGAAAATGCTCGTGCTCATTTATGGCCGCAAATATTGGGACGAGGTCCTAAGCTTCGATGCCATGCAGAAATGGGGCATGATCGACGAGCAGGATCGCCAGTGGATTCAGTACGCTGATACACCCAAAACGGCGTTCCGCTTGATCACGAACTGGCTGACGGTCAATTATCCGCCCAACCAAAAAGGCAATCCTGCCCTCTCCCGGTAAATTCTTACCGTTGGGCCTGTGTTTGCTGGCCGGCGCTCCATGCCTGTGTTATGCTTTGGGTACATTCGGGTCATACGCATCGGAATATCTGTTAAGGGAGGCGGCCGGCCATGCGAATCGTGCTTCAGTCTTCGGTAAGCTTCCTCGCTTTGAGTCTTTGCGTCGCTTGGGCGCAGCGACCCCCCGCCGGACAGCAGGGCGGAGCTTCTTCTACGGCGCCCGCCGGACCTACCGCTCCGCTTCCTTCGCCCGGCCGCGGCCAGCCCGGCATCGGCCAGCCGAGCCAGCAGGATCGCTTTCCCTCCGAGCAGCGCCCAATCTTTTTCTCCGGAAAAGTGATGATCGAGGGCGGCCTGCCGCCGCCTGAGCCGGTGACCATCGAACGAGTCTGCAACGGCCGGCCGAGGCCGGAAGCTTACACTGACAGCAAGGGCCGCTTCAGTTTCCAACTCGGGCAGCAAACTGAAACCATGATGGATGCCAGCGTGGGCGATGTCGATGTGGGACCGGCCCGCGGCCGCTATGGCCGGGATCGCAACAGCGCGAACGGAGCCTTCGGGCCTCTGGACAGCTCCAACCCGGGCGTCGTGAACCTCATGGGTTGTGAATTGCGCGCCTCTCTCCCGGGCTATCGCTCCGATTCCATCATGCTGAGCCGGCGCAGCATCTTTGATAATCCGGATGTCGGAACTATCATCTTGCATCCTCTGGCCAATGTGCAAGCTACAGCGATCAGCATTACTACCCTGGAAGCTCCCAAAGACGCTAAAAAAGCGTGGGAAAAAGCGCAGAAGCTGTTGCAGCAGAAAAACCCAAAGCCGGCCGAGGCCGCCAAAGAGCTGGAAAAGGCCGTCCAGGTTTACCCGAAGTTTGCCGCCGCTTGGTGCATGCTGGGTGAAAGCCGTCTGGCTTTGAAAGACGAGGAGGGCGCCCGCAAAGCCTTCGAGCAATCTTTGGCTGCGGACTCCAAATACGCGCGGCCTTACATGCAACTGGCATCCCTTGAAATGAGGGCCAGCCGGTGGGATTCCGCCGCCGACATAACCAGCCGCCTCTCTCAGATGAACCCTTACTACACGCAGGCTTACTATATCAACGCCATAGCCAATTACAACTTGGGCAAAATGGAACTCGCTGAAAGATCGGCTCGCAACGCGCTCAAAGGCGAAGCCGCCGGCCGCAATCCGGCCTTGCATCATTTGCTCGGTTCGATCCTTGCGCGCGAGGGAAATTTCCCCTCTGCTGCGGGCGAATTCCGCAGTTTCCTCCAACTTTCGCCTGATTCCCCCGCGGCGGAACAGATCCGGAAGCAATTGGCTGAGTGGGAAAGCCTCAATGTGATCCCCCATCAGGAAAACGCCGTCAAGTGAAATTATGCGCAAACACACAAACAAGGACGTAAAATAGGGCGGGGGAGGAACCATGAAGATTTCAAGCCGACTGTTTGCCGGTAGCTGTTTGCTCGCCATGAGTCTAGGTTCAGCCGCGGCGGCAACCCATCTTAAGGTGGGCGATATGGCGCCCGATTTTACTCTGCCCAGCACGACGGGCAAGCCGATCCATTTGGCTGATTACCGCGGGAAGAAGAACGTCGTCCTTGCGTTCTTTGTCCTCGCGTTCACCGGCGGTTGAACGAAGGAAATGAAGGCGTACCAGGCTGGTCTCGCCAAATTCGAAGCAAATAACACCCAGGTCCTCGGAATCAGCGTTGATAGCATTCCCACTCTTCAGCATTGGGCTCAGGAACTCGGAGTCGGGTTCCCCTTGTTAAGCGATTTCGTCAACCGCAAGGTCGCGACCGAATACGGCGTGTTCAATCCGGAGCGCGGCTTTGCGACGCGCGCGACGTTTGTGGTTGATAAAGAGGGAAAGATCCAGCATATCGAGGAAGGGCAAACTGCGATCGATCCCAGCGCGGCTGATACGGCTTGCAGCCGGCTTGAGCACAAGTAACAAGGGCTCTCCCTTTTCCCCGGGCCGCGCCTGCGCCGGGCGGCCCGCAGGGTCTCGTTCATCCTCAGGAGACTTGAGCCAGCAGGGCCATCAGTTCTCCCGCCGTGCGGGCCGATTCCAGATTTGCGATTTGGTCAGCGATTCCGCTCCGCAGCGCTGGCGCCGCGTGCCGCTGGCTCAAACGCTCAAATTTCTCCAACACGGCCTCCCACCGCGCAGGTCTTGTGTGGAAGCCCTCGTAGTCCCTTTTTTCCTTGACGAGAGTTTCGCCGTTTTCGAGGATCAACTGGATCCGGCACGGCATCTCTTCAGGAAATCTCTGGCTGTAGGCCTCCCGTGGTCTCACACGGATCTTTCGCAGCAGCGTTTGGACATCTGCTCTTCCAATGCGCTCCGGGGTGTATTGATCCGGCATAACCTGCCCGTCCAGCAGCGCCGCCGCCACAATGTACGGAAGACTGTGATCGGCCTCTTCCTTCGTGCGGACCTGTATTTTGTCTCCTTCTTCCCCGCCTCCGATGATGTTGTATGCGACATCAAAGGTCTCAATTTCGATCCGCTGGATCTCCCGCCCTGTCAAACGGTGTTCCTGCTTCAGCTCCAGAGCCGCCTCGATGGCGGATTGCGAATGAATCTCCGCATTGTATTTTTTGACAATCGTTCGGCGGACCCTTTCCAGGTCTTCCTTGGACCAGTCGATCTCAAACCGGCCCGCAATCGCGTCCATGAAGCCCTTGTTACCCTCGAACACCTCGGCCGGTCCGGTGATGCCGCGCATCGCCAGAAACGCGGCGTGCGTGCAGCAGAAAGCCGTGTTGGGATAGGCCAGCCCTTTCCAGTTGGAAAGCGCGCCGGTGCGCGTCACTCGCAGCGCGTTGAATGCGGTTCCGCTGATGGCGATGGCGTTCATCGTGCTTTGCGCGTCGAGCCCCAACGCTTTCGCGACCCCCGCCGCCGCCGCATACGACCCCTGCGTGGTGTGATCGAAGCCTTTCGCGCGAACCGGGGCCACATCGCTCAGGCGGCATTGCACCTGATACGCGACCGCGAGCGCGGTCAGGATTTCCCGGCCTCCTGCGCCGGCATATTCTGCCGCCGCCAGAACGGCTCCCAGGTTATCGCTGGGATGGCAGGTTTCCCCTTTGGCCAGGTAACTGTCGTTAAAGTCGAGATAACGCACGAGAGAGCTGTTGTAAAATGCCGCTCGATCCGGCGCCGTACGGCCTCCGCCGATCAAGCCCGACTGGACACCACCCCCGAAGTCCTCGATGTGTTGCCGCACTCGCCGGATGGGCTCGGCGCCCAGAGCCCCGATGGCGCACCCCACGGCGTCCAAAATCCGGATTTTGAGCTGTTCGCGAGCCGCCTCGGATAGGCGATCGTAGCCGGCGGATACGACGAATTGAGCGAGCTGTTCCGCCTTGGTCACGAGCGTTCACCGGTTGCGCCGAATTCCAGGCGCACCGTGGCCTGTAGTTCACCGTCCTGTACGCGCCAATGAGGCAAAAGACACGATCCCTGGTACACCTTCTCAAAACCTCCCTCCGATTGGGAAACCGTGAATATCGGCGTAATCCACCATTTCGCCGGTGGAGTCACGTTGATCCTCACTCTCACATCCAGCCACTCATCCAGCAAAGCAATGCAACTTCCCGCCGCTTCCCCCGCCCAGTGCAGTTTTTGCCGCGTAAAAGATGGAGAGGCGATCGCTTCCAGGCATGTCTCCGGATGGTCCGGCCCGCCCGCGTCCCCGAGCCCGGCCGGCAGAAGAAAATAACGGTCGCGCGCGTCCGGCGCCAGAAAGTTCAAAACCAGTTCCAACCCGGCCTCCAGCTCTTCTGCGTTTGCCTGTGACAGGCTCCAATTTACGGCCACGTTCGGCCCGGCTAGGGAGATTTCGGTGCGCACGCGGCAAAGCCGTTGTCTGTCACGGCCTGCCAGCACACAGCGGTCGCGTGCCAACTGCAAAACGGAAAACCTTCCTCCAGCCAGCTCGGGAGATTCGTCGAGCCGGCCCGCGCGGTAGTCTTCCAATCCGCGTCCCGCCGCGAATACCAGCGAGCGGAAACTGTGCCGGTTGTATCGATCGTATTGAAGATAGCATTCCAGCCCCGATTCCTTCGCCGCCATCCTGTCATGGATCGAGACGGCGCCTCCGGCTTCGCCTCTTTGCGCGTCCTGGAGTCTGGCGTGGTACGCCTCGGGCCGCCGGCGCAGCGAGTTGATCGCGTTGAACGCCCGTGGCCGGAAATCGATCTCGGCTGCGGTCCCGCCGTCGCCGGCCGCGACGATGAGGGCCAGGCGCTCATTCGCCAAAAAAATTTCATCCGCTCCATCGAGGTTGAAATCCCAGCGCCGCGTTGTGCGCGGCGAGCTGTCGATCTTTTCCGCGATGTTTTCCGCTCGCAGCAGAGCCCGGTAAACGCTCGTGCGCAAGTGCGGGGCGTAAAGTCCTCCAAATACCCCATGCCAATAGGCATCGTTGCATTGCGCGCTCAGAAGGTGCTCGTAGCCCTCTTCATACAGGCCGCGGGCCGGAACTCCCGGCGGCGTCGATTTGTCGAGATCTTCATAGCGGCGGCTCAACTCGAGCATGCGCTTGTGCATGTGGTTGGCTTCTTCGTATTTGTAGAAAAAATTGTGCCATACCCCTCCGTGAACGAAGCGCCCGAGCGCGGCCGCCTCGGGCAGCTTCTCCACTCTGTGCACAAGATCCTCATAATCCAGGGACGCTTTTGGCGGCAGCGCCCAACCCATCATTTCCGGATAGGAAGCCGTCGGCAGGTAAATCCGCCCGAGCGGTTCGTGCTCGCGGACATAATCGCCTGCAAGGGTCGTCTTAAGCCACTCCGAGCTCTGCTCGATGGCCTCGAAAAATCTCCTCAGCCATCCGTTCCGGTAGACGTGTTCATGCGTGTGGGGCCAGGCGCCGAATTTTTCCAAATCGTCCCCCATGGCCACGAGCCCACCGGGCCGCCGCTCCGCTATCGAACGCAAATACGCGATCGCGTCCGCCTCCATGCGGAAAGGCAGCAGATACCGCAGGCTCTTTTGGCCCGGCATGACCTTCACCGCGTGGCCCTGCCACTCGCTCAGATAGTAGCCGTAAAGCTGATCGGCCTCGAGGCCGGCGCTCAAAAAGTGATAGTCGTCCGTCAGGGTGTATTCGATTCCGGACTGCGCCAGAGTCATCGGCGCCGTCGGATCCCAAACGCGCTCTGTCAGCCAGGCGCCCCGCGGCCGCGAGCCGAAGCGCTTCTCTAGAAAATCGCTGAGCCGCTCGATTTGCGCCAGCCGGTCGCGGTCGGGAATTGCGCTCAATACCGGCTCGTAATAGCCGCCGCCCAGAATTTCCACTTGCCCCTGGCCGGCCAGATCCCTCAATTGTTCCAGATACTCCGGGTGCTTCTTTTCAAGCCACGCCAGAAGAATACCCGAATAATGGAGCGCGATGTGGATTGCCGGATGCCGCGCCAGTTCCTCGACGAACGGCAAGTAAGCCAATCGGTACACGTCCTCCTGCACGCTTTCGAAATTTCCGAGCGGCTGGTGCGCGTGGATCAGCAGAGAGAGATGTAAGGGAGACATAGCGAGGCGATTTGGAACCGTCTTCTACAGAATACGTCACTGGTTTCCGCCTTGTCAGTTCCACCGCTGTTTCCCCTCGATCTGCGGAAACACTCCATGCCGCATGCTATTATTTTTTTGCAGAGCGTTTCTTCGGGAGAGCTTTTTGGCCGCGCGCCTTCTCAACGGCAACGCGATCCGCGATCAGATCCTTTCTGAATTGCGTACAGAGGTAGCCGGTATGACGGCCGCTGGCTGCCGGCCCGGTTTAGCCGCCGTTTTGGCGGGTCACAACCCTGCCTCCGAAGTCTATGTCCGCAACAAGATGAAGGCCTGCGAATCGGTCGGAATCTACAGCGAAAAGATCACTCCGCCCGAAACGGTCAGCACCGGGGAAATGCTCGATCTGGTCGCCCGCCTCAACGCCCGCGATGAGATTGACGGCATTCTGGTGCAGTTGCCCCTCCCGGCCCAGGTCGATTCCAAACGTGTCCTGCTGGCGGTTGATCCGGCCAAGGACGTCGATGGATTTCATCCCTTCAACATCGGCCTTCTGGTGACCCAGCGCCCGGGGCTGGTGGCCTGTACGCCGGCGGGCATTATGGAAATTCTCAAGCGCAGCCGCATTCCTGTTTCCGGCCGCCGCGCCGTGGTGCTTGGGCGCAGCGATATCGTCGGTAAGCCGGTGGCCTTTCTGCTTCTGCACGAAAATGCCACGGTGACCATCTGTCATTCCCGGACGGAGAATCTTGCCGCGATCGCCCGGGAAGCTGATATCCTGATCGCTGCCATTGGCCGGCCGGCTATGGTCACCCGCGACTTTATCCAGCCCGGCGCTACTGTGATCGATGTTGGAACCAATCGGCTCGAAAACGCCGCCGATGTGGAGCGGATCTTCGCGGGAATGCCCTCCAAAATCGAACAATTCCGGGAAAAAGGTTCTTTGCTGGTCGGCGATGTTCATCCCGTGGACGCCATAGAGACTGCTGGCGCCTACACCCCTGTACCGGGTGGCGTGGGACCGCTGACGGTATCCATGCTTATGGCGAATACCGTGAAAGCCGCGCGCCTCCGGCGGGGAGGCTGCGGCGTCCTGCGGCATTAGGCCGCTGAGACTGTGTGCGCGGCAAAATTCTGAAAGTCGGCTTGACCGGTGGACTTGCGACTGGCAAAACCCATGTCGGGCGGGTGCTCGCTGGCCTCGGCTGCCACGTCCTCAGCGCCGATGAACTCGGCCATCAGGTCTTGCTGCCGGGCGGCGAGGCGTACAATGATGTGGTTAAGGAGTTCGGTCCGGGCATCCTCGCTGCTGATGGCCGGATCGATCGCCGGTTACTGGCCGCCCAGGTCTTTGATCGTCCCGAGCGGCTGGAAAAATTGAACTCGCTCGTGCACCCCCACGTCGTAAAGCGCGAAGAGCTGTGGTTGTCGGAACTCGAAGCCCGGCAGCCTGGGGCCATTGCCGTTGTGGAAGCGGCGATCCTGATTGAAACCGGCAGCTACAAGCGCTTCGACCGGCTGATCCTGACCGTGTGCTCCCCTGAGTTGCAAATGCGGCGGCACATGGAGCGCAGCGGCGACTCCGAGGCCGAAACCAGGGCCCGGTTGGCGCGGCAGATGCCGCTCGAAATCAAGCGCCGTTACGCGGATTACGTCATCGATACTTCTGGTTCTCGCGAAGACACGGACCGCCAGGTGCGCGAGGTCTTCGCAAAATTGCGGCAGGATGCTCCATGAAACTGAGACCCATTCTTTTGGCTGTTCTCCTGATTGGATGCTTCGTCTACCTCACCACTGCCCGGCGCTGGCCCGAGGTGGACTTCGGCAGGAACGCAAAGCTCTGGACCTCGCTTGAGCCTGCGCAATCCGCCGGCCTTACCCCAGAGGAGAACATCAACATCTCCATTTACCGCATGGCCAGCCCGGCCACGGTCTTCATCACTTCGACCGTCTATCAGCGCGATTGGTTTTTCCAGGTGTTTCCCGTCCGGGATTCCGGCTCCGGCTTTCTCATCGACGCCGAAGGCCGCATCCTCACCAACTACCATGTGGTCTCGGGCAACGCGAAGGTCATTGAGGTCACGCTCGGCGACAAGATGAAATACAACGCCCGCATTCTCGGCTATGACCAGCGCAATGACATGGCCTTGCTCAAGATCCAGCCCAAAGGCAGGCTGCCGTTCCTGAAACCCGGCGATTCGAGCAATCTTCAGGTGGGTCAGAAGGTCCTCGCCATTGGCAATCCGTTCGGCCTGGAGGGCACGCTTACCACGGGCATCATCAGTTCGCTTGGCCGCACCATCCGGGATGAAAACGGCCGGCCGCTGGAAGACATGATCCAAACTGACGCCGCGATCAATCCCGGCAACAGCGGCGGCCCCTTGCTCGATTCTCAAGGCAATGTGATTGGAATCAACACCGCGATTTACGGGCCGGGCGCGAATATCGGCATTGGCTTTGCGATCCCCATCAACCGGGCGAAGGCCATGCTCTCCGACTTGGCCAGCAGGGGCCGCGTCAGCCGGCCTCTGCTTGGCGTGACAACAGTCTTCATTCCCGCAGAATTTGCCGAGGCGCTGGATCTGCCCGCCCGTCCCGGCCTCCTCATCCAGCAGGTCGAGCCCGGCTCAGCGGCCGATCAGGCCGGGCTGCGGGGCGCCAACCGGGAGGTGATCGTCGGCAACTATGTGGTGGAAATCGGCGGCGATTTTATCGTCGAGGTCGAGGGCCAGCCTGTGAGCAACCGCAGCGTGCTTACGCGCGCTCTGGAACGAAAAAAGGCCGGCGACCCCTTGCGCCTCGGCATTATTCGCGGAAGGCGCCAGCTCACGGTGACTGTAACGCTCGGCGAATCCCCGCAGCAGCTCTGACGCGCGGCTCGAACTGAAATACGGCCCAATGAGAGGCAACAGATCCGGCCGGCTTTACCATCGGCCGTCTGTAGAGCCGCTGGCTATGTCTTTTCCACCATATCCGCCACGCCGGCTCGATAGACGGCGGGGGCGCCGTGGCGGTCGCTGGCGAAGTAGATCCATTGGCTGTCGGGCGAGAAGGCGGGACGCGGCTGCGCCGCCAGCGGATCCTCGTCTTCGGCCAGCACGTATGCCTTTCCGCTGCTCGCGTGCTCGCAAATCGTCATTTCCCGTTGGAGCTCGGGGAACACAACGTAAATGTTCGGGCCCGCTTTACTCCGGCATTCACCGGCGATGGCCGAATTATTGGCATTGCCGCGAAGGTGCCAAAACTGCGTGCACGGCGTCAAAACCCGTTCTTCGCGCGTATCCGGATTGATAGTGCGCACGGTCGCCTTGCGGCCGTTCTGGGATTGATAATGTGCATAGCCGATCAGTCTGCCATCCGCCGTCCAGTACTCCGGACCCAACTCCTCCTCGCCCTGCCTGCGCCGCACGTTCTGCTTCTGCTTTCCGTCCAGATTCACCAGCCATAGCCGGGACGTCAACTGCTCCCACGGACCGATCCGGCAGTAGAGCAGTTGGTCGCGGCGCGGGCGAAACTGCGGCCGCCCGATCCAGGCTTTTTCCTCGGTGACAATCCAACTGTTTTCCTTGGCGATTTCAACCGCCCGGATCCGGCACAGCGGCCGGCGCTCAAACTGCAATCGCAAACGTTCGTCCGCCTTTCTCTCCGCGACCCGGTCGGCGCTTTGCATCTCGACCACCGCCGCATGGCGGCCGTCAGCCGAGATCCCCATGTCTCCGGTTGCCCACCAGCCCCCCTCCGTGTGGTAGATCTCCCTCTCCTTCAGCGTTCGCAGCGACAATTGCTTCAAGACTCCGCTCTGCAAGAAGAAAACGGACCGTTCGTCCGGGGCCAGACAAATGGAGTAGCCTTCGATCCCCGCACCTTGGGTCAATTGCGCCAGCCGGCCCGACGGCAGCTCCAAACGGAAAACCTGGATGCCTTCTTCCCTCCGGCCCGCCAGCAAGAGGAAGGAGTTATTGCGCGCGACGAACCTCTGGTAGCTGTACGGATGAAAATGCGGGTTGGCGGGAGAAGTCAGCCGCCATACTTCCCGCTCTGTCAGAGGGTCGGCGTATCGTTTGATCTCGGAAGGATATTGCTGCCCGCGGCCGGATGCCCGCTTGATTTGTACAGCCGGAATCGCCGCCAGAAATTCTCTCCGACTGAACAAGCTCATAAGCAAAATCTTAACAAACCGCCGTTGCGGCATGATTTCCAGTGCGCCGCTCGGCGCTCGAAGAAAAAACATAGCCGGACAGCGCTCGCAGCGCCGCCGGCCAGAGCAGCCTCGGAAGATGGGCGCGCGGCGATTCCGTCCGCCGGCTTATCGCCTCCGAAGCCGGACGGCATGGCGCGTGCCGCAGCAAATCTGCTAAAAAGGAAACTTGCGTTCGACGACAGCCGCCTCCCTGGAATGCCTTCACCCGGGCGTGAATGCGCTCAACGCCAGGGTTGTCCTGTTCGATTTCGACGGCACCGTATCCCTGATTCGCTCCGGCTGGGTGGATGTAATGGTCCCGATGATGGTCGAGATCCTGCTGGACTTGAACACCGGGGAAAGCGAAGCCGGGTTGCGCGCGATCGTCGAGGAGTTTGTCGGCCGCCTCACCGGGCGCCAGACGATGTATCAGATGATTGAACTGGCGCGCCAGGTCGCCTTGCGCGGAGGCTCGCCGCTCGATCCGCTGGCTTATAAGCGTATGTATTACGACCGCCTCTCCAGCGTGATCGGGGGCCGTATAGAAGCCTTGCGCGCGGGCCGGGTGCCGCCGGACCAAATGATGGTGCCCGGCGCGCGCCGCTTGCTGGAAACGCTGCGGGACCGCGGCCTCGAAATGTATCTGGCCAGCGGCACCGATCAGCCGTATATGCGGGAAGAGGCGCGGTTGCTCGATGTGGACCGCTATTTCGACGGCCGTGTTTTTGGCGCGCTGGACGACTACAAAAGTTTTTCCAAAAAGATCCTCATCCAGCGCATTATCGCCGGCAGCGGCTTTCACGGCGGCCAGTTCCTCGGCTTCGGGGACGGCTACGTCGAGATCGAAAATGTAAAAGAAGTAGGTGGAGCGGCGGTCGGTGTTGCGACCGATGAGCCGCTGTGCATTCGGGCCGATCCTGTCAAGCGGGGCCGCCTCGCCGGGGCCGGAGCCGATTGGATCATTCCGAATTACAATTGCTACGATGAGCTGATGGCTGCCTTGTTCCCTGCGTGAGTTTTACATGAGCTCCCGATATCCGATCTTCGACCGCTCACGCCTGCTGATTAAGCCCCTTGCCGAGCGCAAGCATGACATGGATGTGGGCTATTTGCTCGCCCTCGATGCGGCCGAGCCGCCTTTCTCCCACCCGCAACTGCCGGCGGTCGCCTCCCGCCTGATTGAAGCCCGCCGCCGCGGCAGTGCTCGAATTCTCATGCTGGGAGCACACGTCCTCAAGATGGGGGTGTCTCGCCATCTCATCGATTTGATCGAGGGCGGGTGGCTCACGCACCTCGCTTTTAACGGCGCCGGCGCCATTCATGATTACGAGTTGGCCCGCATTGGCGCATCCACCGAGAGCGTGGCACGGTATATCCAGACCGGAGAATTTGGCTTGTGGCGAGAAACGGGGATCCTCAACGACTGGATCTCGGAAGCGGCCGAGCTCGATGTCGGTTTCGGAGAAAACGTCGGACGGCGGATCGCCGAAAGCAGCTTTCCTTATAAGCACTTGAGCGTCTTTGCTGCTGCTTATCGCTGCGGCGTCCCCGCCACCGTGCATGCCGGGATCGGATACGACATCATCCACGAGCATCCCAATTGCGACGGCGCCGCCCTGGGCCGGGCCAGTTATCACGATTTCCTGATCTTTGCGCGATCGGTCGAGAATCTGGAGGGAGGCGTCCTGCTCAGCTTTGGCTCGGCGATTATGGCGCCCGAAGTCTATCTGAAAGCCCTGTCGATGGCCCGCAACGTGGCTTGGCAGGAGGGGCGGAAAATCCGCCATTTTCTGACGGCTGTCTTCGACCTGGTCCCCATTACCGGCGACTATCATCGCGAATTGCCGAAAACAGATCCCGGCTATTATTTCCGGCCTCATAAGACGATTCTGGTCCGAACGGTGGCCGATGGGGGAGAGAGTTTTTACTTTTGCGGCGATCATCGCGCCACATTGCCCGCCCTGCGGCGGGCGATTCTCAATGAGGCCGGAAAATGAACCTTCCCGACCTGATGGAGAGGTTTTCCGGCGTTCGCGCCCTGGTCGTCGGCGACCTTTGTCTCGACCGGTGGTGCCATTACGATCCCGCCCTGGCTGAAGCCTCCCGGGAAACTGGCATTCCGCGCGTCGGCATCATCGCCACCGAAGTGACCCCCGGCGCCGGCGGTACGGTGGCTAACAATCTCGTGGCTCTCGGCGCGGGACGGGTCGCCGTTCTGGGGGCCATCGGCCAGGATGGCTTTGGATTCGAGTTGCAGCGGGAACTGGCGGAGCGGAAGATCGACTATAGCCTGGTGGTCGCATCCAAGGCTGTCCAGACGTTCACCTACACTAAGCTGATTAATTCCGTCACCAAAGTGGAGGACCTGCCGCGCTGCGATTTCGTCAACACGCGGCCGCTGCCGGCCGATGTCGAAAATCAGCTCATTGCCAATTTCAATGCCCACTTTTACGAGTTCGACGTCATTCTGGTTTCCGACCAGGCCGAAACGGAATCCGGCGGCGTCGTCACCGACTGGCTGCGAGGCCTCATTGGCGATGTCGCGGAGCGCTATCCCCAGAAGCTGATTGTGGCTGATTCTCGCGTCCGTATCGAGTTGTTCCGGAACGTCGTGGCAAAACCGAATTACGAGGAAGCGGCCGCCGCCTGCCGCCGCGCCTTCGGTTTCGTGGATTTCCAGCGGCTGCGCGCACTGATCGGCAGCCGGCCCTTGCTGGTCACCCAAGGCGCGCGTGGCGTATTGCTGGTAGATAATCACGGCGAGCGCCTGGTCCCTTCGGAAAATATCTCAAATCCGGTCGATATCTGCGGAGCAGGGGACAGCTTTGCGGCGGGCTTGGCTCTCGCTTTGCGCGCCAGCGGCGATTTCCCTACGGCCATCCGTTTCGGAAACCTCGTGTCGAGCATCACCATCATGAAAAGGGGTACCGGCACAGCCGCTCCGCACGAGGTTCTTGCCAAGGCCGCCGTCCATTTAAGCTGATCCCGCCCGAGCATGGACGTTTTAGCCATCGATATCGGCGGTACGAAACATTCGCTCGCGCTGTTCCGGGACGCCCGTCTCCTCCGCCGGGAGAGCTATCCGACTGACGCCGCCGGCGGCCGCTCTTGGATGCTGGATCACCTCTTTCGTCTTTTCCCGAAGTGGCTTCGCAGCTCGGCAGGGCTGGCTGCCTGCGGCGTCGGCTTCGGCGGCCCGGTGGACTTCGCCTTGCAGCGCGTCAGCCGCTCGATGCATTCCGGAGGTTGGGAAAACTTTGCCTTGGCGGGTGCCATCGAAAAAGAGCTGGGGATCCCCTGCTGGATGGATAACGACGCAAACCTCGGAGCTCTCGGCGAGCACCGCTTTGGCGCTGGACGCGGCGCGGGCTCCCTGGTGTACATCACGCTTTCCACCGGCATCGGAGCGGGCATTCTTGTCGATGGTAAGATGGTTCGCGGGGCCGATTCACTGGCAGGTGAATTGGGCCATGTGCTCCTGAAGGAAGATGGGCCGTTATGCTCGTGCGGCTCGCGCGGGTGCCTGGAAGCGTTGTGCTCCGGCCAGGCCATCGAGCGGAGCGCAGGCCGGCCGGCGGCCGAACTGCTGGCGGATTCTACGTTCCGGCCCGTCTACGTGAGCTGGCTGGCCCGCGGGCTGCGCGTGCCGCTTCTTCTGCTGAATCCCGACCGCATCATCGTGGGCGGCGGCATCAGCAAGGCGGGCAGCGCCTTCTTCGATGACGTTCGCGCCGAGTTGCGCCGCCAGATGCCAGCTTCGCTGCCGGTCCGAATTGACCTCCGGCCTGCGGCCCTCGGCGATGACTCCGTCCTCTGGGGAGCTCGGGAACTGGCAAGGGAGAATTTGAAGCAATGAGTTTTGCGGAGCAATACCGCTTGGAGTTGCTCGACGCTGTCAATGGGATTCCCCTGGAGAAGGTCGAGGAAGCCATTCGGATCCTCGCCCGCAAGCGCGAGGAAGGCCGTTCGATTTTCGTATGCGGCAATGGGGGCAGCGCTTCCACCGCCTCCCATTTCGTTTGCGATATGGTGAAAGGAGCCAGCTACGACCGGGCCCTGCGCTTTCGCATCCAGGCGCTCACCGATTCCATACCGACGATCACCGCCTATGCCAATGACGTAAGCTATGAGCATGTCTTCGTGGAGCAACTGCGCAATTTCGCCGCCCCAGGCGATGTCTTGATCGCCATCAGCGGCAGCGGCAATTCACCCAACGTGCTCCGCGCGGTCGAATATGCGAACTCGATCGGCTGTTATTCCATCGGCCTTTCTGGCCGCGACGGCGGCCGGCTGGCGCCTCTGTGCCAGTTGAGCCTGAACGTCCCCGCGTTTCATATGGGGCGCATTGAAGAGGCCCACTTCACAATCTGCCATATGATCAGCTATTACTTCATGGAGCAGGAGCCGCCTCTAAACCAGCTCCGGGCTTAAACTGCGGCTTGCGCTCCGCACTGCTCTGTTTCCGGGGCCGGGATTCGGACGGCTTTTCACTGGCTCTTCTTCCGGAACGCCCCCAAACGCCGCTTGACGCTCTTCCGGGTTGCCTGTAGCTGCCGGAGCGCGTTTCGATAGGGCGGCGCTCTTCGTAATGCAGCCAGCCGTTCCAGATCTTGGATAGCGCTGTTCAGCAATTTCAGTTGCTCTTTCAGGTTGCGGACAACTTCCCCTTTTCCCATGGGAGCCGTCATTGCCCAAAATACGATTGCTATTTTCCCGGGGCCCCGGGCGCCTGCCAATGGAGAAGTAGTACTCCGGGCTCGCGGAAAGCGTCGTACGACCTTAGTAGTAGCCGTAAGGCTTAGGAGATGAGTACCCTAAGTTCATACTAAAATTACCTGAGATACTGGTAATACTCATCAGACCTGTGTTAGTTTTTGAAGGAGTTTCGAGCGGCGCCTGCGTTTGAATATCGGCGCAATCGGCATCCAATAAGGCGCTTCGGCAATGGATCAGCGGACGCTTACGGCGTTTATCAAGCAACTTCAGGCGGAATTGGAAATGATCGACCGCGTGATACTGCATTTGGAGCGGCTGGCGCGGCTGGCATGCGGCGAGCCTCTTCGAGGCCGCCCTCGCAAGTTGACTTCTCGGACTCCGGAGCGGACCCCAAGCGGGCGACGCCGTCCACGCTCCTAATAATGCGATAACACGAATCTTTCTTTTACCCGGGCCACCGGCGGCCGCAACGATGTGCCGGTTCTGGAAAAAGGCCACGCTGGCGTTTCAACTTATCTGTGGCCTGACATCAGCGAAAGCAATAGCGTGATGCCGGAGGCCGGCGAACCTGTGGCGATCCACCAACCGGCCCGCTATCCTGTGCTCGGCGCTATCTGTAACTATACCAAGCTGCGCTCGTGGCGCCTTCGAATTCGGGAGGCCCCCCGCGGGAAATGCCGTAAAACGAAGGGAATTGGCCCGGGAATCGCCTAGAGGGTCATTACGTAGGCGATGACATTCTCCTTTTCTTCATTGGTAAGCATGTCTTTGTAGGGAGGCATCGCTCCTCCGCCCGTATTGAGAACGTCCATAATGACATCGTGCGTCGCCGGCTTGCCGCTGGGCAGCTTGCCGTCTTTTACGCCTTTTAATCCAGGGCCGATTTTCTTTTCCGTGCTGTCCGCGTTATGGCAAACCGAACATTTGGCTTCGAAGAGGTCCTTGCCGGCGGCAACGTCGCCCGTGGTGGCCTTCGCCGATTTGGTGTTCTTGGCTTTCTTGGATCCCTTTTGAGCAAAAGAGACCGGAATAGCCACCGTGAGACACAACGCGACCGCCAGAACTTTCAATATCCTCATTTCGTCGATTCCTCCCGGAAAACCATCATTCTAACCTACAATGTCTGAAACCTGCCATTGTTCCCTCCCTCTTGGCGCTGCTTTTCCCACCGCCGAAACCGCCGCGGCCCGGCCGCCCCTGCATCCTGCTGCGGACCTGCTTTTCTGTCATGCCGGCCGCAGGCTCGCGCTATAATCTTCGCTTTCGAATGCCTGCGGCTTGCCTCCGGCCAGCACATTCACCCTGAGACCACATGCCACGCTTAAAAGACAAAGTAGGAATTGTGACCGGCGGCTCAGCCGGCATTGGCCAGGCTACCGCAATTCTGTTCGCCGAAGAGGGAGCCAAAGTAACGGTCGCCGATCTGGATGAAGCCGGG
>DASREK010000255.1:0-8941 GCA_035652135.1 Bryobacterales bacterium | reverse complement strand
GTAGGAGCCGAGCGGCTTGGCGCAGAGAACGATCAGGCTCAGAAAAATCGCGATTTGCAAAATGCCGGCGCTGGTCATAGTCTGCTCAAAACTTCTCGGGACGCAGCAGCGCGTAAATCAAATAAAGCAACAAGCCCGCTGAGGCGATGCCGGCAACGATGTAGTCCATGGTTTTCTTTCCTAGAGCCGGTCGCAGGCTTTAGTAAAGGCCCAGCAGCCAAGCAGGACCAGGCAGCCGAGTGCGAGGTAAAAAACGTCCAACATAGACTTACTCCGCTTCAGCAAAGATCACTGCATGGCCGGCGCGGCGCAATACGCGCGACAATTTCCCCTCCCAAGCGGGACACCACCAACGCTTTCGGCCGCCCACAACGACGACCGAGTGTGGCTTAAGAACCGCGCAAAGCGTCCGAACAGGGTCCCGGCACAGATAGATCTGTACGCGAGTCTCCACCGGACTCTCTTCAGCGATGGCGCGCAAGCGGCGCTCGTTCCATTCCAACAGCACGGGCGGCCTTTCGAGGGGCAGCGGATGCGGGACAACCTGCGGCGCGACCAGCGTGATCCGAGCGGCGAGCCGACTCGCCATCTCCGCCGCCTGCTGGAGGCGGCGGCCGTGGCTTCCATCGATGTAAAAACAACATCGATGTTCAGCCGGGCCTCGGCAGAAGGCGCTCGCAGTTCCGGTTTCGCCGGGGCCGGCGTCAAAATCTCCTCAAGAGCCCGCGCCATTGGAGATTCTTGCCTCCCACAACCCAAGCTTAGGGCGATGGGCCTGAAGAAGTCATAGAAAAGGCATGAAGAAGTTATGAAGATCGCGGCCGGCGAAAATGCCCGCGATCCTAGGCAGGTTCAGGAGTTCCGTTGAAGCGATAGCCGACCCAGGGCTCCGTGGTAATGTACTCAGGATGCTCCGGATCCGGTTCGATCTTTTTTCGAAGGTTCTTGATAAAGACCCGAAGGTAATCCACTTGATCGCCGTAATCGGGCCCCCAGACCGCTTGCAGCAGTTCGCGATGCGGAACCGCCTCGTTCGCGTGCTGCGTCAGATAGCGGAGAAGATCGAGTTCTTTGGGCGTCAGATGAGAACGCCTGCCTGCGATCGACACGCTGCGCGCCGCAAAGTCGATTTCGAGTCTGCCGGCGCGGACTTTCGCGGCGGAAGACTGGGCGGCTGGGACTCGGCGGAGAGCTGCCCGTATCCTCGCAAGCAGCTCCGGTGTGCTGAAGGGCTTGGTAACGAAGTCATCCGCGCCTGCGTCGAGCGCTTCCACTTTATCAGCTTCGGCATTCCGAACCGTAAGCATCACGACGGCGATGTTGGAGTCGCCCCGAATGGCGCGGCAGGCGGCCACACCGCCCATTCCGGGCATGTTGACGTCGAGCACAACGAGGTCCGGGCGGAAACTGCGAACCTTCTCCAAGGCCTCTTCACCGGTTTTCGCGTCGTCCACTTCATATCCGGCATCGGTCAACGTCATCCGCATAATGCGCCGGATCTGCGGTTCATCGTCAACCACAAGAATTCTCCCCGCGCTCATGCCTGTTTTCCCTTCTGTTCCGCGGGGAGGGTGATGCGAAAGGTCGTTTCGCCTGGCCGGCTGGCTACAGTCAGATCTCCCCGATGGGCCTGTATGATCCTCTGAGCGATACTGAGACCTAGCCCGGAGCCGGGGATCGTTTGCGCGGAGGGAGCTCGGTAAAACCTCTGGAAAATCTGCCGCTGGTCGTACGCAGATATCCCCGCCCCATAGTCCGTGATATCCACGTGCACCGCGCTATTGCCGGTTTGTACGCAAATCCGCACAGGCGACCCCGGCGGGGAATATTTCAGCGCATTGTCCAGAAGCTGCTTGATCGCAAGCTTGATGAGACGCCGGTCGAGCATTATTTCAGGCGTCTTCGGAGGGCAGGCAACCTCGATGGACCGGTCATCGATCATGGTCTTCATGGAGCGGGCGACATCGCGAACAATCTCCCCCAGGTCCGAGGGCTGGGCCTTTATATCGATATCCGCGGCTTCGAGCCGCGCCATTTCGATGGCGTCATCGATCAGTTCCCGCAGGTGATCCGCTTCCTCGTCTGCGATCTTCAACATCTGTGTTTTTCGCTCCGCGGCCTGATCCGGGTTCGCCAGCAGCGACGTGGTGGCAGCCTTGATGGACGTGAGAGGCGTTTTGAAATCGTGAGCCATCGCGTCGATAAGCGCGGTTCGAAGCCGTTCGGTCTGCCGCGTTGTCTCCACCTCGCGCGCGAGCTCCTGCGCCCGAGCCCGCTCCAAACCAATGGCGGCCAGATTGGCGATGCCTTGCAGGACGGAATCGGGCATCGGCCCGCCCTGGAGAGCGAGGCTGGCAATAGGGTCCGAGCCGAGCCGCACTGCCGTGATGACCCGGTTGCGCGCCGGATCTGTAAAGGAGATGCCCTGGAGAGCGGCCTCCCGAAGCTGGCTTTCTATTCCCTCACAGTCCGAGGGACCCGCGCGATATAGCTCGTCCGCTCGCCGGTCGTAAAGCGCCACCGCGCTCAAGCCGAAGATTTCGGCAAGCTTCTGAGCGAGCTGCTTCGGAAACGGCTCTGCCGCCTCGGTCAAAAGAATGGCTCGGCTGAAGGTGTAGAGCCGCTCCAGGTCCTGTTGCCGCTCCATGGCGTCGGCGGCGCGCCGCTTTGCCGCCGCGGATAGCCGACTCGCAATCAGTGATGTCGTGAGAAAGCTGAACAGCGCCACCCAATTCTGCGGGTCGGCGATGGTGAAAGTGCCGACCGGCGGAAAGAAAAAGAAGTTGAAAGCCAGCGTAGCCAGGACCGACGAGACTGTTGCCTCGAAAAACCCCCAGGTGCTGGCGACAATCAAGACGAAGAGCAGGTACGCGAAACCCGCCGTCGTGGCGTTTACCGGAATCGCGCGGTGCGCCACAAATGTGATTGCGCTCACCCCTGCTATTGACAGGAACAATCGCCATGCGGCTTTGGCAAGTCCACTCACGAGCGTCCTGGCTGCTATTCTAGGCGATGCCCACGCCCGAGAGCCAATCGGCGTATCAGACCGCCTGCGGCCGGTGTCATCGGAACATCCGCTTGTCGAATGCAAATCGCTCCGGGCTTCTTATTCCATGCGTGCCTGGAACGCGACGAGGCGCGCGGCGTCTGCGGAAGCCGCCATTCCCTCTCCCGAATCCCTTCCTCAATGCCGCCCTCCCCCGCGTGAAGGAGCCGCGGGCGTCTGCTAAGATAGTCGCCGGAAATTCACGTGCCCTGATCAGCAGACCGGCTCTTTAGAAGATATGACGGATTGCAAGGAGAGCGAATGGCCCGTATATTCGAACAGCTTTTAGCTGCTGCTGGAGTTGCGACCGCGTTCTGGGCCGCCGCCGCTATACAGAGCGCGCAAGTGCGTGCAGCCGAAAGTCATTATCAATTGGCCGAAAATTGGGCGCAATTCCCGCCGGGCGTCACGAAGTGGGGCGCTGTAACCGGCGTGGATGTGGACGCACACGACAACGTTTACGTGTTCCATCGCAACGAATCAATGCCGATCATGGTTTTCGACAGCCACGGGAAATTTCTCCGGGCATGGGGTGCAGGCATGTTCAAAACGACGCACTTCTTGCGTGTCGATCGTTCCGGGTATGTCTGGGTCACCGACCGAGGCGAGATGCAGGCGTTCAAATTCAACTCCGAGGGAAAACTGCTGATGACGCTGGGCAAGAAGGGCGTCACCGGCGACAACACCTCGCCGGATGCCTTCAACGGCATGGCCGACGTCGCGGTGGCGAAAAACGGCGACATCTTTATCGCTGACGGCGAAGGTCCCAACACGCGGGTCGTAAAATTTTCCAAAAACGGCAAGTTTCTCAAGTGGTGGGGCGGCAAGGGGACCGATCCCGGCCAGTTCAACGTGCCTCACAGCATCGCCATTGACTCCAAGGGCCGCATTTACGTGGCCGACCGCTCAAACAGCCGCATCCAGATTTTCGACCAGGGCGGCAAGTTTCTGAATCAGTGGACCGGTTTCGGCGCCCCCTGGGGCCTGTTTGTCAAGGGCGACCTGATTTACGTCGTCGATGGAACCGAGAACAACTGCTTGCTGATCGCCAGCACGAAAGACGGCAAGGTGCTGGAGAAAATCGAAGGCCTCAGAAATCCTACGGCCGTAGCCGTTGACTCCCATGACGCCATTTACGTAGGTGAAGTGAACGGGACCGATGTGAAGAAGTTTGTGAAGCAGTAAGAAATCAAACCGCCGAAGCTGGAACGCCAAGTTACTTCTCAAATGCCGCTTCTGAAATGCTTCGGGTGCTTTCCGCCCATCCCATTTGCAGCCTGGACCCACAAGCGCAGGCGCTTGAGATTCCCATTTTAATGCGGCGATTTCCGCTGCTGCCGCTTACAAAAGGGGCCTGCGAAGCTCGGTTTTGGAGAAATCCGGGAGTGCAAGAGCCCGCGCGCGCTTCTTCGGGTACAATGGCCATCTCGAAGCAGGGCCCGAAAAGTTGGCGATAGGAGGAAGCATGTCACCCAATCGGATTAGCCGGCGCGATGCGCTGTTTATGCTCGGCGCGGCGGCGCTGCCGCAGGCTCGCGCCGAGGGAGGGATTCTTCGCCCTACCCGTGTGGACCACGTTGCGCTGGCGGTCGGAGATATTGATAAAGCCATGATCTTTTACCGCCGTCTCTTCGGTAACGAAGTGCTGAAGGATGCCCGGACGCCGCGCCGTTACCTGCGCCTTGGCCCCTGCTATATGGCCATCGCGCCGGCCGCGGCCGGCGCATCCAAGCGCATCGATCATTTCGGCGTCGGCATTGAAAATTTCAACGCCGCCAGCATGAAAAGCTCGCTTGAGAACGCAGGGTTAAAAGTGCGCGAGTCGAATGTCGGGCTCTTTGTCACGGATCCTGATGGCACGAGCGTGCAAATCTGGGCGGACCAGTCTTGGAAGCTGTTGAGCAACGCCGCTCCCGAAGCCGGTCCGAAACAGGAGGCTCTCTTTCATCCCCGCGGCATGCATCACCTTGCCATTCAAGTCAACGACATGGACCGGGCGACGGCATTTTACCGGAGGTTGTTTGGGGATCCCGGGACCGGCCAGGGCAATCCGCCGCAGCCAACCTTCCAGGCCGGCGAGACCAGAATCCTGCTCTATAACCCGGCGCCCAATAAGCCGGCGAAGATCGACCACTTCAGCGTGCTGGTCGATCACTTCGACGCCCCTTCGGCTGTGAAGGCCGTCCAGGCGCTCGGCGCCAAAGCCGAGTTGTCGCGACAGGGAACGTTGAATGAGTTTTTCGATCCCGATGGCATCCGCCTGCAAGTGACATTCCCAGGACAAACGTACGGGAATGCCGCACCCGCGGCGAAGAAGTAGCGCCGCTCGGCGCGCGCGGGCGGAAACTGTAGAAACTGCGGGAGGCGCCGTGGAATTCTATGCCTTGCACACAAAATGGATTATCCCGTTCCGGGCTTTTTGGTCTTCAATTCCGGCTGGGACCGGATAAATGGGTAAGGAGGAAAGCTCCATGCGAAAGCTATTTGTTTTCGTGCTCGTTGGAATGATTCCTCTGGCCGCGCATGGCCAGACGCATCCTCTGCAAGCCTTGATCGAAGCGGCGCGCGCAAATTCGCCTTCGCTCAAGGATTTGCTTCCAAAAACTTTGTTCGACTTGAAAGAACGAGGCGCGAGCGCCGTATGGGGTCAGGATTTTCTGTTTGCAGTGGAGACTGACAAGACTGCATCGGTTTCTTTGGACGGCAACGCGCCCGAGACCATGACCCGTGTGCCCGGTTCGAATCTTTGGTATCTCGTCAAGAAAATGCGAATTGGCGTAACCCACAACTACCAGTTTTATGCCGACGGGCAATCCATGGGGCAGGCCTATCGGTATGACGTCGCCGGCTACGGGCCGGATTCTTATCCGCAGCCGGGAGTGCCGAAGGGCGCTCTGTCGGAGAAGAAGACAATCACCAGCAAAATTTACCCTGACTGGAATCCCGAATACTGGGTCTATGTCTCGCCGGGATATGATCCCTCGCGGGGAGCCGCGCTCATGGTGTGGCAGGACGGGCAAAATCTGGCGCGCGGCGATCTTTACGCCATGCGTCTCTTCACGGTAACCGAAAACCTGGTGCACCAGAAGCTGATTCCGCCGATGATTCATGTGCTCGTGGCCCCCAAAGACGGTACGCGCCATCGCAGCATCGAATACGATACCGTTTCCGACCGCTACGGCCGGTTCCTTCTCGAAGAAATTCTGCCGGAAGTCGAGAAGACGTATAAGATCCGCAGCGATGGCTATTCGCGCGGCATCGGCGGCCAGTCCTCGGGAGGGATTTGCTCACTGAACGTCGCCTGGTACTTTCCCGACAAGTTCAGCCGCGTGCTCTCGAATATTGGAAGCTATACAGCCTTGCAATGGCGGCCGGAGGAGCACCTGGACGGGGGCAACATCTATCCCTTCAAGATCCGCCGGGAACCCAAGCGCAATATTCGAGTGTGGCTGGCGGACGGTTCGGAAGATCAGGAAAGCCCCCGCGCCGGAAGCTGGCCGCTCCAGAATATCCAGCTTGCCAACTCGCTCAAGCTGCGAGGCTACGATTTTCATTTCCGTTTCGGAGACGGCATGCACAGCTCCGGCCAAGGCTCTCTCGACCTGCCGGAGGCGCTGGCCTGGCTTTGGCGAGACTACGATCCCGGCAAAAGCGCGCAGGACTACGAAATGGAACCCTCAGAACGGGCCAAGCCAGTATTTCGCGTAAAAATCTCGAATCGGGACGCCTGGTAAATATAAGCAGGACTCGGAAATCGGGGACGCCAGTGGAGCACGTGCGCGCCGGCGCGGAACCGAAGATTCTCTTTCCGCCGATTACGCCGTCTCCACTTTGGCCGCTTCTTCCAGGCCCCGGGCCCGGATCTCTTCCTCGCGAATCCGGTATTTCTGCACTTTGCCGGTCACCGTCATCGGGAACGAATCCACAAAGCGGATATATTGCGGGATTTTGAAATGCGCGATCTTGCCACGGCAGAATTCGCGAATTTCTTCTTCGGTGGCCGAGGTTCCCGCTTTGAGCTTGATCCAGGCCAGCACCGCCTCGCCCAGCTTCAAATCGGGCAGCCCGACGACGTAAACGTCGGCGATCTTCGGATGCGTGTAGAGAAACTCTTCGATCTCACGGGGATAAATATTCTCACCGCCCCTGATAATCAGGTCCCGCGCGCGGCCCGTGATGCGGAAGTAGCCATTGGGCTGCATGACCGCGAGATCGCCCGTGTGCAGCCAGTTCTCCTTGTCGATGGCGCGCTGCGTCGCATCCGGATCCTGGTCGTACCCCTTCATTACCAGATACCCGCGGGTGCACAGCTCGCCCTGCTCGCCGACGGGCACCGTTTCACCGGAGCCGGGCGCCACGATCTTCACCTCGGTATTAGGCAGCGCGCAGCCAATCGTGGAGACCCGCAGCTCGAGCGGATCGTCCACCTTCGACATCGTGACCGCCGGCGACGCCTCCGTCTGCCCGTAGGCGATCGTCATTTCCGGGCAGTGCATTTCGCCGACCACCCGCTTCATCACCTCGACAGGGCAAGGCGCTCCGGCCATGATGCCGGTGCGCAGGGAACGCAAATCAAAACGGAGGAACTCCGGGTGCTCCAGCTCGGCGATGAACATGGTGGGCACTCCATAAAGCGCCGTCGGCCGCTCGGAGTGGATAGCCCAGAGTGTGGCCAGCGGGTCAAACTGCGCGGAGGGAAGTATAAGCGTCCCGCCGGCTACCACCGCCAGCAGTGAGCTCATCACGCAGCCGAAGCAATGATAAAGCGGCACGGGCGAACAAAGCCGGTCTTGGGCGGTGAATCGCATGGCCTGAGCGACCACCCAGGCGTTGTTTACAAGGTTCCGGTGGGTGAGCAGAACGCCTTTGGGCGCTCCGGTCGTTCCCGAAGTGTATTGGATGTTGGTGACATCATCCGGCGCCGCCGGATCTGCGGGAAGCTGGCCCGGCCGGGCCAGCATGCGCTCCCACGACTCCTGGCCAAGGTAAACAATCTGCTCCAGCGCCGGTCTTTCTCCGGCTGCCTCGCTCAGGGCTTGGTCCAGAATCGTCCGGTAATCGGCCCGCGGGTCTTTCTCATGCAAGAAAAGGGCCCGCATGCCCGATTTGCGGAGCACGTAACCCAGTTCGCGCGAGCGGTAAGCGGGGTTCACGTTCACCAGCACGAGACCAGCCCGGGCGCACGCCAGTTGCAGCAACACCCACTCCACGCAGTTCGTCGCCCACACGCCGGCGCGATCGCCGGGACGCAAGCCCAGGCCGGCCAAGCCTCGGGCCGTGCGTTCCACCTGCGCCTCCAGTTCGCGGTAGACGAGCCGGGCTCTCTGGTGCGGAACCACCAGCGCCTCGCGATCGGGGAAGCGGGCGGCGCTGTCCCGGAACGCCTGGTCGATGGTTTTGTCGAGGAGCGGGATTTCGGGGCCACGCGTGTAGCTCAGCATAATCGGGTGACTCCGGCCTGATTTTACAACATGCGCCGGTTGCCGCATAATCAAAGCGAATGCGCCAGAGCTCGGGAAAATTCAAAATCGCGTTGCTCCAAATGCGCTGCTCGCCGGATACCGGGGCGAATCTCGCGCGGGCCATCGGGCGAGTGGAAGAGGCGGCCCAAAATGGGGCCCAGGTGATCTGCCTGCCGGAGTTATTCCGGTCACAGTATTTCTGCCAGCGGGAGGACCCGGCGCTGTTTGATCTGGCGGAGCCGATTCCCGGACCGACCACCGAGGCTCTTTCCGCCGCTGCCCGCGAGCGGCGCGTCGCCGTGGTAGCCCCGCTTTTCGAGCGGAGAGCGGCGGGTGTCTATTACAACAGCGTAGCCGTCATTGACGCGGACGGCTCGATCGTGAATGTCTACCGTAAAACGCACATTCCCGACGACCCGCTGTATTACGAAAA
>DASREK010000254.1:0-19627 GCA_035652135.1 Bryobacterales bacterium | reverse complement strand
GAATCAGGCCCGGCGAGGCACATACCGCGGACAATTCAGCGGGGCTCAAGTCTCCCACACGCACCAAGATTTCCAGCAGATCCTCGGCGGATCGCGCGCGCCGCACCTGGGTCCGGAACTGCAATTCCGCTTCGGTGGATTCGACGGCTTCAGGCCGGATGATGCGGGCCGCCTCGGCCGGGGAAAGCACGCCAGCGAGCACCTCGCGATTGACGGCGAGCAGTTGCGCGGCGCGCTCCGCCGCCGGCGCATCGTAGTCATACAGGAAGCTCGCAATGAAGCTGAATTGAAACGCTGCCGCAAAAGGAGAAGGGGTTTGGCGCTCGATTTCGACCATCTCGATGTCGCCGCTCTCGATCCCTTCCAGGACTCGGCGAAAATTTTCGTAATCCAGAGCGTCTTCCAGACACTCCCGGGCGGTTTCGGCCACCAGGGGAAATTCGGGAATCGCCGCTGCCTGGGCCAGCAGGTTCGCCGACCGGATGCGGCTCAAGTACAGAGGAGCGCGCTTGTGCGGCAGCGGCCGGGAGAGCAGCAGCGCCCGCTGGGCGCAGTGACGGAAACGGACAGCGAAGAGAGCGGAGCCGAGGACCTCCGCCTTGGCTCTTTCGGCGGCATCGGCGGCGGCGAGACCCTTGAGCGGATTGCCAGGCGGGATCTCGCCGTCGGGAAAAACCAGAATGACGCCCTCATCGGTATGCATCGACTCCGGCTGAAATCCCATTATTTCCCGAGCCCGCTGGACCGCGAGCAACTCCAGCAGGCCATTCACCCGCCCGCCAAATACCGAGTGGATCGCCATGCGCCAGTTCCCCAGCTCGTCAGGAAACGTTTCGACCACGATGCGGCGGTCCGTAGGCAGCACTCCCGCTTCTTCGCGCTGGCGCAGAAAATATTCCCGGAGGTTCCAGGCGCTGCGGCGGTCGAGCCGGCATTCCGTTTCGAGTTTCTCCAAAAGCCGGGGATCGTCCAGGTTCAACTCCCGCCGGAAGCGGCCGATGGCAACGCTCAGCTCGTAATCGCGCCCCAGGCCCTCGCCGTGCCAGAAGGGCAGCTTGGGCAGCAGGGCGCCGGGAGCCGGCTCTACGACTACGTGGTGCGGCGTGACCTCGGCCAGCCGGTAAACGCTCGACCCGAGCAGGAAGGCTGTCCCCACGCGGGTCTCGAAAATAAACTCCTCATCGAGCTCTCCGACTTTGGTTTTTTTACCGGCCAGATAAGCCGGGTAAAGGCCCCGGTCGGGGATAGCGCCGGCATTAAGCACGGCCAGGCGGCGGCTGTGAGAAAGCGCCGCGACGCATTTATTCACTGCATCCAGAGAAATCGCCGGACGCAGCTCGCGCGCATCCCTGCCCGCCAGCATTCTTGCGATGCGGTCAAAGAGCGGGCGCGGCAGATCGTGGTAGCAATAAGACCGCCGGGCCAGAGCGAAGAGCCGGTCGAGATCCATAGTCTCCACTGCGGCGCAAGCGACAATCTGCTGGGCGAGCACATCGGCGGCGTTCTTGGGAATGCGGATTGGTTCCAGGAAATCGGCGTCCAGCAAACGGGCGATCACCGCGCACTCGGCCAGGTCGTCGCGAAAGGTGGGGAAAAAGCGGCCCTGGCTGGTCGCGCTCACCAGATGGCCGGAACGCCCGATGCGCTGCAAAGCGCGCGTCACCGATTTCGGCGACTGCAATTGAACCACCAGCTCGATGGCGCCAATGTCGATGCCCAACTCCAGAGCCGATGTGGCAACCAGACACCGCAGCTCGCCGGCCTTCAACCGCGCTTCCATTTGAAGCCGCGCCGGACGCGCCATGCTGCCATGGTAGGCTTCGGCGATACGCTCCCGGGAAGTTTCGTTCAGCCAGGCGGCGATTCGCTCGCACTGGCCCCGGTTCTGCACGAAGACGAGCGTTGTGTGGTGGGAGCGAATCAGCTCCAGCAGTTCGGGTATGACCTCTTTCCAGATGCTCGTATCCGGAAGGGTTGCGTAATCCTCCACAACCGAGAGGACCTTGACATCGAGCTTTCGCCGCCTTCCAGCGTCCACAATTTCCACCGGCCGGGGCCGCAGCTCTCCCCCGGGCGACCCGCCGGCCGTGTATCCTCCGAGAAATTGCGCCACCTCTTCGACCGGGCGCACCGTGGCGGAAAGGCCGATGCGCTGGAATTCGCCGCTCAGCTCGACCAGCCGTTCCAGCGACAGCGAAAGATGCGCGCCCCGTTTGTCGCTGGCCAGCGAATGCACTTCATCGATAATCACAAAGCGCAGGCCGGCAAAGATCCGCTCGCGCTGCGGCCCGGTCAGCAGAATGTAGAGCGATTCCGGCGTAGTGATCAGAATATGCGGCGGCCGCCGGACCATCTCGCGGCGCCGGGCGGCAGGGGTGTCGCCGGTGCGCACCGCTATGCGAATGACGCCGGCGCCCACAATGCCTTCCAGCGGCGCCCGCAGGTTGCGCTCGATATCATTGTTGAGCGCCTTCAGCGGAGAGACGTACAGCACTCTCGCGCCGCCTTCCGCGGCGCCATCCGGATGCAGCATCAGCGATTGAATCGCCCACAAGAACGCGGCGAGTGTTTTGCCGGAGCCGGTGGGCGCGATCAGAAGCGTATGCCGGCCCGCCGCGATGGCCGGCCAGCCCTTTTCCTGCGCAGGAGAAGGGCGACCGAACGACCGCGCAAACCAGTCGCGAACAGGGGGAGCGAACAGATCGAGAGCGGACGGCATATAGGGAAGCGAACTGCAAGCAAGCCGTGATCCACCATCATAGCGAAGGAGAAGCCCTGCTTACCCGGCGGAGTTCGGCCCCCCGGGCGTTTATTCGCGAAACAGAGACGGCGACAGAAGAAAGGGAGTAAGGGCGTTCACCAGGGCGTCGCGAAACACGTGCTGGCGCGTAATCAGGTTTCGTGTCAGGACGCCCCATGTGCCTTCCTGGCTGCGAATCTCGTTCCGGCCGGCGATTTCGTCGATCACGTCGGCGAGGCTCCGGCCCTTGTGGAGAACTTCCTCCACAATGGCCGGGGGCAGCGGCAGCGCGCCGCCGCTGCCGAAATACCCGCGCTGGCCGTCGCTGGCGTATACCCAGTTTTCCAGCCAGACTTGGCCGCCGGCGGAGGCGATGCCCCCTTCCATGCCGATGTAGAGGTCGGGCCGGCAATTGTGCGGGCTGAAATGTTCGATCAGGCGTTCCACCCGCAGGCGCGCGCCCCGCCGGGTCTCGCCGGTGTGAAGAGGAGTTTCCCGCACGCCGCTTTCGACTGGGAAGGTCTCAATCCGCCACCGCCGGCGCGGATCGATTTCAGCGAGTGCGGCGCGAACGGCCTGCACCTTGGGCTCCCGGGCCGTGCCGACCGCGACAAACATTCAGGCGGCCGGAGCTCCCTTCCAGCTTCTGGCCTGAGCGATCACGTCTTCCACCTGACGCCGGTACTGCTGGAGCAGGTCCGGCTGCGAGGCCTCAAAACGGAGCACCAGAACAGGCTGCGTATTCGAGGCGCGCACCAGCCCCCATCCATCCGGGAACAACACGCGAACTCCGTCCACATCGATAATCTCGTGATTTTTCCGAAGTTCCTCTTTGACCCGCTCGACCACCTGAAATTTCTCTTCATCCGGGCAATCCACACGGATCTCCGGAGTGCTTACCGTGGGCGGCAAATCCGCCAGCAGCGTGGAAAGCGGAGCATTGGCGCGGTCCACCAACTCGAGCAGCCGGAGCGCGGCGTAGAGGGCGTCATCGAAGCCATAATAGCGGTCGGCGAAAAACATGTGGCCGCTCATCTCGCCGGCGAGCTCCGCCTTCTCTTCCTGCATCTTGGCTTTGATGAGGGAGTGGCCCGTTTTCCACATGATGGCGCGGCCGCCAAGCTTCCGAATGTAGTCATAAAGGACCTGCGACGCCTTCACTTCGGAAATGAACGTCGCACCCGGCTTGCGGGATAGAATTTCGCGGGCGAAGATGGCGAGCAACTGGTCGCCCCACACAATGTTGCCCTTTTCATCGACGGCGCCGATGCGGTCGCCGTCGCCGTCCAGGGCGATGCCCAGAAAAGCCTCCCGTTCTTTCACCCAATCGATCAGCGATTCCAGATTCTTCGGGACGGTAGGATCCGGATGATGGTAGGGGAAGCGGCCGTCGGGGGTGAAGAACAGCTCGAGCTTATCGCACCGGAGATGCTCGAGCAGTTGGTGCATGACCGGACCTGCGGTTCCATTGCCGCAATCAATCACGAAACGGACCCAATTCTTAAAGCAGAACTGGTCGGTAATCTCCTGCACATATGGAGTAACGATGTCTTCCTGCTGCACGCTGCCCGAGCCGGTTTCGAATTGCCCAGAGGCGATGATCTCGCGCAGCTTTTGAATCTCTTCGCCGTACAGCGTCGATTTGCCGCACATAACTTTGAAGCCGTTGTACTCGGGAGGATTGTGGCTGCCGGTGATCATCACGCCGCCATCCGCTTCCAGCTTGAACGAGGCGTAATACAGCAACGGCGTAGGCGCCATGCCCAGATCGGTCACTTCGCAGCCGCTGGAGACCAGCCCCGCGACGATGGCTTCGTGCAGGCGCGGAGAGCTGAGCCGGCAATCCCGGGCGACATTCAGCCGATTGCCTCTTTCGCGGCGGATATAGGCGCCGATGGCGCGCCCCAGTTGCTCGACGCCTTCGCTGTCAAGCTCCTGATCCGCGATGCCTCGAATGTCGTATTCACGAAAAATCGTAGGCTTCAGCATCCGCTATCCTCCGGTGATTGCGCGATGGACCGGCTCCTCTTCACAGCAGCAGCAATCGCTGCAACGCCGGCAAACCTCACAGATGTGGTTTTTGCAGACGTCCTTGGTGCAAGCAGGACAGATATCCTCCGAAGCTTCGGCACAGATGTGACATTGCCACGCCATACATTACGTTGATAGCATCCTTCCGGCGGTTCCACAAGGCACAGCCGCTATGCTGCTGATTCCTCGCAGCGCTTTTCGGATCCCGCGCAGAGGCGCTCGTCCGGGATTTGGGGCAATGCGGAGCATGTGCGGCGGAAGTTTCGGGGCTTACTGTTTAGAAGCCGCCGGCTTCCTGGCCGGGCGCGGCGGGCGCGTGGCCAGGGTTCCCCGGCAGCGCTGGGCTTCTTCATTGGCGATCTGCCATTCTTTCTCGCGCTCCACAGCCAGTTCGCGCGTATACTCGCGCAGCCGCTCTCGTGTTGCTGAATTTTGGCTCATCGCCGAGGCCAGCAGATCCGCCAGGTCGGGATTTTGATGCCGGCGGGTTCCGTCGGTGAGAGATTCGAGCAGGGAATGCAGAGAATCCAAACGAAACAGAACATCCAAGGCAACGCTCAGCTTGTCGGGCTGCGCCGACAGCATTGCGGCCTGCCGCGTGAGGTAGGAATTGTAGAGCTTGGCCTGTTTCAACTGCTCCACATAAAGCTGGGGCGCGCCCTGCGCCACCCAATCCTCGGGCTTCAACTGATTGAGAAGACCCTCGACGACCTTCGTGTGCTTCTCGAGAGCTGCGGCCGCCTCGCGGACCTCCCAATCGGGCATCACGCCGGACGTTTGGGCCGCCGCGAGGAATGGAATGAAAACCAAGAAGACCAAAAGGAAGATGAGCCGCCTCATACTTGCCATAGTAGGGTAACTGGGCCCGCCAGGCAACCAGGCAAACGACAGCGATGCCTTATGCGCAGCGGGCTGGGCTCGAAGGTGTCCGGGGCCGTAACCGCTCTGAAGTTACCCGCTCTTATTTCTTAGGCTGCGTTGTTGCACCAGACGTAGAAGAGCCGCCCGGCGCAGAGGAGGATCCCGGTTTCGGAGGTGCGACGACCCCGGCGGATCCGTCGAAGAAGCTCTCGTTGTCGTAGCTGACCTGGACAGACTTCAGCACCTTGTCGAGTTCCGCCCGCACTTTCGCGCCGCGCACGGCAGGGGCCATGCTGACAGCCGCTTCCTCAAACGGGATGGTCCGCACGTTCTCCGCCTTGAAAATATAGAACCCGGCAGGCTGCCGCACCGGATCGCTTACCTCTCCCGCCTTGAGACCGAAAATCACCTGCCGGAGTTCGGCCGGCACGCCCGTAGCGCTCTTTTTGATAACGCCCAGTTCGCCCCCTTTTTGGGCCGTGGCTGCGTCATCCGAATTTTCCTGAGCGAGCTTGGCGAAGTCGCCGCCGTTTCTCAATTGCTTCACGAGCGCTTCGGCTTTGGCTTTGGCCTGATCTTCGGTCAATGGCTTTTTGCCGCTTGCCGCACTTGAAGGGGCGCTGGGTGTTGTGGAGAACGCGATGTAAATGGCGCGGACGGTTGCTTCTTCGTAGTCCGCCTTGTGCTCGTTATAGTAGTTGAGAAAATCCTGCTGGCTGACATCGATGGTTCTGCTTAGATGCTCGATGTAGGACTGGGCCAGAAAGTTCATCCGGAGGAAATCGAGCTGGCCCTTGAAGGGTTCCTGGTCAGCCAGCTTCTCCTTCTCAGCCAGTTTGAAGAGAGCCACCAGTTCGCCGTAGCTTTTCAAGAAGGCTTTGTTGTCCATGCGGCTGGCGGTCTGCTGGAACTGCGCCGGCAGGCTGTCGCGCAGTTGCTGGATCCGGGCAGGCGTCATTTTTTCGCCCTCCACGGTGGCGACCACGTCGTTGGGCCCGATCGGCTTCGCGCCTGGGGCGGGCAGCGTAGCTGGGGTTTGAGCCATTGACAGAACGCTTGCTAAAGTGAGTGCGCCGGCAAAGCGGCAAATTGTTGATTCAAGCATCTAGGTCCACCATTCCGGAGGCGCTTTGACTCTTGCGATTCTATCACAGGGCGTGGAGAACCCGCCGCCTCTGGTATTCTCGTAAAAGATGGCTGAGTCGGCCGCCCTTGAGAAGCGCCATGTGGCTTTTCGCTCGATTCTTGGCGCTGTCGTAATCACTGCCTTGAAATTGTTGACCGGGATCGCTACCGGCAGCCTGGGAATCCTGTCGGAAGCCGCGCACTCGGGCTTGGACCTTGTCGCTTCGGGGATCACCTACGTTTCCGTGCGTGTTTCCGATAAGCCCGCGGACCAGGATCACCTTTACGGCCATCAGAAGTTCGAAAATTTTTCCGCTCTGCTCGAAATCGGGCTGCTGCTGCTGACCTCTCTGTGGATCATTTACGAAGGCGTGCGCAGATTGCTCGGACATCCCTTCGAGGTCCAAGCCACGCCGGCGGCGTTCGGGGTTATGATTTTTTCGATCGCCGTCGATTTCTTGCGCTCTCGCGCGCTGCGCAGGGCGGCCGCGAAGTATCAGAGCCAGGCCCTCGAGGCCGATGCTCTTCATTTCTCCACCGACATTTGGTCGTCGATCGTTGTCGTTGGGGGACTGGTTGCCGTTTTGCTCGGGGAGCGCTATGGGATGCGCGATCTTCAAAAAGCGGATGCGGCGGCGGCTCTGGGCGTGGCGGGGATCATTCTGGTTATCAGTGTGCGCCTGGGAAGGCGCTCTGTAGAGGCGCTGCTTGATGCAGCCCCCGCGGGGCTCGCCAAACTCTTGGAGGAAGCGCTGGCGAATGTCAAAGGGGTGGCCACCATCGAGCGGGTGCGTGCGCGTCACGCGGGAAACCAGTATTTCGTTGACGCCAACATCGGCATCGAGCGGCACGCGCAGGTGGAACACGCGAAATCCGTCTCGGACGCCGCCCGCGCCGCCATCCACCGCGTGCTTCCCGGCGCCGACGTCATGATACACACAGAGCCTCGTTCGACCGGTGCAGAAAGTCTGTTCGATATCGTAAAGGCAGTCGCTGCCCGCCGGGGCCTGGCGGTTCATGATCTCACCGCCTACGACACAGAGAATGGCGTCTCCTTAGAATTTCATCTCGAAGTCGGCGAAAAAATGACGCTCGAAGCGGCTCATCAGATGGTCTCTGAGCTGGAGGCCGAAATTCAGCGCGAAGCGCCCCAGGTCACTCAGATCAACACGCATATTGAAAACGAGGGAGCAGAAATGGGCAGAAGCCAAGTGGGCGCCGAGGAAGCCGAGACGTGGCGCGGGCCGCTGGCCGCCGTGGCCCGCAGTTTTCCCGAGGTGCTCGATTGCCACGAAATCACGGTTTTCGGCTCGAGCGAGCGGCCCTCCATCTCCTGCCATTGTGTCTTCTCCGGCGAGATGCCCGTGGACCGGGTCCATGAAATCACCTCGCAAATCGAGAATCGCTTCCGGCAGGCCTATCCCCAGTTTCAGCGCGTTACGATTCATCCTGAGCCGCACACGGTATTAGACTAGGCGTGGGATAATAAACATAATGCGTATTGTGTTATACTCGCAGCCCACCTGACCGCCCTGCCGCTCACTGAGAGAGTATCTCTTGGCAAAAGGTGTTGCATTCCAGGAATTCGACGTAACCCGGGATTCTGACGCGCTGGAAGACCTGATCGAAGTGCATCGCAGCCGTATCACGCCCACTATCGTGATTGACGGCCGGGTGATTATCGGCTTCGACCGGGAAGAGCTGGACAAACTGCTGCCCGCCTGATCGCGATCGGGCCGGACGACTTCGCCTGGCGCTCGTTTACTTTTGCGTGGATTTGGCTTTCGCGCCGCCGGCCAACTGGGCCGCAGCCTTCTGACGCGCCGCTTGGCTTACCTCGATTTCATTCCGCACGGCCTTTGCGCCCATCGATTTTGCCAGGCGCGTCGCCACGCCCTTGTGCTGGATGACGTCGGTTTTGCCGGTGATGCGCACGACGCCTTCGTTTACCTCGACCTTAAACTTGTCCGCGGCGATCGCCGAACGGGCGAACCGCTCTTCGATTGCTTTCTTGAGTTCCGTATCTTTCCAGCGCGGCGCCGATTTGGCTTGCGTTTTGCTCGGAACCTCCGCGGGCCGAATCACCGCGGCCACGGACAGGGCTGCCAGTGCGATCGCGAGAATGCGCATGGGTGCTCCTTCTTGGGACTAAATTTTGGGGACTGCGGCCAGAGAACGGTGGCGCAGCGTCCAGAGCCAGCGTCTGCGACGTCCAAAATAGTTTAAATCGGAACGCTGCTGCGCGCTACTCGATCGTCAGGTTCACCACTCCGAGCCGCCGGAATGTGGCGCGAAGCCGGTCGCCGGACTTGATGGGAAATGCGCCGGCTACCGATCCGGTGAGAATGATCTCGCCGGCGCGGAGCGGGTGAAGATTGGCCAGAGCAGCCAGAGCGTGAACCGGATGGCCGCAGATCGCCGCCCCAGTGCCCTGGCCGCGAACCTGGTCGTTGATCTCCAGGTTGACGTTCACTTCGGCCAAGTCGATCGCGCGCGGAGATGCCAGATGCGGACCGATCACGGCATAGGCGTGGGAGCTATTGTCGGCAAACGCGTCCTCCGGAGTGAGCGCCTTGGGCTGGAACCGGCTGTCCACGATTTCGAACGCTGCGCACACGCCTTCAATCGCGGCCAGAGCGTGCGCAGCGGTGATGCCGGGGCCGGCGAGATCGCGATTGAGCAGCAGCGCAAACTCGGCTTCGACCGACGGCTGGATCAGGTGGGAGCAGGGGAGCGCGGTGCCGTCCACCAGGAGCGTACTGTCGAGAATGTGTCCCCAGCCCGGGCGCAGCACTTGAGCATGCCCGTTCCAGCCGAAGCTTACTTTCCCGATTTTCTTTCCAGCCGGCTTGCACCCAGAAGCTGTCTTGAGCTCCAGCCACCTCTGGCGCACGGACGCGGCGTCGGCCGCGGTGAACGATTCATAGCGTGAGCTGAAAGGAGGGACCGGCCGGCACAGGCCGGCTGCGCCAATGAGTTCCTCGGCTAGTTGTTTTGAATCGGGAGCCGTCAGCTTCGGTAGCATAAGGCAACATTTTGGCATGAAACGCACTTTGCGCGGGGCTCATTTCAGGCGATAGACGCGATAGGCGCCGCTGGTGAAGGCCAGCGGCAGGGCCGGACCGGCTTCTGCGGATTGCAGAACGATATAATCCACGCCAGCTTGCCGGAGGCGGACGAGTTGTTCCGGGTGGAAGGGTTCCGCGAGAGCTTGCCTCCAGCGTTCACCCCAGAGGCGGGCGAAATCGCGAAAGAAATTGATTTGTCCTCCACTCTTCCAGTCGGTGTAAAGGGCCCGTTCCGCGCGAGCGCGAAAAACCCCGGGATCTATCGAAGAAGCCGGACTATCAGGGAAAAGAAAAACGGCGTTCCCATCAGTGGATCCGCGCGCCCAATCGCTCAAGACGGCCAAATCCCTATTTATGGGTTCGCCCGACCAGCGGAACTGCGCCCTGCCGGGCACAATAAAAAATGCGGATCCAACCGCCAGGACGACCCCAAGACCGCCGAGGCGCGAGCGGAAATGGAGTGCCGCCGCGCCCGCCAGCAAAACCGACAGAAGCAACACTACGCAAAGTTCACGTCGCAACGGCGCGGTCCAAAGAGTGATCCCGAAAGGCCGCAACCAAGCTGACGCCACCGCCAGAGCAATCCCTGCCGCTCGAATCGGCCATCGCCCCAGGCAGCCGGCCGCCGCCGGCGTCAACGCAAACAGCAGCCGCGAGTCGATTGCCGAGGCGATTGCCAGGGCGGCCCAGAAACTGGCCCCCGCGCTGTCTGCTCTGCGGCAACTCAATTCCATGGCGAGAGCCAGCGCAAGCAGAATTGTCAGCATCTGTAGGAAGAGGAGAGAGCGCAGAGGCTGCCATTGAAGAACCAGCGCCCATTTCCATTTCTCGAGCAACAAGTAGGAAACAGGCAGGCTCAGCACAGCCAGGAAGGCGAGTCCTACAGCGAAAAACCGCAGCTCCTTACTCATTCGCTTCCGAAGCCGCCAATAGGCGGCCGCGGCGGCAATGAACATCAGGCCATATTGCCAGAAATAAGCGCGAGACCACAGATCGACGAATACATAGGGAGACCGCAGCCGCGCCAGGCCTTCCCAATCCGCATCCAGGCGGCCCAGCAGGGTTTGCGGCTCGCTGACTCCGAGCTGCCATGGGGCCGCAATTTTCAGAGCCAGAAGGGCGGATCCCAGAGACAGAAACGGCCAGAGGCGGTTGCCTGGCGTTATCGAGCCGCTGGGGGCGGCCAGAAGAAAAGCGCCCAAAATGATCCAGAAGGGAACCGAAGTCGTGCCGTGCAATGCCAGAGCGGCGGCGCCCGCCGCGCCGGCTGCGGCGAAGCGGTGTTCCGCCGCCAAGCCAATTCCGAGGACGGCCGGCCCAAGGGCAAAGGCGCGAGGAACCGGCTCGTACTCGACCAGCAGCACGGAAGGACCCTGAACGAGGCCGCCCAGAGCATAGATTCCAGCACACGCCGCAGCCGGCAGATCTTCCAGCCCCATCGCGCGGGCGATCATGAAAATTCCGATGAGCAGGCACCAGCGGGCAAAAAAATGAAGCAAGCCCAGCGCGGTTTCGAGTTGCGACCGCGTCAGCTTGCGGAAACCGACAGCGATTTCGTCGAAGAAGGTCCAGGTAGTGTGGGCCCGGATAACCATCGGGTCCCGCGCGAAGAGCGTCGGGTTCTCGAAACGCTCGAGCATCGGAACGTAGATTTGGGTATCGCTCACCAGGTAGGTGTGGCCGGGATACTGGAAGTATGAAAGAAAAGTAAACAAAAGAAGGACCAGACAGACGCGGGGGGGCGTTTTGGTCAAGGCTGTGTCCTGCTCGCTGGCTCTTGCGGCATTACCGGGGCGGCGTCTTCTCGAGCTGCTGCTTGGCCCAAACCTGGCGTGGATTCAGCTTCACAGCTTGATTCAGGGCTTCCCGCGCCTCGCGGCTTCGGTTCAGCTTGCGAAGTACGATACCCTCCCAAAGATAGGCCTGATCCAATTTCGGATCAAGTTCGATTGCTTTGCGGATGTCTTCCAAAGCGGCCTGCGCGCCGCCGCCGAACATGGGAGGAATGTAATATTTGCCGACTCCGCGGCTGAGAAAGGCTTCAGGATTCTTGGGGTCCAGAGCAATCGCCCGATCGAGCTCATCCATGCTCTTCCGCCCATACTTCAGCGCGGCGCTCAGATTTCCAGGGATGGCCTGGCCGTAAAGAGCGCCGAGCAGGCGATGGTATTCCGACACGCGGCCGTCGCCGTTAACGGCTTTTTCGGCGCGTGGAATACCTGCTTCGGCAGCTTTGCGGGCGCCGGCTTGGTCGCGGATTTCCATCGCCACTTCGGCGAGATAGGAATAAATGAGCGCGGATTCGTACTGTAGCCGGATGTTTTGGGGCTCCGCCTGAGCGGCGGCTGCGGCCTGGGCGGCGGCCGCTTCCAGGCCCGCTCTATCCTGGGCATCCCGCGCCCGGCGAGCTTCCTCCACAAGACCAGCGCGTGCCAGAACTGCCAGGCAGCCGATCTCAAGAACAGCGAACAAAAACAACCGCATAACGGAATTTTCCGGCAGCCATTATTGTAAGATAGCGCTGGGGCAGGCGTCCCGTCTGCGGACTACGCATCGCTGGGAGGAGATCATGCGCAGAAGAGACATGTTGCTGGCTCTGGCCGGCGGCGCGGCGGCCGCAGTTCGCCCGGCGCATGCGGCACGGATCACGCGGGCGAATGTTTGCTTCATAACCGATGAGGTCAGCCGGGATTTGGGCGTGGCGCTTCAGTTCGCCAACGAGTTCGGGATACGCCAGGTCGAGCTGCGCAACGTTTATGATAAGTATTGTTTTCGCCACGAACCGGCGAAGCTCAAGGAAATTCACGCTGCGCTGGAACAACACGGCGTGCGAGTGGCCGTTCTTTCGACCCCGATTTTGAAGGCCGTTTTACCCGGCAGCCGGCTCACAGCCGAGGCTGCGCGAGAGGTCAAGGCCGCCCAGCGCGACTTGCCGATTCCGGATGAGCAACAGTTGGCTATGCAGATGGATTTCGTGCGCCAGGCCATCCAGGCGGCGAAGATTCTGGAGACCGACAAGCTCCGCGTCTTCTCGTATTGGCGATCGGAAAACCGGGAAGAATTGCGCCCGCAAATCAAGGATGGGCTCAGCCGCATCACCGAAGTGGCGGAGAAAGAGAAAATCCGCCTGGTTCTCGAAAACGAGAGCGGCTGCAATCTGGCGGATTGCGCCGAAACCATGGCGGTGCTGAGCCAGATCCGCTCGCCTTACCTCGGCATCAATTGGGACGTTGTCAACGGCGCCTCAACCGGAGAGAGGCCGTATCCGGATGGATTCAACCTGCTCGATAAGAAGCGCGTGTGGCACATGCATATCAAAGATATGCGCATCGACCTGCAGACCGGGCGGCAGCAGGTCTGCGCGGTGGGTGACGGCATCATTCCATACGCCGAGATCTTTCCCGCCATGGCCAAAGCCGGCTATGCCGGCGCAGTGTCAATGGAGACTCACTTCTCAATCAACGGGCAAAGGGAACCGGCCAGCCGGCGTTCCATGCAAGGCCTGCTGAAGGTAATCGATCAGCTCGACTAGCCCGGCATCGGGTTCCGCCGACTGGGGAATTCCCTAGAGTCGGCTCCGGGCAGTTTGTACTTGCGGCCAAAAGCCGGTCTGATTATACTGGCATTTCTTACGGATCGTAAATTCCGAGGCAGTGATCCGTGGGACCGGCTATGTCAACGGCGTTCAAATCACCAGAGCAGTCTCCGCACCGTGAGGCGGCCTTTTTCTACGCTCTGTTTTTGCGAGGTCACCGAGTGGAGTCCCTACGCCGGGATATCGATGTGCCAGAGGAGCTGTTTGCCAAATGGATGCGTGCGGGCGATTTCGAGGCTTCTTTCCGGCAAGCCCTCCAACGGATGTATGACTATCGCAAACAGGTGCTGGCGATCTTTGATTCGCTGGTCGCCAATCAGGCCACTCTCACCCGCCCGCAGTAGCCGCTACCGCCAGAAAACCCACCATTTTTTGCGCGCGCGTCTTCTCGGCCGGGCCACAGTAATGGCATTCCCCTCGATCACGGCCCGCGGGGCATCCTCAAACAAGGTGCGCGCCTTTTGTTCACCCCAGCGGTCCACGACGAAGTGAAAGCACTCGGCCATCACCGGCGGCCGCCTTTTCAGGTCGTGGCCGTCGGAAGCGACGATGTGGGCCAGGTTGGCGTCGATCAGGGAAATCGCGGCGGATTCGGCCTGGCGGCCGAACCGGCCCAGCACGGCATCGGCCGTTATCTGAATCAGGCAGCCGCGGCGCACCCAGGCGGCAAGCCGCGCGTGGTGATTTCGCAGCAGCGGGTTGCGCTCCGGATGCGTGATGATCGGCGTCAGGCCGGCCGCCCGCATTTTGTCAAAAATCTCCGACGTGCCTTGTGAAATCACCTGATCGGAAAACTCGACCAGCAGGTATTGTTTCTGATTGATTGTGAAGCGTCCGGGAGAAGAAAGGGCCGCTTCGATATTTTCGTAGCTGAGATGAAAATCGCAGCCCAGGTGGATGCGCAACTTGTCTCCCACGGCCTCCTGCAACGTCCGGCGCTTCTCTTCGTTTTGCTGCGGGGAAAATTCGAAAGTTGCATTGGCGTGGGGAGTGGCAACGACGTCTGTCACGCCGCTTTCGGCGGCCATTGCGCACATAGCCAGCGCCGTAGCCTCGTCGGCGGGTCCGTCGTCGACCCCTGGCAGCAGATGGCAGTGAATATCGACCATAGCGGATCAGCCGATCCTGATCCAGCGTTTCCCGGCCGAAGCCCGCATTGCTGCGTCGAGCACCGCCTGGTTGCGGACTCCGTCCACAAAATCGGGATGAGCTTTGGACCGCGTCTCCAGCGATTTCAGAAAATCGTAAATCGTGTGGGTGAACGTGTGCTCGTAGCCGATAATGTGCCCGTCGGCCCACCACGCGCTGGCATAAGGGTGCACGCCTTTCGCGAGGCATAGCACTTTATGAAAGCCTTGAACGTCGGGCGGGTCTTCGGTGGAGAAAAATTTCAGGACGTTCAGGTCTTCCAGATCGAATTCCACCGATCCTTTGCTTCCGTTAATCTCAAATGTGTTCTGATTCTTACGGCCGGGAGCGAATCGGCTGGCTTCTAGAGTCCCCAGCGCGCCATTCTTAAATCGCACCACCATGGCGGCGGCGTCATCGACCGTGACCTTCGCCTTGCGGGATGAGCCGGGAGCGACCGGCCGTTGTTTGATGAATGTCTCCATGGCGGCGGCAACCTCGGTGATTTCGCCGCAGAGATAGCGCGCCAGGTCCACAATGTGGGCTCCCAGGTCGCCCAGCGCGCCCGAGCCTGCGGATTGGGCTACAAAACGCCACAGCATGGGAAGATCCGGCGACATCGCCCAATCCTGCAAGTAGCGGGCCCGGAAATGATAGAGCTTGCCTAGGCGCCCTTCCTCCACAAGCTTTTTTGCCATAGCCACGGCCGGCGCTCGGCGGTAGTTGTGCATCAGCAAATGCCGGACCTTGGCTTTCTCCACGGCTTCCAGCATCCGTTCGGCTTCCGCGAGGGTATTGGCCAGCGGCTTCTCGCACACCACGTGCTTGCCCGCCTTGGCTGCGGCAAGGACCATTTCACAATGCAGGTTCCCAGGCGTGGACACGTCCACCAGATCCACATCGGCGCGGGCCACTGTTTTTTGCCAGTCGGTCGAAGCCTCCTGCCATCCGTAAAGAGCGCGGGCAGTCTCTGTTTCTTGCGCGTTTCGGCCCACAATCACCTTCATCTCGACCTGCGGCGCATCGGGAAAGTACATGTTGACGCTGCGATAGGCCTGGCTGTGGGCTTTGCCCATGAACTTGGTTCCCAGCAGAGCGACTCGTATCGGCATTTCACCTCACCCAGAGATATAATCCTGCAAAAAGACTTTCAATGGTACTAGAAACGGCCCCCCGGAGCAGCAGATCCGATCGTTCATTTTGGTTCGTCGCCTTGGGGGGGAAAGCAAGCCTCGGGGCGTGAAATCCCCGACTACACCAGTGCGTATACACTTGTAAGACATAAAGAGATGTAGAATGCTTTGGTGCTGAAGGCGAAGCGCTAAATGAAGAGATCTTCTTCCTGAGTGGGACGCCCGTCTGCCGACCGGCGCCTTCCCAGGTGGGACACAACGGCGCGAACGGCGGCGGCGGCTCCATTGATGCCGCGCACCGGAGCGAGGATGGTCCGCTGCCACCGGTTGACCGTTTCCTCGATTTTGGCGGCTGTGGCGGCCACAGCCCGGTCGACCAGCTCCAGATTCGAACGCGTGTGGACGCTGACTTCCGCCAGCATTTCATCGATGCGAAGCACCTGAACGCGGGTGGCTTCTGTAATCTGAGTCAGCTTCCCCAGTATTTCTCTGGCTTGCTGCCGGGTTTCTTCGGCCATGCGGCGGCTGGTATCAATTAGGGGTTCTACGCGGTCGGCCAAACTAGTGATGCGCGCCTGCGTCGCCTTGGCGGTGAGGTAGAGTCCCACAAGCACGAACATCTGAACCAGCAAAGCAACTGCCGCTACTCCCGTGAAGATGCTGATAATCAGCAGAAAGCGCGTGTCCATGGGTTAGTTCGTCACTGGGCCGGGCTAAGCTGCCGACCGCGGATCTTTTACATTCCGGCCGGGCCTTCCGAACTCCGGGGCTGGTCGGCCGAGACGCTTTGACGATACGCCTGTTTGCCCGCTTCCAGGGCTGCCGCCAGGTTCTCTTTCTGCGATTGAAAAGCTTCGCGGCCCTTGTTCAGTATCTCGGTAGTCGAGTCGCGAATCTCTTCCGTCTTGCGCCGCAAGAATTCACGCCCCTCGCCGGCTTTGCCCTTCAGGATCTCGCGGGTTTCCTCACCCGACTTGGGAGCAAACAGGATTCCAATGCCGACTCCCATTCCTAATCCGAACAGGAAGTAAGACAGCCTCTTGTCATCCATTCTTCTCCCCCTTTCGGCCTCACTATAGCACAAAGACCGAACGGGCTACGAACTGGCGTGCGAAGCAGGAATTGCGGGCTGTCCATGTGTTAACTCCAGGCGCGGCCTTGCGCGGTCCCCGGAGCCAGACCCCCGCCTCTCCGGCCCGGGGAAAAGAGTTTGGGGAGGCTGCGCCGCGAGCCGTATAATGAAAGAAGAGGTTCGGCCATGTTTCACGCGAACTCTCGCAATGGGCGGCGCCCGGGGGCGCTCGCCTTGCTTGCGGCCTCCTTATTGCTGTTTTTTCCGATATCCCTGCCGGCGCAACGGGGGGGCTTCCATGGAGGCGGTGGTTTTCACGGAGGTGGTGGCTTTCACGGCGGGTTCGGAGGCATGCGCGGCGGCTTTTCGGGCGGGCGCATCGGCGGCGGATTCGCTGGAGGCAGCTTCATCGGCGGAGGCTCGTTCCACGGCGGCTTTGTCCGCAGCGGGGCGTTCCGCGGAGGTTTCGTCCGAAGCGGCGTATTTCGGGGTGGATTCCACCCGGGATTCTCCAGATTCGGCTTCCGCCGCAGCCGCGTCTTCTTTAGCGTCGGCCTGGGCTTTTATCCCTACAGCTTCGCCTACTGGCCTTTTGCTTACGACTATTGGTGGCCGTACGGCTACGGTTATCCCTACTACTACTATCCACAGTATTACTACCCACCCTACGATTATTCCGAACCTTATCCGAATGTAGTGGGGCAGCAGGCCGTTCCGGCGCCGGGAGGAGCCGTCCAGACCGTTCCGCAGGGATATTGGCTGATCGCGCTGAAGGACAATACCATCATTGCGGCGACCGATTATTGGCTGGATGGATCGACGCTCCACTATGTGACGCGGGACGGAAACAATTTGACAATCCCTCTGGACCGGGTGGACCTGCCCTTTACCCGCGAGTTGAATGCTGAGCGGGGCGCCCAATTTCGCCTCCCTCGCCCGAGCGACACCCAGCAACCGGCGCGTCGCGACTCCTACGGGCGTGCCTATTAAGCGGCTAAAACGGCGATTCAGTCTGGACTGCCCAGCGAGATGAAACAAAACCCGGGTACATTGGATGACGCATGTAGGGGTACGAACCCGTGATCACTCTCTGTGTCCTTTTCTCACTGGATTCGTACCGTGGGAGATGAGAATGCGTCTTCCCGGAAGCGGATGTAGAAAGATATAGACCCACCGGTAAGTGTGAGCAGCGGCAGCGGATCGAGTCGAACCCCATTTCACGACACATCTTCTCGTCTTCCCCGAAATCGGCATGTCCGCCTAGGCGCCGATTCCGCGGCATAATTGACCTGGATATTCACGGCCAATCGGCCGGTCAGACAATCCATGCCGGAAGCCGTCCCGCCAGCTTGACCACCTGGGCTGCCAGTGCAGTTCGCGCTTGGCTTTTGCATTGGAAGCGCCTCGGACGCCGGTCATCATCACGGCTGTGAGTTCCCCCATCAGGAGCCTGGCAAGGAAGCGGGGGACGTGCCGGGGCGGACGCGCGCCGATAGCCTCGCAGCGTAGCGCAATACAACACCTTGGATCTTGCGGCTGCCAAGAACTGCCGATTCCAGGTAGCGAATCGCTTCCAATGTCTTGCGCACGCCTGATGGCGGATTCGGATCGAGCGGGTCTTCTTCGGTTTTTACCGGGCCGCCTTGGCGCGCATACGGCCATCCCGCGTAACTCTGCGCGATGAAACGGCGCACCCCGGCAGCGTAAGCAGCCGTGAGTAGATTGTCCGTTCCTTCGGTCCGCAGGCGGTTCGTCAGGGCAAACTCCCGATCAAATTTTCGAAAATCAATTCGGGCGGGAATCGCCGTGAGTTCATGAACCAATGAGTCATCGGCCGATTGTCGTCTCGCGAAATGGAGTCTGCGGCGGCGCAGGGCGGCTTCGATTGTCCGGGCTGGCTCTTGGGTTCGGCCATCGGTTGCCCTAATGGCTTGGACACACGGATGGACAAGCCCGTGGGTGTTGAGCTTGCTTGGATAAAGCCGCAGGATCATGTGCTGGGTATCGGCTTTGGTCCTGGAGCCGAGATTGAACATGTGGCCAACGTAGCGACGTGCGGCTTTGTGGTGGGTAATCACGGCGGCGTTTCGCGCTTTCGCCCGAACCTCTCTCCGGCGCCAAAAGACACATTCCCGGGGCAGGAAATCTTCCCTGGGGCAGGAAATCTTCGCAACCGCTGAGTCCGAACGCAGTCTGAGTAAGCGGAAGTGCGCCAGAAAGTCCGCTGCGCCACGATTCCGGCTTACCCTTTTTGTTAAGGCTGGATCCGCTTCCTATGGGCGTTCGCCTGCACCGCCGCTGGTGCGTTGTTCCTGAGTGGGCCTGGGTGCCGGTTGCGTCCGGGGCGCTGGTGATGATCATCGGTTTGATCGGGATTTTGGCTCGGCGGCCACTACTCTTCGCCAGTCTGGGCCCGACGGCCTATCTGGAATCGGAGCCCAGGTTGCCCACTTCGAGGTTCTACAACGTGTTGGTGGGCCATCTGATCGGCCTTGGCGCCGGATTTCTGGCTGTCCTGACAGTGGGGGCGGCGCAGGCGCCCCCGGTGCTGGCAGCCAAGGATCTCACCATGCCGCGGGTCTGGGCGGCGACTTTTGCTTTGGGACTCACCGTGTTTTTCAGCCTGATCGCTCGCGCTCCCCACCCGCCGGCCGGGGCAACCACGATTCTGGTAGCGATTGGGGCGTTTCGAACGTTGGAGGACGCCGTGGACGTCTTCATCGGCGTGCTGGCCATTGCTGTCCTGGGCGAGGGAGTCCGATGGCTGCGCCTGCGGCGGCTGCTCCCCGGCTCTCGAGAAGCGAGGCGTTAGCGGGCGTTGGCGGGCGCCGCCGGCAGGTCCTGGGAGAGGGAATCACCTCCAACTCGGTGGGC
>DASREK010000253.1:0-2801 GCA_035652135.1 Bryobacterales bacterium | reverse complement strand
GTCGATTTCATGATGCGGTATGAGCTCGGGCTTGAAGCGCCAGACCCGAAACGCGCCGGCCGAAGCGCCGGCACCATCTTCGCTTCTTACATTGCAGGCGGACTCGTGCCGCTCGCGCCATATTTTTTCGCATCCGGCGTGGAAAGCGCGCTTGTTGTTTCCGTCGCGCTCACCGCCGTGGCACTATTTATATTTGGAGCAATCAAGGGGAGATTCACCGGAATTGCGCCGGCGCGAGGGGGATTTGAGACCACGCTGATCGGCGGCGCCGCCGCTGCAGCGGCGTTTCTGATGGCCCGGCTTTTTCGCTAGCGCACAGCCCGCTACTCGAGCGGGCGTTGTGCGCGTTTGAAGGCTGGTGCGCGGCGGGAGCAGATATGATTGTCGGCTCAGGGCGAGTCTGCGCAAATCAGGTAACGATGGGCCGCGGTGCTCTAATGAAGAGACAGTGTTGGGCGTCAGTCGCGCGCAAAGATAGGCGAACTCGCAATTGCGCGTTCTTCCGGTGTGCGGATAGACTGAATTGAGCGCTGACAATATACGCAATCGTCAACAGGAACCTATTTTGGAGGCCGTTAAGAAGTGAGCATGTGGAATAAAAAGGAAGAGCCCGTGGCGCCGCGACCGGCCAGCGCGCCACCGGCTCCCGCACCAACTGCATCAGAGACCAGGAAGGAGCCCACCCCAGTGTCATCTACGCCCTACAGGATGCCCGATCCCGAGCCTCGCAATACAGCGACCATCGGAAAAGCAGTCAAGATCAACGGCCAGATCTTCACCAAGGAGGATCTGTACGTAGACGGAGACGTGGAAGGAACGATCGAGTCGCACGACAACAAGGTCACGATCGGACCCAACGGCCGTGTTCAGGCCGGCATCCGCGCCCGTGAGGTTGTGATTCTTGGCCAGGTGCAGGGCAACGTTGAAGCCAGCGATAAAGTCGATATCCGCAAGGATGCAAAGCTGGTAGGAGACATTACTACATCACGTATCAGCATCGAAGATGGCGCTCTGTTCAAGGGCAGCATCGATATCAAGAAAGCGGAACCGAAGCCGGCCGCCGCGCCTGCTCCGGCCGTAGCGCCTCCGCGTCCCGCGGAGCCGGTCGCAGTTCCCGCAGCCAGTACTGCCGGCGCCGCGGGAATGAAGCGCTGAAGAGGTCGGGTTGTTACCGGAGAAGCTCCGTTCCATCTTCCGGCGGGAGAGCGAACCGGCTTCTCCGGGTAGTTCCCGCCCCGCTGGCGGCGGCTTCCCGCTCCGCCGGTCCCCCAGGAAAGAAGTCACTGTCACACGGCAGAGCCGCGGCCTCGAGCAGTTCTTTTTCAATGTCCGCGACATCGTTGGTTTGTCGATTCTCGACCTCGCCGGCGCAAGCCAGGAAAACATCAACTTCCTGACCAATCTTGGCCACAAGGTCTACAGCCAGGACATCATTCGCAGCCTCGATGAGGCGTTCGGCCCGGATCCCGCCGAGCAGACCAATGTCGGCCGCATCGAGTATTTCCTTCGCACCAACTTCGATTACCCGCCGGGCACGTTCGATGGCGCGCTGCTCTGGGATTCCCTCCAGTTCATGGGCCCGGCGCTGCTGAACGCTACTGTAGAACGGCTGTACGAGGTGATGAATCCGAAGTCTTATCTGCTCGCGTTTTTCTCCTCGAGCGACCGGGCCGCCGAGGCGCCCTCCCACATCTTCCGCATTGTCGACAACAAGACGATGCTGATTACCGAGCGGGACATCCGCCCCACCGGTCAGGTGTTCAACAATCGCAATCTCGAGAAGGTGTTCGCGAAATTCGAATCGGTGAAATTCTTCCTCACGCGGGAGAGCCTGCGCGAAGTCATCGTCCGCCGCTGACAGCCCGGGCCGGTAGGCCCCCTTTCCCGCGCACCAACGCCGCCATTACCAGGCCGGCGCATAAAAATCCCGCGGCCTGCGTGAACACGTAGGCGGCCGTGTAGGTTCCCGAAAAGCCGTACCAGTTCCAGTAAGAGACATTCGTCGCGATCGCGGCAATCACCCCGACAACCGTCACGAACCCCGCCCGCGCCATGAGACCTTTCAGGACTGTCATGCTCAACAGCCACGCCGCCAGAAGCGCTTCCGCCACCTCCAGCGCAAACTCGGTACCGAGCAATTTCGGGAAACTGAACGTCGCGCCCGGCCCGTGATAAACCAGAAATCCCGAGGGCGAAGCTGCAAGCTTGCCGTTATAATCGCGCATCGCCGCATTCCTTTGATCGGCCGTCGCGTTCGGCGGCAACCCCGTTCCCGGGAACACATAGACGCCGGACCCGGCGCCCATCGAAGCCTGCATCGAACTCAGTACAGGCGATTCATTTGGCATCTCTTTCACGCCCGCTTCGCCCAAAGGTAGAACCATATGGGCAATGAACATCCAGACGAACATCGTCACGCCGCCCAGTAACCCGGCCAAAAACGTACGCGTACTCATCCCCGCCTCCTTCGTTCCGCTGAATCCGTGCAGTCACCCTGGCTGACTCTCGACAGGATAATGCATTTTGCGGATAGTAAGCTGGCCGCCCACAGGGCCCGGGACACTACAGCCATGTATGTAAGATCAAAAAAGGAGAGTGTGTGGTCGCTACCACTGAAATTGCGCCTGAGATCTACGGCCTTGCGGTCTTCGTTCCCGAGATCAATCTGGAGTTCAGCCATTTCCTCGTCCGGGACGACGAGCCGCTGCTATTTCATGCTGGATTGCGAGCTATGTTCCCGCTGTTACGCAAGGCGATCTCACGTCTCATTGATCTCTCCAGGATCTCTCCAGACTCCGCCA
>DASREK010000252.1:0-4949 GCA_035652135.1 Bryobacterales bacterium | reverse complement strand
AGTAGTGGAGTGATGCCCAACAAACTCTTAAGAAAAAATCATAGGGGGCGGGGACCGCGTTTGTCAAATTGGGGAGCCCTCGGCGGCGGAACCGTTGCGCTCGCTACCACTCTAGCACTCTCCAACCGGCTGGCGCAAATGAGGCAGCGCCCGCAGCTTGGCGAGCCCGCGGCAGCCGGCTTTTCGAGCGGGAATCGCTGTCTCCAAGGCGAGCAGTTTAGCCACTTCAGAGCAGCGGTCATCTGCCCCCTAGCGCGGTTTGTGGAATTTTGATCGATTCCCGCGCCTGCCCAGGCGGCCACGCCGCCCTAGCGGCCGGGTCCGGAAGCCGTTTTGGCAGCTTCACTTTTGGCGACGGGCTTTTTGTCCAAGCGAGCCATCAGATACGCTTCCCTCTGGGCCGCGAATTTCGGAGAGCTGCGTTTCACGCCGAGAGCTTCAACTTCTTGGTCGTCGAGAGTTTGCGCGATCGGCCGAAGCTGGGTGAAATACGTCTTGATTCTTTCGCGGACCACCTGCAATGGAGAAAAGGCTAAAAGGAACAGGATCAGCGAAATGTCCTGGGAAGACAAAAGGCGGTAGAGACGGGAGTTTGGCGTAGCCTGCTTGGATGCAAGCGCCTTCTGGAGGGATTTGGCGCGCGTTTCAAGATCCATCCAGGCAGAGGCTTCCGCGGCGCGCATGCCTGTTCTTGTACGCAGATTTTTGCGTTCCGCGGTGTTGAGCTTCTTCGTCAGGCAATACAGGAAAGGCGCGAAGCTGTCCGGGCGGACGCCGGATTCCTCAATCAGCTTGCGGGCTTTGTCGAGCTTCGCCAGCAGCGCGAGATCGAGCTTTTTGCCCAAATGCGGCTCAAAAACCTTCAGCAAGCCGGCGGCATTCAGCGCCTTGACCACCTCTGCACTCTCCGGTTCCGCCGAGATCTGCCGCAATTCATGGAGGCGCACTCGAGGCGGGATATACTCCTCCACTTCCGCTTCGCGGGCCGAGGCAAACTGGGTCTTGGTCTTTTCGGCCATGGAATATTTCAGCCGCGTTTCGAACCGGACCAGCCGGAGCAGCCGGCTGGGGTCGTCGAAGAAGCTGTAGTTGCTGAGCGCCCGCAATTCCTTGTGCTCGATATCCGCCAAGCCGTTGGTTGGATCCAGCAGCAGCCCGCGCGAAGCCGGATTGAGGGAAAGGGCCAACGCATTGATGGAGAAATCGCGGCGCATCAGGTCATCTTGAATCGTCGCGCGCGTGACTTCGGGCTGTCCTCCTGTCTTACTGTATGCCTCTTTGCGGCACATGGCGATTTCGGCGGTGGCGGCCCCGCCGAACAGTAGTTCTGCGGACTGGCGATGCTGATCGGTGGAGAGAATCGAAAACAGCCGGGAATCGAGTTGCCGGACCAGTTTCAGGGCCGGTCCTTCGACCGAGAAATCCAGATCCCGGATGGGAAAGCCTCCGAGCAGGTCGCGGATGGCGCCGCCGGCCAGGAAGAGATGCACTTGCGCCCGTTCGGCGGCGCGCTGCACCTGTGCCAACAACTGCAACTGGTCCTTGTTGAGCCGGCTCTCCAGCAAAAATATGTAGTCGCTCATGGATCAGGCCCGGGGATGGTGCTGGTCGTACACCTGGCGCAGCCGGTCCCGCACGACGTGTGTATAGATCTGGGTTGTGGAAATATCAGCGTGTCCCAGCATGAGCTGCACGCTGCGCAAGTCCGCCCCGCGCTCTAAAAGATGCGTCGCAAAGCTATGCCGCAGCACACGCGGGGTCAGGACTCTGCGGATGCCCGCCACGCGGCCGTAATGCCGGAGCCGGTGCCAGAAGGACTGCCGTGTCAGGGGACGGCCTCGTGCCGTCAGGAAGAGATACTCGGAAACTTTGCGGCCGAGCAGCCGCCGCCGCGCGGGAATATACGCGTCTAATGCCGCAAGAGCCGCACGTCCGACGGGAATCAGGCGGTGCTTGCCGCCTTTGCCGAGCGTACGAAGGACGCCCAGTTCCGTGTTGACGTCAGGGGTGCGAACGCGCACCAGTTCCGAGACTCGCAGGCCTGTCGCGTACAGCAGCTCGAGCATAGCTCGGTCGCGCAGGCCCAGCGGATGGCCCGAGTCAGGCGCCTTCAGCAGGAGGGCGATTTCATCGGCGCTCAGAAAGTGGGGCAGCTTTTTCCACTGGCGAGGAACGGCAATGTCAGCCGACGGGTCCGAGGGCACGACACCCTCTCTGAGCAGAAACGAGTAAAAATTGCGGATGCTGGCCAGCAGACGGGCGATAGACCGGCTGCTGAGCCGGGCTTGATAGCGGGAATCCAGGAATCGGCGCAACTGCTCGGCAGTGAGGCTCTCCAGCGGCCAATTCTGCTGCACGCAAAATTTTTGGAGCGCCGCCAAATCACGCGTGTAGGCATCTAAAGTGTTTGCCGCCAAGCCCTTCTCGACTCGGCAAAAATTTAGAAATGCAATGATGCGCCCATGCAGTACCGGCCGTGGCTTACACTCCGCGCGAGTCGCCAAGATTCCTTCCTAAAGCAAGCGCCGAAGAATCAGTGATTTACAATCGCGGCGAGGCTTGACACTGCCTCCGGCGCATATTAGCATACCGGAAACCCGCTGGCAAACGAAACAATCACAACGCGTTGGCGTAATTGAGGGTAGACTGGGAGTCGCCTTTGGCGGGATCGACTACAAAGAAAGTGCTGGTCCGCCGCTTCGACGGCCAAGAACTGGCAGGCTATGCCAGTCCGGCGACCTTTTTGCGTCCAGCCGGCGTTGAGGTCCTTACGCGGGACGGGCAAGCCCAGCTTGTCGCCTACAAGGATCTGAAAGCCGTCTACTTTGTCCGCGAGTTTGTTCCGCCACCAGGCGCCGAAGAAAAGAAATTGTTTCAATCCCGGCCTAAATTAGAGGGCCTCTGGATTCGGATGCGATTCCGGGATGGCGACATGCTCGAAGGCATCTTGCCCAACGACCTGCTCCAACTGATGGACAAGGGTGTGACCATCACTCCGCCGGACCCCTATTCCAACAACCAGCGAATTTTCGTGCCGCGCCTGGCGCTCTCGGAGCTGGCCGTGCTGGGAGTCATCGGCAGTCCGTTGACGAAGCCGAGGCGCAAAGCCCAGCCGGCAGGCAAACAACAAATCGAGCTCTTCGGAGAATAGGCGCCTGCCGCCGGATCCCGCCGCGCGCGCCGGACTTTCCGCGGACAGAGAGGCTACGCGGAATCATCCAACCAGGGCTTGACCAAGGCGTCAATCCGGTGCAGCCGGTCCAGGAGACCGGGCAGGAGATCCAGCCGCAAGGCGTTAGCGCCGTCGGAGAGCGCCCGCTCCGGTTGCTCATGAACCTCGAGGAAGATGCCATCGACGCCCGCGGCAACGCCGGCGCGCGCGAGCGGCTCAATGAACTCCGGCTGGCCCCCGCTCGCCCGGCCCGCCCCTCCGGGCAGTTGCACCCCATGCGTGACGTCCAGGACGACGGGGAACCCGAATTTTCTCAGTACTATGAGAGACCGCATATCGACGACGAGATTGTTGTAGCCGAAACTCGCGCCCCGCTCGGTCAGGATCACGCGATGGTTTCCGGTTGAGGTGACTTTTTCTACGGCATGTTCCATATCCCAGGGCGAAAGGAACTGGCCCTTTTTTATGTTCACCGCACGCGCGCTGCGGCCTGCTTCCAGCAGCAGATCGGTTTGCCGGCAAAGAAACGCGGGGATTTGCAAAACGTCGCAAACCTCCGCTGCGGGTCCCACCTGCGCCGCTTCGTGGACATCGGTCAGAACGGGCAGGCCCGTTTTTGCTTTGATTTCAGCCAGCACCCGGAGGCCTTCCCGGAGACCGGGGCCGCGAAAGGAACTCGCGCTGGTACGATTGGCCTTGTCGTAAGAAGCCTTGAAGATCAGCGGAGCCCGGCGTTCGTTGGCGATCGTGCTAAGACGGGTAGCCAAGCCGATCGCGTGCTCCGCGCTTTCGATCACACAAGGGCCCGCAATGAAGCACAACGGAGAGCCCGCGCCGATCTTCACCTGACCGATTTCCATGAGAGGTTCATGTTTTGCGCCGTGGAAGGCAGCTCCGCCCGGAGCGTGGCTCTGGCCGGCCCTGCGGGACGCCGCCTTTTTCAGCCAAATTGCTTGTCACTGGCAAAAAAATTCGCTACTGATTGCGGCCGACGCGGAGAAACTGCTCCTCCTCGGCCATCCTTCGGGCCTGCCGGCGCCGCCGCCGGTTCTCGTAGCTGGCAGCGATGAATGCGGAAAAGAGCGGGTGCGGCTCCAGCGGTCTGGACTGAAACTCGGGGTGAAACTGACAGCCCAAGAACCAGGGATGATCGGGCAGTTCACAAATTTCGACGTACGTCTTGTCGGGGGTTTCCCCTGATATCCGCAGGCCGCCCGCCGTAAGGGTTTCCTCATACTCGCGGTTGAATTCGTACCGGTGGCGATGGCGCTCGCTGATTTCCATCTTCCCGTACGCTCGCTGGGCCAGACTGCCCGGCTGGAGCAGGCAAGGCCACGCTCCCAAGCGCATGGTGCCGCCTAGGTCGTCGATGCCTTTGAGTTCTCTCAGCTTATAGATGACGCGGTGCTCGGTCGCCGGGTTGAACTCGCTCGAATCGGCCCCTTCGAGGCCGCAGACATGGCGCGCGAACTCGATCACCATGGTCTGCATACCCAGGCAGATGCCGAAATAGGGAACCTTCTCTTCACGAGCATAGCGGATCGCCTGGATCATACCGGCGATGCCGCGTTTGCCGAATCCGCCGGGAACCAGAATGCCGTCGTAAGGCTCCAGTTGCCGCCGCCAGCCCTCACCCCGCTCCTGGGACTGGGAGATGCCTTCGGCTTCCACCCAGTCCAGGTTGACCCGCAGATTGTGGGCCAGGCCCCCGTGCAGCAAAGCTTCCTTCAGACTCTTGTAGCTGTCTTCATACTCCACGTACTTTCCGATTATGCCG
>DASREK010000251.1:0-6964 GCA_035652135.1 Bryobacterales bacterium | reverse complement strand
CGACCACCGAGAACTGCTGTCCGGGAATCGCTACCTGGAAGGTCTCGGCCGCGCCCAGGAACTCCGCACCGCGCCCGCTCTCGCGTTCCGGCGTTACCGTAGCCAGCACGGAAATTCCCAGGGCGCGCGCGATCGCCTCCTGGAATTGCTCTTGCTTGATGTGCAGTTCATGGCTGATGTCATATTTTGATGCCGCGGGAAGGCCGCTCGAAGCGACGTCGCCCAGGAGCTGATTGAGCAATTTCAACCCGGCGGCCAGATAGGGACCGACCTTCTCCGGCTGCAAGGCCGAATAGCTTTTCATCGCCTCCTCAACCTGGGCGTTGACGGCGGTCAAGCCCTGCTTCAGGAATCCCGAATCGCCTCCTTTGGCCAACTCCGCGATGCCCGCCAGAGACGTGTCAATTCCCTCAAAAAAGGAATTCTCTTTATCGGAAGCGGGAACGGCGGAAGCGAAGCGGTAATATCCAGCGTTCACCGGCCCGGCCGGAGGCACGCCTGTGCCGCCGTTCTGCGATTTCTGATGGCCCAGCCCCTCGCGCGAAAGCTGAACAAACGACTGGCCGAGCAACGGGTCGTACTGCCCTTCTGGGATCTCGACATTGCTGGGCAGTCCCCAGGGCAGCCATTTGTCAGCTATGTAGTCGAATACCTGCGCCGGCGCGAAATGATGTGTAGCATAGTCATAAACTCCCTGGGCCGTAACGCGCGCCCGGGGCGTTCTTGCATATATTTTCAAAGGCTTCCACGGAAGGAGTCCGGCCTGGATCTGATCTGGAAACATGTTGGGGTCGGCGGCCGCCTTGAAAACCTCCTGCGCCATTTGGCCCGCTACTTGATGATTGCCGTGCCCGTCGCTGGGCCCTCCAATGAAGACGGAGGTGACGACAAGGGGGCGGGTCAGGCGCACTACCCGCACCGCGTCGTATAGCACCCGGTCATGCCGCCACTGCTCCAGCGTCTCTTCCTTGGTCTTGGAGAAACCGAAATTGACCACCCGGCCGAAATACTGGTCCACGCCATAGTAGCGGCCGGCCGCGAGCAGCTCTTCGGTCCGAACCAGACCGAGGGCGTCGAAGAAATCAGGGGACATGACATTCGCCCCGCTCTCCCCGCGGGACAGTGTAAGCAGAGAGACCCGCGCACCCTGGCCTCGAGATTCGTATGCGAGCATGGCGCCGTCTTCGTCATCGGGATGCGCGGTGATCATCAGCAAGCTCGCGCGTGTGTGCAGTTTCAACAGGCTTTGCCAAACCCCGGCGGCTCCCCGATCTACGGCCAGGGGTGCGGCGTCGGGCATAGGTACCGGCGCCGGCGATTGCGATTGGGCCCACAAAGCGGCTACAGCGACGATCGCAGCGCCCAGGATGCCAGCACGACTGATGGCGGCAATTTTTTTACACAATCCCGATTTCATAGCAGCCTCCCGAATTCCGGCCGGAGCGCCTTGCAAGAATCATATTCACCGCCCCCGGTCATGTCAAACGGCGCCATCGGCTCTTGGGAGTTCGGCCAAACAGAGCGGTCCAGGAATGTTTTCCGGGATGAATTTTCCGGATCAATTAGGATCAATTAGATCAATTAGGATCAATTAATGGAAGGGCTCCCTGCCGAACCCGAAGGCCCGGCAGGGTGGAGAGAGGGGCCGATGGTCGCCTGGGCGAGGACGTGTCTGCCAGTGGACGCCGTCCTCGATTTCAAATCAGGCTGAAGCTAATGGATCGGGCCGCGCGCGCTCCGTTTACGCGGCTGCTTTCGAAAGCACCGACGCCATGCGGCTGAAGATCGTGCTGATGCTGCTCGAGATGCCAGGCAGCAAGGCGCCGGCCGCGACCGCAATAAAGCCCGCCAGAAGGGCATATTCCACCAGGTCCTGGCCGTGTTCCTCACGAACCATCCGGACCAGCGTCAAGTAAAGTTTCGTCATGTACTTCTCCTTTTCAATTTTGTCTTTGGAGCGCCGAAGCGTCCAGAGCTTCGGGATTCCACAGATGCAAGATGAGAATACGCCGGCGGGCCGAAGCCAGCTAGCTATCTTCCAGCGGCCGCGGGCGCTATCTTTCGTCCGGTTTCACTAGGGTTGAAAACTTAGCCGCAGCCGGCCTCACCCGTACGGCAAGGCAGCATGGATTTTGAATGCTAAGCCGGAGAGTAACCGCGTGGCGGGAAGCTCCGCCCGCCAGCCGAAAATGGAAGGCCTGTGTCTTTCGAAATGCGGCCGGAACCGCGCAGTCACCGGCGTTTTTGCGGCGCCCTTCCTGGTTCCGACGGGCCCGGTGATGCGCTTCCGGCGTCCGAATGCTCCCGTGGCAAGTAGCGAAAGCGCTGCCAGTATCGCGGGTCCCGGGCGATAAATGTTTTAGACATTCGGTCGTGCCAGGTCAAGCCCTCTTCGTCGGCGAACGCCCAGAGATAGCCAAGACCGAGGGCGGCGGCGCTCAGGATCATGCCGACTGCCCGGGTGACGCGCTGCCAAGCCCGCGGCGCTTCGCCATCGTAATCGAGAACGCGAAGACCGGTCCACTGCAATCCGGGCGTTTCTGAGGCGTAGGCAATATAGACGAAAAAATAGAAGGCGATGAGTATGGCGGCCGCCGCGGCGGTGGCGGTTCCCGCCTTGTGGTTGAAGTGGAAGGCGCCGCCCATAATGTGAAACGTCACGAAAAAGACGCCCGTTGCGACCGTCACCACGGCCAGGTCCAACGCTCCCGCCATGCCGCGCAGCAGCACAGGGGCGACGGGGTGCTCGCAGAGCACTTCCCGTTCCGGCGCTGTCTCCTGATCCGCCTCGGGTTCGCCCTCCGCCTCGATCTCCGCCGGCCTGCTGGACGTGGCGGCAGCGGAAGGTAAGGCCGGTTCCGGCGTCTCCGGCTCTCTCCGCGCCTGTGCGCGGGAGCGCTTTCGCCATTCCGGAGGCGCGGCCTTGGGCGGCTCGACAATCAAAGGCTCGATTCGCTGGGCGGCGAAGTCTTCAAAGGCCAAAACTTTCTGGTCCAGATCCGGACGGGGAACCTCTTCGCCGGAATCTTCTCCGGGCGGTTCTGAAAAAAGATCGGGCCGTCCGGTACCGCGCTGCGCCCGCCTCTGCTGGAGTTGCTGCAAGCGTTCGGAAACCTCCCGCCGCCATTGCGGGGCCAACGCCGCCGCCGGGCTGGCCCGTTGAGCCGGGGGAGGGGGCGCTGGCGGCGTGACCATATCCGGCGGCCGCTCGGCCCGCGGCCCTTCGGCTGAAAGCTTCCGGCCGCAGCGCGGGCAGCGCAATTCCCCTTCGTCAATGTTTTTGCAGCCGCAGGAGCCGCAAGTCATCGTTCCGCCGTCTCCGGCCGGCTTGTCTGGGGGAGCTTCCCGCCCGGTTGCGGTTTCGTTTTTGCGCGTGTTACGTTCAGAGTTTCCTCTCTTTTATGCTGCCTCGCAGCGCCGTTTCGTGTGTTCTCATCCTACCTATCACATTGGTTGCCCTTTGTCACTTGTTTTCTGTGCCGCGGGCGCTCGCTCAGCTTGCTCCGGGCGCGCCGCCGGCGGCGCAAGCGCCCGCCGCGCCTGCTGCGAATGATGAGCTGTTTCTCCAGGCTGACTCCCAATCGACCGATGGGAAAGTCTGGCGCTACTTGCGCGGTCATGTGGAGGTAAGAAAAGGCCAGATGGTTCTGACCGCCGATGAAATCGATTACAACGAGGAGACGGGCGATTCCCAAGCGCGGGGCCACGTGCATTTTTCATATCCGGTCCGGAAAGAGGATGTTTACGCCTCCCGCGCCGAATACAACCTCAACTCGGAAATGGGGATGTTTTATGAAGTTCACGGCACGGTCAGTTCTGCGAGCCAGGGCAACATCCGGATCCTTACCACCAACGAGCCTTTCTATTTCCAGGGAGAGCGGGCCCAAAAGATCGAAGATCACTACATCGTCTACAACGGGTTTGTGACCGATTGCAAGATGCCGCGGCCCTGGTGGACTCTGGGAAGCCCGAGGGCGACCATCGTTCCCGGCCAGTATGCCTTGATGCACCACACGATCTTTCGCCTTCGCAAAGTGCCGCTTTTCTATACGCCGGTGTATTACAAATCGCTGGAACGGCTGCCCAGGCAGAGCGGATTTTTAACGCCCAATATCGGCAACAGCTCAAGCCGGGGCTTCGTGCTCGGGGAATCGTTTTTCTGGGCCGTGAACCGCAGCTTCGACCTCACGCCGGGTTTCACTTACTTCAGCGCCCGGGGCCTAGCCACCCACGTAACGGGGCGAGCCCGCCCAAGCCCGACCTCGCATTTCGATTTCTATTTTTACGCGATGAATGACCGGGGCATCAAGCAGGGGAGCAACCTGGTAAAGCAAGGGGGAGAGACGCTTTCCGTCAACGGCCGGGCCGAACTGCCCTTGGGCTTTCACGGGGTCATCAATGTCGATTATCTCAGTTCACTGCAATTCCGGCTGGCATTCAGCGAGACTCTGAGCGAAGCGATCGGCTCGGAATCTCATTCCATCGGATTCGCCAGCAAGGAAGTATCCGACTACTTCATCAATTTGGCGCTCATTCGCGACGAGAACTTTTTTACGGCCGAGCCCGGCGATACGATTTCCGTTCGCAAGCTCCCCAGCATAGAATTCAACAGCCGGGATCATCAGCTCGTCTCAGGTTTGTTTCCCGTGTGGCTTACGTTCGACTCGGCAGCGGACATGCTGAGCCGTAATCAGCCCGGTTTTCATACCGCGCCCGTCTCCGAGCGCCTCGATTTTTTCCCCAGGCTCTCGACGAAACTCGAGTGGAAAGGCTTCCGCTTCGTCCCGACATTCGGCGCGGATGAAACGTATTACGGCCAGAGCCTCAGGCCGGATGGCACGATCTCCGGACAGGATTTGCTGCGGTCGGCCCGGGAAATTTCCGTAGAGCTGGCGCCGCCTTCTCTGGACAGGATTTTTGACGGCCCCAAATTATTCGCCGACCACATCAAGCACGTCATCGAGCCTAAGATCACCTACACCTATGTGACCGGCGTCTCTCATTTCGACCGCTTGATTCAATCCGGTCAAGGGAATTTGGTCAGCGAAAGCAGCGATAAGACCTCGTATATGTATGTACCCGGCGTTTCCGATCTCGACCGCGTGATTCGATTCGACGAGCGGGATCTGCTTACCAACACAAACCAGATCGAGTTTTCGCTGGTCAACCGGTTCTTGGGCAAGACCGACTCCAACGGCGAAGTCCGCGAATTGGCAAGTGTGGAAATTGCGCAGCGGCGGTACTTCGATCCGACTTTCGGCGGCGCCCTCAAGCCGGGCGCCCGCAACGAGTTTCTCTCCACTGTTGATTTGACGCCTTTCGCTTTCGCCGACAGCCCGCGAAACTATTCTCCGGTTGTGAGCGTCGTGCGAATCCAGCCGCGCTGGAACTACACGATAGAATGGCGCAACGATTACGATCCTCTGCGCGGCCGGTTCGTGAATAACGGCATTACCGCCGACGCGACCGTGAAGAACTTCGGGCTGTCTTTGGGCGAGTACGTGGTGCGGTCCGATCCCGTGCTTACCCCGAACAGCAACCAGTTTCGGGGCGCCGTCCGTTATGGCTCGCTGAATAAACGCGGCTGGAGCGTCGGGATGAACCTGGTGTATGACTACCGGGTCGGCATTATGCAGTACGCGAACTCGCAGGTGACTTATAACACGGATTGCTGCGGATTCAGCGTCGAGTGGCGCCGCTTTGCCCTGGGCGCGACCCGGAATGAGAATCAATTTCGTTTGGCTCTTTCTATCGCGAACATTGGTTCGTTCGGCAACCTGAAGAAGCAGGAAAGAGTTTTCTGATTGGGAGGAGAATGGGTTGAGGCCGGAGGAAACGATTACGGCGCCGCGGGAAGGGATGCCGGCTTCGCGGCAGACCGGTTTCTCTGGACGCCGCCATCGGGCACTGGCGGCTGACCCGTCCGGCTTTCAAAGACTCATCTCAGGATGAAGCGTTACGCCAAGCTTGCCGCGCGTTTGCGAGTCCCTTCGGGCTTTCTGGCAGCCGTGCTGTATGTGATTTTCTCCAATCCTACTCCCCCCAGCCTGGCAGCCGGCCTGCCTGTCGCCTCCGCTGGCCTTTTGCTGCGGGCCTGGGCGGCGGGACATGTGGCCAAGAACGAACAGCTCGCCACGACGGGCCCCTTCGCTTACACGCGGAATCCGCTATATCTGGGCACCCTCATTACGGCCACAGGGTTTGCGATTGCCGCGCGGAATGTGTGGCTCGCCATCGTCTTCGGTCTCTATTTTCTGGCCGTCTATTTGCCCGCCATCCAGGAAGAAGAAAACCACTTGCGCATTCTTTTTCCGGAATATCAGGGATATGCGGCGCGCGTGCCCCGCTTGCGGCCCCGGCTGCGGCCGGCTCGGATCGGCGCCGGGAGGTTTCAGTGGCGGCTTTATATCCGGAACCGCGAGTACGAAGCGCTGGGCGGGTTTCTTGCGGGCGCCGCTTTGCTCGCTGCCAAGCTGCATTCGGCCGTGATCCGCTGATTGGTCTCAGGCTGGGCTCGATGCTGGGCCCGCTGCGCGGCCGCAAGCGTTACCATAAAGCCAATGCAGGGAATTCCAGAGGCGTCAATTTTCGATTCCTTACGCTCGCATATCGGGCGCCGGAAGAAGCCGCCCGCTGAGGCGACGCCGGCCACCGGCCGTTTGGCGGAATTGTTGCGCACCTGGCCCGCGGCGTCCTGCCGCATCTTGCTCCCATCCCGCTCCGGTCCCCAATTGGCCGCCGGAGTTGCAAAGGAGCTCGAGGTTCACGGAGCGAGTGGCTCCTGTTGCAAGATCGAATTTTCCAACCCGCAACACCGGGCGTATGCCCTGCTGGAGCGCCCGGGCTCGTGATGCCCCTCGCCAACCTGGCCGTAGCCGACTCCGAGACCACGCGTTTACTGCTTACTTCATTTGCCGTTTTTGCGGCGGCGAAGCTCATGGCAGAGCTGTTCGAGTGGCTTCAT
>DASREK010000250.1:0-13634 GCA_035652135.1 Bryobacterales bacterium | reverse complement strand
TGGAAATGAAACGCCGCGAGCAGGAGCTGGCCACGCGGCGGGCCGAAGTCGCCAGGGCCAAGGCCAACCTGGCGCTCATCGATTCGCAGCTGGCGGACACGACGGCGGTTTCTCCGGTAGATGGCGTGGTGCTCGTAAAATCCGCCGATGTGGGCGAAGTCCTGGCGGCGGGCGCCACGGTGGTCACGATCGGCGACATCGATCACCCGTGGCTCAGGGGATACATCAACGAAACCGATCTGGGGCGCGTGAAGCTGGGCTCGAAGGCCAGGATCACGACGGACTCTTATCCGGGCAAGGCTTATAACGGCCGCATCAGCTTCATCGCTTCGGAAGCGGAATTCACGCCCAAGCAGATCCAGACCAAGCAGGAGCGCGTGAAGCTCGTGTACCGCATCAAAATCGAAGTGGACAATCCGCAACACGAACTGAAATCCAACATGCCGGCCGATGCGGAGATCCTGCTGGATTAGTCATGGAAGCACTCATCGAAACACGCGGGCTGACGCGGCGATTCGGGGCGGTGACGGCGGTGGACCACCTCGATCTCACCGTTAACGCGGGCGAGATTTTCGGGCTGGTGGGTCCCGACGGCGCCGGGAAGACAACCACGCTGCGCCTGCTCTGCGGGCTCATCGATCCCACGGAGGGGAGCGCGCACGTGGGGGGACGCGACTCCGCCCGCGAGCCGCAGGCGGTAAAGGACCAGATCGGGTACATGGCGCAGCGGTTCGGACTGTACGGCGATCTCACCGTGCAGGAGAACATGGATTTTTACGCCGACCTGTTCGGCATCGTCGGGAGTGAGCGCGCCGAGCTTGCCGCCCGCCTTCTGCGCATGACCCGTATGGAGCCGTTCCGCGAGCGTCAGGCATCGCGGCTCTCCGGCGGCATGAAGCAGAAGCTGGCTCTGATGTGCACGCTCCTGCACCGGCCCCGCATCCTGTTCCTGGACGAGCCGACGAACGGCGTAGACCCGGTTTCGCGGCGCGATTTCTGGACGATCCTCTACCAGCTTTTGAAGGACGGCATCACGATCGTGATGACCACGGCATACCTGGACGAAGCCGAGCGCTGCAACCGCGTGGGGCTCATGCATCGCGGGCGGCTGGTCCGGTGCGACACGCCCGAAGCGCTGAAACACAGCGCGGGAGCCGCCAACCTGGAAGGCGTCTTTATCGAGACCATACGGCAGGCGGAGGCACTCGAAACGCGATGAACGGATGGACGGTGGAAATTCACGACCTGGTGAAGACGTTCGGCCCGTTTGTGGCAGTGGACCGGGTCTCACTCGAGGTGCGGGCCGGCGAAATTTTTGGATTCCTGGGGCCCAACGGCGCCGGCAAATCGACGACCATCCGCATGCTCTGCGGGTTGCTCACTCCTACATCCGGCAGCGCCCGCGTGGCGGGTTTCGACGTGGCGACCGCGCCGGAACAGGTGCGCCGGAACATCGGCTACATGTCGCAAAAGTTCTCGCTGTACGACGATCTCACAGTGGAGCAGAACATCGACTTCTTCGCGGGTATGTACGGCGTCCCGAAGGACCGGCGGCGGGAGCGCAAGGATTACGTGCTGCAGATGGCGCAGCTCGCTGAGCAGCGGAAGACCCTGACGGCCGCGCTATCCGGCGGCTGGAAACAGCGGCTGGCGCTGGGGTGCGCGATTCTGCACGATCCACCGATCGTATTTCTGGACGAACCGACCTCGGGAGTGGACCCAATCGCCCGCGCGGCGTTTTGGGACCTGATCCGCGATCTGTCGGGAACCGGCCACACCATTTTCGTCAGCACGCACTACATGGACGAAGCGGAATACTGCCACCGCATCGCCCTGATGTACGCCGGCCGAGTCATTGCCCTGGGAGAGCCCGGAACGCTCAAGCGGGAGCTGGAATCGCACCGGCTGCTGCAACTGGATTCGTCGGATCCGCTGGAGAGCATGCGGGCCATCGAAACGCAGCCCGGAATTTTGGACGTGGCGGTATTCGGCGCCGGGCTCCACGTGACGGTGGATGATGTGGAGGCTTCCTCAGCGCGGATCCGGCAAGCGCTGGCGGCGCGCCAGATCGAGATCCGACGTCTGGAGCCAATCGAGCCCTCTATGGAGGATTTGTTCGTGGCCCTGATTGAGGCCGAGGAGCGAAAGAGCTCGTGAGCCGGCGCCGCCTGCGTGCCATATTCCAGAAAGAGCTGCGCCACATTGTGCGCGATGTGCGGAGCCTGGCGATCGCGTTGGCCATGCCGCTGCTCTTCCTGGTGCTGTTCGGCTACGCTCTCAGCCTCGATGTGGACCGCATCCCGACGCTGGTGTACGACTCCGACCAAAGCGCCGAAAGCCGCGAGCTGATCCAGCGTTTTGCAGGATCGCGGTTCTTCCAAATCGCCGGCCTCGTCGACAACTACAGGGCCATGGAACAAGGCATCGACAGCGGCCGCATCCTGATGGGCCTGGCGATTCCGCGCGGCTATTCGCGGCGTATCGGCTCCGGCGCAGAGGCCGGCGTGCAGGTGCTGCTGGACGGCAGCGATTCCAACACGGCTTCCATCGCTCTGGGCTACGCCGACTCAGTGCTTCGCAACTACTCCCTGCAATTGCGCTCGGAAGGGCAGAACCGCAAGGGCGGTGTGACGCTCTCCGCGCCGGTCGAGGCCCGCTTGCGCGTCTGGTACAACAGCTCGCTGCAATCGAAGAATTACATTGTCCCCGGCCTGATTGCGGTGATCCTGATGATCATCACCTCCATGCTCACCTCGCTTACCATCGCACGCGAATGGGAGATGGGGACCATGGAACAACTGCTCTCGACTCCCGTGCGGCCGGCGGAAATGGTTCTCGGCAAGATGCTGGCGTATTTCGTAGTCGGAGTAGTGGACGCACTGGTGGCGGTTCTGGTGGGCGTGTTCCTCTTCGGCGTGCCTTTGCGCGGAAGCATTCTGCTTCTGGCGGCAACCGGCTGCCTGTTTCTTTGCGGAGTCCTGTTCTGGGGCATTTATATTTCAGCGGCGGCCAAGTCGCAGATGATGGCGTTCCAGTTGGGCATGTTGAGTTCGTTTTTGCCCGCGATGCTGCTTTCCGGCTTCATTTATGCCATCGAGAACATGCCGCTGCCCATCCGGTTGATCACTTATCTAACGCCAACCCGCTATTTCGTGACGATTCTGAAGGGAATTTTTCTGAAAGGCATCGGGTTGCGGACTCTGTGGGCCGAAATTGTTTTCCTGGCGGTTTTCGGAATCGCCGTGTTTGTCGGCGCGACGCGCAAGCTGCGCGCCAAAGTGGCCTGAATTTATGTGGGAGCGGGTCCGCAATATTGTCCGCAAGGAATTCATCCAGGTGCTCCGCGATCCGCGTATGCGCGGTGTACTGTTCATTCCTCCGCTCATCCAACTGTTAATTTACGGATACACCGTGAATTTGGACATCGAAAACAGCCGGATCGCCTGGATGGACCAGGACCGCACCCCGCAGAGCCGCGAGCTCCTCGCCGGCTTTCAGGGATCGCCCCGCTTCGCGATCGTGGCTGCGCCGTCAAGTGAAGAGCAGGTGCAGACGCTGCTGGACCGCGGCCACGTGCAGGCGGTGATTCGTGTGCTGCCCGGATTTGGGAGGGATATCGAGCGCGGGCGCCCCGTTTCGGTGCAGGTTCTGGTGGACGGCGCGAACTCCAACACTGCCTCGCTGGTCTCCAGCTACGCCTCCAGCGTCATCGCGAATTACTCCAGCAAGATCATGCTCGCGCAGCAGAATATGCGGATTATGGCGCGCTCGCCGGCGGCTGCTCCCAATTTCAGCGCGCCCAGCATAGCCAGCCGGACGCGGGTCTGGTTCAATCCCGACCTCGAGAGTCGGAACTACTTTGTACCGGGCGTGGTGGTGAACATTATCATGATCGTCACGTTGTCGTTGACCGCCCAGGCGATCGTGCGGGAAAAGGAAATTGGAACCATGGAACAGCTCATGGTGACGCCGATCCGGCCGATCGAGCTGATAATCGGCAAAACTCTGCCCTTCGCCATCATCGGCTTGTTTGATGTGGTGCTGGTCATCTCCGCGGCGTTGCTGATTTTCCGGACGCCGCTGCGGGGCAGCCCGGTGCTGCTGCTTTTCTGCTCGATTCTGTTTTTGCTGACGACCTTGGGGGCTGGCCTGTTCCTTTCGACAATCTCGCGCACGCAGCAGCAGGCCGTAATGTCGTCGTTTTTCTTTACTGCGCCGGCCTTCATGCTGAGCGGCTTTGCATTCCCCATTCGCAATATGCCGCTCCCGGTGCAGTACCTAACCTATTTGAACCCCCTGCGATACTTTATAGAGATTGTGCGCGGAATTTTTCTCAAGGGCGTGGGAATGGCCGTCCTATGGCCGCAGATGGCCGCGCTGCTCATTTACGGAGTCGCTATCCTGGGGCTGAGCGCCGTGCGTTTCCGAAAGAGACTGGATTAGTTGCTTCGGCCGTCCCCGCCCTCCAAAGCGAGAGGCGGCCCGGCAGAGCAGCGCCAAACCGGAATGCGGCCGCGCCGGCGGCCGCCAATTCGCGGACGCCCAGGAGAGATAATTGGGCTGCGCCTTCCCCGGCAGCCCGGGCGCTTATTTCTTTTCAATTTTGATGACCATGAAGGTGTAGGACTTCCCCTTGGACACGATGGTCTGGTGCGGCATGCCGGCGGGTATCACGGCCATGTCTCCGGCCGCTACTTTCTGCATTGTGCCGCCCACGATCCTGCCGCCGCGCGTCTCTCCGGGACGCAGCTCCTCCCCGCCTTCGATTCTGCCGCCGTAGAGAAGGGTGGCTTCGCCATCCTGCACGATGAAGATGTCATCGAGATGCGCGTGGATCTCCGGCACGCCGTCCACATCACGGCGCTCTTCCATGAAACTATACCCGCCGTGATCGCCAAGGCGCTCGGCTGCCATCATCGTTTTCGTGGCGCCCCGCACGGTGGGCTCCTTGGCTTTGAGAACCGATGGATAGCTCTTGAGCTTCGCGGCAGGCCAATAGGTAAAGCCGGAAAGCTTGGGAACATTCTGCGCAGGGTCCTGCGCCGAGGCGGCGGCCAGAAGAAAGACGAGAATCCAGACACATCGAGACAGGCGGCTCATTCCCCCTCCTTGAAATTGTGGGTCCCTCGAGGCGGCGGAAGCCTCAAGCCGAGCGGAGTATAGGACAGCGTTTTCAGATATCCCTGCTAAGAGGCCTGTGCGATAATTCCTGCAAGGCCTATGTGGCGGCTCCTGGCGTTTCTGATCGTCTTAGCCATGCCGGGCGCGGCCCGCGCGCAAGCAGCCGGGCAATCCCGGAAAGTCGATTTCGTCCATAACGTTCAGCCCATTTTGGCTGCGAAATGCGGAGCGTGCCACGGCGGCGAGAAGGCGGAAGGCGGGCTGCGCCTGCACACGCGGGCCGAAATCCTGAAAGGAGGCGTGAGCGGCCCGGCGATCGTGCCCGGAAATAGCAGGGACAGCCTGCTGATCCAGCGCGTTTCCGGCTTCCGCGCGCCGGTTATGCCGGCCACCGGGGATCACCTCAATGAAAAAGAGATGCAGACGCTCCGGGACTGGGTGGATCAGGGAGCGCCGCTCAGCAATGCCGCGCCGGAAACCAAAGCGACGTCAGGCATTCCGCCGCGCCGGCCCGCAGTGCCGAAAGGCTCTCTGCACGGCTCAGCTAATCCAATAGACCACTTTGTGGCCGCTTATTTGGCGCGCCATTCGTATCCGCCTTCCGCGCCTGTGCCAGACGCCGTTTTTGCGCGGCGCGCCTACTTCGACGTGTGGGGCCTGCCGCCCACGCCGGAGCAGCTAGACATGTTCCTCGGCGATACGCGGCCGGGTAAGCGCACGCGGCTGATTCGCGAGCTGCTTGGGAACAACGAGAACTATAGCGAGCACTGGATCAGCTTTTGGAACGACCTGCTGCGGAACGATGAAGGCGTGAATTACGCAGGCATGCGCCAGTCGATCACCGGCTGGCTCCTCAGATCCCTTCGGGAGAACATGCCCTATGATCAGTTCGCCCGCGCCTTGTTGAATCCGGTCCGGCCGGATGACCCGGCCGGCTTTCTGTTGGGCGTAAACTGGCGCGGCGACGTCAGCGCCAGCCAGACGCCGGTGATGCAGGCGGCCCAGAACACCGCGCAGGTCTTTCTGGGCGTGAACTTGAAATGCAACTCCTGCCACGACAGCTTCATCAGCGACTGGAAGCTGAAGGACGCCTACGGCCTCGCCAGCTTTTTCTCACCTCGAGGGGAAATGGATGTTTATCGTTGTGATGTGAAAACCAGCGAGAAATCCACGCCGAAGTTTCTCTTCCCGGAGCTTGGCGGCGTGGAGGCCACAGCATCCCTCGAGGAACGCCGCGCGGCCGCGGCGCGGCTGTTCACTTCGCTGGAAAACGGCCGCTTTCCTCGCACCTTGGTCAACCGCATCTGGCAGAGGCTTTTCGGCCGCGGCCTGATCGAACCAGTAGACGATATGGCTGCGCAGGCATGGGACTCCGACCTGCTCGACTGGCTGGCTTCGGATTTCGCCGATCACCACTACGATTTGAAGTTTCTGCTGGAAACAATTCTCACCTCCCAGGCGTACCAACTGCCGGCCGTGCATCTACCGAACAGAGAAGATAAGAACTATGCCTTCCGTGGGCCCGTGGAGCGCCGGCTCACCGCCGAGCAATTCGCCGATGCCGTCTCTTCCATCACCGGAGAGTGGCGTGTGCTGGCGCCCGTCAAAGCCGGAGCCGGAACCTATGTGCGGGAATGGCGCTTGAAATCGAGCCCGCTTACGCGCGCTCTCGGCCGGCCGATCCGCGATCAGGTTTTCACGGAGCGTAACAGCGAGCCGACTACGCTCCAGGCGCTGGAACTCGTCAACGGCGAGACCATGACCGGCCTCATCCACCGGGGCGCAAAGAGAATTTTGGGCGAGCTGCCGCCGGCGCCCCCCAATCTGTTCGACAGCGGCGAGATGCGCTCGGGGCGGGCGGTTGTGGATGTCGATATTTCCGGCGCGCAGCAGCTTCGGCTGCTGATTGAAGACATCGATTCCTACGACCCAAGCCGGGTCATCGCTGGCTGGGCCGATGCGGAGCTGGTCTCGCCGGGCGGCGTGACGCGTTTGACCGCTCTCGAAACGAGGTCCAAGTTCACCCGAGGGCCGCTTCGAATTGGGACCCAGACTTACTCGGACGCCGTCACAGCAGCAACGCCCTCGGAACTGGTGTACGACATCGCCGGCAGGGGCTTTACGCGTTTCCGGGCCACCGTGGGTCTCGATGAGAAATGCCGCACGGACGAAATCAATCCGCGCGTCCGATTTTTCGTGTTCACCGAAGCACCGGACCGGCGGCAACTCGTGCGCGTAGCCCCTGGAGCGCCTGTGGCGGCTCCCCCGATTGAGCGGGATCCCGAAGCACTGGTGACGCGCATTTATCGTCATGCGCTGGGCCGCGAGCCGAACGCGGGAGAGCGAAAAACGGCTTTAGAATTTCTTTCGCCAAAACTTACCTCCGAAGGTTTGGAGGATCTGCTCTGGAGCGTTTTTCTCTCTCCGGAGTTTCAATTCATCAATTGATGGGCTGCTAATTCGAGGTTGCGACGATGGAGAACGTGGCCAACGAGATATTCAAAGGGCTGAGCCGGCGGCATTTTCTGCGCTCCTCGGCCGGCGCCGCACTCGCTGCGCTGATGAGCGCCGAGCCGCGGCCGTTGTGGCCGCAACAGAAGCCGAGGATTCCGCCACGAGCGGATTGTTTCATTCTGCTCTGGATGGCGGGCGGCATGGCGCAGACGGAAATGTTTGATCCGAAGGCGTACACGCCTTTCGAACCCGGCTTGCCGTCGAGTCGTGTGCTGAGCACGTTTCCGGCGATTGATACGGTTGTAGACAACATCAAGATCTCGCAGGGTCTGGATCGAATTGGTTCAGTAATGGACCGCGCTACGCTGATCCGCACGCACCGCGTGGGCGACCTGGGCCACATTCTGCACGCGCGGCACCAATACCACTGGCATACCGGATACCCCCCGCCACAGTCCGTCGCTGCGCCCCACCTGGGCGCTGTGATTGCCCGGACTCTGGGCCCAAAGAACCCGGACGTTCCAGCGTTCATTGACATCGGGCAGCGTCTGGAAATGGGCGGCGAAAGCGACGGCCTCAAGGCGTTTCACACAGCCGGTTTTCTCGGGACTGAATACGGACCCTTTTTGATTCCGGAACCGGAAGATGCGGCGGCGACGGTTCGTCCCGCTCATTTGACACAGGCAAGGTTTCGCGAGCGTTACGAGAGGTACCGCCGTCTGGTGGCCAGCAGCCCGATTCTCCGGTACGGAAGCGGCTACCAGCAGGAATCTCTGCTGCGCTCAGTGGAAAATGCGCACCGGCTTCTGAACTCGCCGGCGGCCAAGGCTTTTGATCTATCGCTCGAGCCGAAGCGAAGCTATGACGTCTACAACACGGGACGCTTCGGCCTGGGTTGTCTTCTGGCCCGGCGGCTGGCGGAAGCCGGCGCGCGCTTCATCGAGGTGACCACCGAATACGTCCCCTTCCGCCATTGGGACACCCATGAGAACGGCCATGAGCGCATGATCGGCCTGAAGAAAATGATTGACGCGCCGGTGGCGCAGCTTGTGCTCGATTTGGAAGAGCGCGGGCTGCTCGATCGAACACTCGTCTTGGTGGCCAGCGAGTTCGGGCGGGACATGATGGTGGAGGGCAAGCCGGATAAGCGCGTCCAAGAGCAGGCTTCCATTCATCAGCCGGACATCATGACCGAGCCGAAGCATTACGGCATGCACCGGCACTTCACCGAAGCGTGCAGCGTGCTGGCATTCGGCGGCGGCTTCAAAAAAGGTTTTCTCTACGGAAAGACCGCCGACGAGCGGCCCTGCAAAATCGTGGAAAAGCCGGTGACGATCGAAGACCTGCACGCGACAATCTACCACGCCCTGGGCATTCCGCCCGATCTGGCATACGAGGTCGAGCAGCGCCCATTTCATGTCACGAAAGACGGCCAAGGCAAGCCCGTGATGGATCTATTCTCCTGAAGCCATTAACCGCGCTGGAGACGACGGTTGTCGCTGACCTGAGAACCGCCTTCGATACGCCAGCCGGTGAAGGGAGCCGCCGAGAAAGCGACAGTTTCCGGAAAGTTCAGCCCGCCGCGCTGCTCCTGCCGCTGCCCGCCTGGTGAACGGCGACTCCGGCCTCAGCCAGCAGCCGGAGAGCATTCTCGTTCAACGGATAATCCATGTTATAGACCACTTCACGGATGCCAGCGTTGATGATCATCTTCGTGCATATCAGGCAGGGGGAGAAAGTCGAGTACAGAGTGGAGTCCTTCAAACTGATGCCGTGGTACGCTGCCTGCACAATGGCGTTTTCCTCGCCGTGCGAGCAAAAGCACTCTTCCAGATTTGTACCGCTGGGCGCCAGAGAGTTGCAGCGCGGGCAGCCTCCTTCGTTGCAGTTCTTCACTCCCCTTGGCGTGCCGTTGTAGCCGGTGGAAATGATACGGCGGTCTTTTACAATCAGCGCGGCGACTTTCCGCTTCATGCAGTTGGACCGCGAGGCGACGATGCGGGCAATACTCATGAAGTACTCATCCCAATCGGGGCGCCTGGCCGACATGGCCCAACGCCGAACCAGCTCATCCAGGCGGGCGAGCAGCTCCTCTTTGGTCCCCGCATTGACCAGGCGCTCGTCCGCCAATTCGTAACAGGCGCGCAACTGCTGGGAGGCGGGATCGGCGCTGTGCATTTCCCGCTCTTCCTGCTCCACGAATTCCTCGAATGTGGCCGGGACGCGCGCATCGCGGCGGGCGCGGGCGCGTTCGTACCGCAGGGCGATCGGAGCATCCACGTGCAGCAGGTGAAAATCGGGCAGCCGCCGCAAAGCCTCGACCTCGGCGGGGTTGCGAACCGAATCGACTACGTAATTGCAGCCCGGCTCGAGCTTCGCTTTCACACGCTCGGCGAGAATGGCCGGCCCACCCTCGCGGCGCAGGCGATTGCCCATCTCGATCAGGTTTTCCCGTGTGGCCGGCTGGCCGCGGCGCGCCAGTTCCGCGCGGATCTCGTCGGAAAGGGAGTAATATGCAAACCCAAGCCTTTTCAGGTGTTCGCAGACGGTTGTTTTGCCCGCTCCATTGGTGCCGGTCAGTCCAATAATCATTCGCCCCATGGTAACAGCCCCCGAGCGGGCCAGCCAAAACGCTGTGCGCCTCCAGTTAGGTCAAAACTCCGGTTTATCTAGTGTGAACGCCGGATTTCCGGCAAGTACCTCAATACTGCACCATCGGTAGCGGAGTAATATGCGCTGAGCCAGATCTTTTTGCCGATGAAGGTTGGTGGAGGGGCTTCTTGAGAAAGCGAATTATCACCGCTTTGATTTTGGCGCTGCTGCTGGCGCCGGCCGGCGGAGCCTATGTTTTGTTGACGAACGGCGTACCGTATACATTTTTGCTGCCCCAGCCAGAGACCGCCAGCACATTTTATAACGGAGACCTTGGATACTCGATATACGTCCCCCCGGGATCCACCAAGCTGACGATCGACTTCGCCCCGGTCTCCCTTTTCTATGACGTCGACCTGCTTGTGCGCTACAACGCGGAGGTCGGAATGTCAGGAACCGGCCCGCTGCTTTACGATTATCGAACCAGCGGCGGCCCCGGCAACAAAGAGATCGTTGTCACTCCCCAAAGCTCCCCGCCGCTGCAAAGCGGCACTTACTACATTGCCTTCCTGGTGAACTCGACCGACATCCGGGTCGAGGCCAGTATCACGGCTACCGTCGAAGGCGGCTCCATACCGCCCGTGCGCGTAGTGGCAATGTCTACATTCGATAAGGATCTCGACGGCTGGACCGCCAACACCAGCACCGGCGGCCTGCCCGGAGCAAGCCAGGGCGACCCTGCCTCGACGCTGGTATGGGATTCGACCGGGGGCAATACGGGCGGCTTTGCCCACTACTATCAGGCCGAGAGCCTGGCCGCAGGCGCGTTCGTGGCCCCAGCGAAATTTCTCGGCAATCTATCGGGTCTGGAGGACCCGCGCTTCGAGTTTGATTTCGTCCAGTTAACGGGGTCCGAGACGGTCTATTCGGTGGAAATCCGGATCTTCGGCGCCAACACCGCATATAGCTGGCAAGGGCCAATTCCGCCATCGCCTGTGTCCAACGTAAATCCGTGCGTGCGGCTGGTGCTGAATCCCGTTACAAATAAATACGACTGCGAGGGCGAATCGAATATCTGGTCCCACTACACGGCTGCTCTGAAGCAGGAGTTTTGGAACCGGCTCACCGGCGATGCCAGCCTGGCAACCGTGCTATCGAACGTTCAGCGCATCGAGGTGCTGGCGAATCTGACGTTTCACGGCGGATCCAGCGGAATCGATAACTTTGCGCTCTTATCGCGCGGGACCGGCCCCATACAACCTGTCGCCGCCGGCAACACCAGCTTTGCCTCGGGCGTGGATGGTTGGACTCGCAATTATCCGGCTTCGAATTTGGCCGGCGCCACTGCCGGGAATGCCGATTCGACATTCCGATGGGTGGCCTTTGACGGGAATCCGGCCGGATATATCCGCCTGAACAGCTCCGGCGGAGCCAATCCGGACGCTCTGGTAGCGCCCGACCGTTTCCTCGGAGATTATACCGGCCTGCCCAGCCCGCAGTTCGAGTTTGATTATTTGCACTTGTCCAGCTCCGGGGCGAGCAAGCCCGTTCAGATTCGTTTAGTTGCCGCCGACTCGGTATTCGTGTGGACGGGGCCTGTGCCTCCCACAGGACTTTGGACCCATTACGTCGCCCCGCTGAAAGACTCTATCTGGCAGCGCGTCTCCGGCGCGACGGCCTTTGTTCAGGCGCTGGCCAATGTGGAACGGATCGAGATCAGCGCCCAGCAATCGGGCGGCCCGGAGTCCGACGGCCTGGATAACTTCTGGTTGATGCCCAGCCCGATCACGCCCGCCCCGCCGGCGCTCAGCGCCAGCCCTTCGGCGCTCTCGCTGGAGGCGGTGGCCCGGAGTTCGAATCCCTCGACCTCGCTGGGGATTACGTCGATCGGCGGCGGCCAGCCGCTGAATTTTACAGTAGCGGCCTCCGGCGGAAGCTGGCTCCGTGTTTCCGCCGCCAACGGAACCACGCCCCTGTTGCTGAAGATCTGGGCGGACATCACCGGCCTGGCTCCCGGCGCTTACACAGGCCAGGTGACCGTGACGGCTCCAGGCACATCGCTCGATCCTCGCACGGTCGCCGTGAATCTGACGGTCAACCAGCAGGCGGGCATGATCCCCCGGATCTATCCTGGAGGCATCGTAAACTCGGCAAGTTATCAGCCACTGCTGGCAGCCGGCGCATTGGGAACGATCTTCGGGACGGGCCTGTCAGCGGGACCATCGTTAACGGCTTCGTTCCTCCCCGGCACTTCCTCGCTGCCCACGCGATTGCAGGGCACGCGGGTGCTCGTCAATGACACTTCCGGCGCGTTGATCGCGGAAGCTCCGCTGTTTTACGTCAGCGACTCCCAAATCAATTTCCAGCTTCCTTTTGAAGCTTTCGGCCGCTCTCAGGTTTTAGTGGCGGTAGACAACAACGGGTCACTGAGCGACCCGCAAACGGTTTCGCTCGCGCCAGCCTCGCTCGGAATTTTCACTTACGATGCCAACCGCGCGGTGGCGGTAAATGAGGATGAAACCGTCAACTCTCCGGAGAATCCAGCCGCCCACGGCAGCGCACTGACCGTCTACATGACCGGACAGGGGGTAGTCACTCCCACGGTTCCCACTGGCGCCGCAGCCCTGGACCGTCCTTTGTCCCGCGCCCCGTTCCCGGCCCAGGCCACGATTGGCGGGGCGCCGGCGAAACTTTTGTTCGTCGGCCTCGCTCCGGGCATGGTGGGAGTTCTGCAAGTGAATCTCGTTGTTCCGAGCGCCGCCCCCAGCGGCGACTCTCCCCTGGTATTCACCATGAACGGCTCAACCAGCAACAGCGCCATAGTCACTGTGAGGTAGCATAGGGAGTGCTCTTCGGAGCACCCTCATGCAACTGACTGCGCTCGATTGGGCTGTCGTCGCCGGCTACTTTATTCTCAACCTTCTCATAGGGCTCTACTATAAGGGCCGCGCGGGCCGGAGTCTGGAAGAATTTTTCGTCTCCGGCCGCGATGTCCCCTGGTGGCTCGCCGGGACTTCCATGGTAGCTACAACGTTCGCCGCCGACACGCCGCTGGCCGTTACAGGCATGGTCGCCAAAGGGGGCATCGCCGGCAACTGGCTATGGTGGAATTTCGTCTTCAGCGGAATGCTGACGGTGTTTTTTTTCGCGCGCCTTTGGCGCCGCTGCGGCGTGCTGACCGACGTCGAGTTCGCGGAAATTCGCTACGCGGGGCGCCCCGCCGCTTTCCTGCGGGGGTTCCGGGCGCTGTACCTGGGCGTGCCGATCAACTGCATCGTCCTCGGATGGGTCAACCTGGCCATGGTCAAAATCCTAATGCTCATTCTGGGTATCACCAAGGTCCAAGCCATCGCGGCCGTGCTCGGGCTGATTGCGCTCACCTGCTCGATCTCGACGCTCGCCGGATTGTGGGGCGTCCTGGTTACCGACGCCGTGCAATTCGCGATCAAAATGGGGATGGTGATCGT
>DASREK010000249.1:0-7087 GCA_035652135.1 Bryobacterales bacterium | reverse complement strand
CAAGACCCTGGAGGAAGCTTTGGTGCTTCAAAAAACAGAGATTTTGAATGAACTGGGCCTGCCTCCCGCCAAGATCCACTGCACGGTGCTGACGGAGGACGCTATCCGGGCGGCCGTGGCCGATTACAAAGCCAAGAGGGCCGCGAGACAGGCCGCAGCAGGCGCGACACTCGAAGCCGGCAGCAAAGGAGAGCCATCGGCATGATTGAGGTCACCCCCAAAGCGGTCGAAAAAATTCGAGAGATCCTGGCCAAGCAGGAGGGCGGTGGCTTGCGTCTGGCGGTGGTCGGCGGCGGGTGCAGCGGCTTGACCTATCAATTCAAGCTGGACCAGCGGCCGAGGGCGAACGACAACGTTTTCGAATACGACGGGGTCAAAATCTTTGTCGATCCCAAGAGTTACGCATATCTGGAAGGGCTGACGCTCGATTACAAGGAATCCTTGATGCACTCGGGGTTCACCTTTCAGAATCCCAACGCCAAGAAGACGTGCAGTTGCGGGACCTCGTTTGTGGCTTAAGCGGCGGCGCGTACAGAATGCCGGCCTTTCCCCTTCCCTCCGAAGAGAAAAAATCGGTTGCCTGCTGGAATTGCGGGCGAGCGGCGGGTTTGCACTTTTGCGATCATTGCGGGAGTGTGCAGAGACCTTCGGGTGATTTTTTTGAGTATCTGGCTTTGGACCATAAGCTCCAGGTAGACCTGCCGGAGCTCGAACGGCAATTTTATAGTCTGAGCCGCCGGCTGCACCCCGATATTTACTTCCATCGCTCCCGGCAAGAGCGGGAAATCGCAGAGAATGCGGCCGCCCGGTTGAACGACGCTTACCGGACTCTCAAGGACCCCGTGAAGCGGGCTGAGCACTTGCTCGATGTGTTGGGGATCCCGCGAAAGCGGCGCGATCCTCGGGAGCCACGCGCCGGCAACACGCCGCCGGAGTTGGTGGAGGAGATATTCGAAATCCAAATGCTGCTGGATGATGTCCGGCAGGGCGATAAATCGGCGGCCAGTGGCTTGGCGCATGCGAAGGCAAAATTTGAAACCTTGCTTCAGGAGACGGATGCTTCACTGAATGCCTGCTTCGCCGAATGGGACCGCGTCCGCCGGCCGGAAAAACTTCGGGAGATTGCTACGATTCTCGATCGCCGCAGCTACATAGAAAAAGCGCTCCAGGATATCGTGGCGGCTCTGACTGATGACTGATCTCCGCGAACGCGACTCGAACACTCAAAGCCCGGAGGTGATCGTAGGGATCGACCTGGGGACCACCAATAGTCTGATCGCTTGCATGGAAACCAGCCGGCCCAAGATTATCGCTGGACCAGGTGGAGAACGAATCGTCCCGAGCGTGGTGGCTATGACCGGCAGCGGAGAACTGGCAGCCGGCCGCCCGGCCGCTGAGGTCCTGCTTTCCCGCCCTGATCGCGCGGTTTATTCCGTAAAGCGGCTCATGGGGAAAGGAATCGCCGATGTCGCCGGGGAACTGCACTGGTTTCCCTTCCGCATAACGGAGGGGAGCGAGTCGGTAATCCGGATCGCCTTGGGAGACAGGACTTTGACTCCGCCGGAAATTTCCGCGCACGTCTTACGCCGGCTCCGGCGCAATGCGGAGGCTTGCCTGGGCGTTCCGGTCACCAAAGCGGTCATCACAGTCCCGGCGTATTTCAACGACGCCCAGCGACAGGCGACCAAAGACGCCGGCAGGATCGCCGGCCTGGACGTACTCCGGCTGGTGAATGAACCGACTGCTGCGGCTCTGGCCTACGGGCTCGACCAGCGGAAGAAGGGCATTATCGCGGTCTACGACCTGGGGGGCGGAACCTTTGACATTTCGATCCTCAAACTGCAGGGCGGCATCTTCGAGGTGCTCGCCACCAACGGCGATACCCATTTGGGCGGTGATGACATTGACAATCTGCTCGTGCAAATCGCTCTCGAAGATTTGGCTTCCGAATGGGCGGAAGACCTCTCCGGAGACGCGATCGCTGTCCAGTTACTGCGCCGGGCCGTGATGGAAGCGAAACATGCTTTATCCACCGAGAAGCAGGCGGAAATTCGATTTTCCTGGCAAGGCCGCCATTACCGCCGTTGGATTGACCGGCCGCTTTTCGAAAAATGGATCGCCGGCATTGTCGAAAAGACCATCGATCCCTGCCGGCAGGCGATCGAAGACGCGCACGTTCACATCCGGCAGATCGACGAGGTTGTGCTCGTCGGAGGCTCCACCCGCATTCCGCTTGTTCGCCAGGCGGTGGAGCTCATGTTCCAGCGAAAGCCGCACATCGAGCTGAACCCCGAAGAGGTCGTCGCCCTGGGCGCCGCCGTGCAGGCAGGCATTTTGGCCGGTGTTCAGCGGGACATGCTGTTGCTCGACGTCACGCCGTTGTCGCTGGGGATCGAGACGCTGGGCGGCGTCGTTTCCACGTTGATTCATCGCAACTCGACGATTCCCGCAAGCGCCGCCGAGGTGTTTACCACTGGCGTTGACGGGCAAACCAATGTGGTCATCCATGTGGTGCAGGGGGAGCGCGAGATGGCGGCCGACAACCGCAGTCTGGCGCGGTTCGAGCTGAAAGGGATTGATCCGCTGCCGGCCGGCCTGGCCCGGATCGAAGTGCGTTTTCTCATCGACGCCAATGGCATCCTGAACGTCACGGCCCGCGATCTGCATACCGGGAGCCAGCAGTCGGTAGAAGTGAAGCCTTCCTACGGCCTTACCGATGACGAAGTGGAGGGCATGATCGCCGAAGCAGTCGATCAGGCCGAAGCCGACGTCCGGCAGAGGGAACTCGTGGAAGCGCGCCTCGAAGCAGACAGAATCCTCGCCGCCACCGAGAAAGCCATGAGCCACGAAGCGTGGTTCGATGTCGGCGAGGAAGAGCGGCAGGCGATTCAAACCGCGCTAAACGAGCTCCAGCTCGCGTACTATTCCGAAGACGCCCTGCTGATCCGTGCCCAAATCGGCAAAGTGAACCAGGCGACCACACATCTGGCGGAACTGGTTATGGAGGCCGCCGTCAGGGCAGCGGTGCAGGGCAAGCGCGTGGATGAAATCTAGCTGCCTGCATGCTTGTGCAAATCCATTCGCTTTTTACGGCATACGCTCAACCTGATTCGCCCGCCGTAAAGCGCGCCGGCATCACGCGGTGATCCGGGCGAGCATTCGTGAGATTCCTTCCCGAAATACGAGAGGCGGCGGCAGCAGACTGACAACCAGATATCCCTCGCCGCCGAAATCGAAGAAATGACCGGGATGGACCAGCACTCCGTCTTTATCGAGCAGCTCGAGAGCCCGCTCTTCATCGCTCAACGTTCCGGGCGCTCGGAGAATCGCCGACCAGCCGGCCTCGATGTTCGACCGGGCGCACAGGGACTGCCGGCTCAGCAGTTGATCGAGGCAGTGGAGATTGCCGGTTATACGATCCAGAATTTGACGCTGTATGCGACGCCGCGCGGCAAGCAGCTCCGGTAAAGCCCATTGCGCCGGAGTGGCCACGGACAAATAGGTATCTGCAATTACTTCAAGCCGGTCCAGCGCTTCCTCCGCCAGGCCGGCGGGGCCGGCCGCGGCGATCCAGCCCAGCTTCATCTGCGGGAGAGCGGCCGTTTTGGAAAGACCATTCAGAGCGAACGCCAGACAGCCGCTGGTTCCAGCGAAGGTCCCGGCCGCCCCGGCGGCTTCGGGAAACGTGTAATCCAGAAAGACCTCATCCGAGATTAGCGCCAGGCCGCGGCGCCGGCAAAAATCTTCGATCATTAGACGCTCGGAAGGCCGGACGATGGATCCGGTGGGATTGTTTGGGTTCACAACGATCACGGCGCGCGTGCGCTCGTCTGCGGCCGCCTCGAGTGAATCAAAATCGATCTCCCAGTTTCCGTGGTACATGAGGCGGTAGCTTGACAGCTCAACATCATTGAGGCGAGAGAGAAATTCAAGAAGCGGGTAGCCCGGCCGGGGAACGAGCACGTTATCGCCGGGTTCGGCGAGCAGGCGAAAAAGAAAGCTGTACGCCTCGCTGGAGCCCGATGTGAGCACGATGTGCTCCGGGCGGACCGCAGCACGCTGCTCGGCATAATATCGAGCGACGGCTTCTCTCGCAGGGAGCAGTCCGCGAGGGTGCGGTTCATAGAACATTGCCCGTGGATCAGTGAGAGCTCGAAGAGGCGAATCGCCGTCGTACTGGAACCCGCAGCGCGTGGGATTCGATTCGGTCAGGTCGAGGATCTCCCGGCCGGATTTCCGCCGTGCTTCCAGCGCCTGCGCCAGGGGGTTCAGCTCCAGATTCCAACTGGTGCGCGAAGCAAATCTCGGCCGGTTCTCCATTTGTTAAGATCGTCCATCATGCGAGACCCCGCTTTCGACATGATATGGCAAAAGGTCGCTGCCTTCGAAGGCGCGGAGTTCCGGACGTCAAAGGGAGCTTCCTTCACGTACCGTTACGGCAAGACCTATATCGTTGTCAATACTGGAAATCAATCCATCCCCCGCACGTTCTTCGAGAAGATTTTCCGGCGGCTTGCGGAAGGTACAGTGGAATCCTCCCCGCCCTTGCAGGGACAAGTGTTTATTCTTGCAATTCTGCAAGATCCGCGCTTGCGCTGACGTTCTTGGAACTTTTATTTGTGCTACCATGATTGCGGACAGCTTCGGAATAAGCGTTCGCTAGCGACTCAGCTTTCCGCTCTTGTCAGTGAAGCACGGCGCGGTTGCCGCGGGAGGTGCTCAATTCTGAACCGCCGCTGGTCAGCCTTCTTTCGAGGAGCAAAACAATAGACCTGTCCTTTGCCGGAGCCCCAGGCTCTGGCCCATTTGGAGAGAAACACTTTGAGAATTTTCGTAGGCAACCTTCCCTTCAGCGCCACGGATACGGATTTGAGCTCGCTGTTCGAACCGTTTGGCGAAGTGCAGTCCGCTCAGATCATGACCGACCGCGACACCGGCAAGCCGCGCGGCTTCGGGTTTGTGGAAATGTCATCGGACGATGCCCAGAAAGCAATTGCTGCTCTGAACGGCAAAGATTTCCAGGGCCGCTCGATCAACGTGAATGAAGCCCGTCCCAAGGCGGATCGGGGGGCAGGCTTCCATCCCGGAGGCGGCTTCGGCGATCGGCGGGGCAGGAACGAAAGAGGCGGCCACCGGGGCGGGGGCCGGCCTCCGCGCGAACCGCGCTGGTAGCGTGCGGCGGCGCCAGCCGCGCCTCTCTGGCTCTTTTCCACTGGGCTACTGATTTACCCATCCGCGCTGTTTTGCAGCCGCGCATTTCCGCCGCCCGCTTGCACGCAGCAGCGCTGAAGGGGAAGCCTTCTCCTGCACGGCTGCGTCATGCAGAGTCGCTGCCAGCCTTGGTCCGGCCGCCGGCTACTGGTTTTTGCGCCAGTTCCGTAGGTTGCGGCGGTTGCCGGCGGCGCCGTGGCTTGGCCGGCTCAAAAAGCATTTTCCAGAGACCGTAAGCGCTCAAACCCACATACAGAGATTTCTTCAACAGGCGCTTGGAGGGCTTCGACGGAGGCGCTGCGTTTGCCGCGCTGGGAGGATGGGGCTGAGTGCGCTCGCTGATTTCGCGTTCCGAGGGCCGAATCCAACGTGTCACGGGAACAAAGCTCTCGCTGGCGCAGGCCGGGCACTGTGGGGCGTCGAAAATCATCTCGCAGTCCAGGCACAAGCGGGCCCGCTTCAGATCGATGTATGGATAAATATCAGGTTCTTCGACCGGGGGCTGGCCCTGCGGCATCTTAGGGACCACTCGGGGGCGGGGGAGGCGGCGGTGGCGGAGGCGGCGCCTGCTTGTCCGTCGGAAGCGGGGAAGGCGAGGGACCGGGGGCCGGGCCCGGCAGACCCTTTCCGCCGTTCTTGCCGCCGACGCCAACCGTTCGCAACACGTAGAGCGCTTCTCGGGCGGCATCGGCGATCCGGATCGCAAGACGAGCCTTATCAATTCCAGCCGCAGCCAGCGAGGCGTTCGGGAAGATCTGGAGGCTTTCGCCAGGGGCCAGCGGCACGGCTTTGCCGGGCAGTAGCCGATGCTCCACCATCACCAATCCTTCATCCACACCTACCCACGTAACATTATCGGACTCCACGGCGACTTCGAAAACCGTGCCTCGCACCGAAATCACGGCCGTCGGCGATTCTACGCGGTAAGGATTGGGGCGGCCGCCCAAGGTCTGGATGTGGACTTTGACTTTGCCGAGAAAGACTTCCAGTAACTCCCGCAAATTGCCAGGGTTAGAGCGGAATACCACCCGGGAGTTGGGATATACCTCAAACGAGCTGCCATCGGTGACTTCCAGTCGGGCATAGCCATCCGCGCCGGTAACAATGGTTTCCCCGACCCGTACGGAGTTGCCGGCAAAAAGGGCCCAAAGCTCGCTGTTGCGTAGCACGGAAACCTGCCCCTCGGCCTGCACAACCTTGGCCGCCGTGCCCGGATCTCCATCGGCTCGCGCCGGAGCAGGGAGGGCTGCGAGTGCGGCTAGAATCGACACGGCCAGCCAGGCCTTCCGGTTATTGAGCAGCGCCGACACGAGCATGTAAGTCGCTCAGCAATTGCCTATCCCTTTCGCATCCACAGCGGGAGTCGTTGAAAAATCGAGATTTCCCTCGATTTTTCCAGCCCCAATACGCTATGATCTAGGCTGCGCGGCCATAGCGCTGTGTCCAAAGGAAACAGAGCCCCGATCCCTGAGGCTATCGCAGCGCGTAGAGAGATGCAACTGATTTTTAGCTGAACTCCAGGCAGGATTTTTACTAAGTACCATGCGGAGAACAGCGCTCACGGTCTTGTTGTTGGGATGCGCCGCAGGTTGGGCGCAGAATCAGGCCTTGCCGCCGGCGCCACGCCCGCTTTTCTGGCGGCCCCTGGGCGGCCACGCGATTGAACTGGGTTTGGCGGGCCCGGCCAGCGCCCCGGTCTTCGATGTGGCCTTCTCTTCCGATGGAACTCAGCTCATCGTTCTCACCTCCCGCGGCGAAGTGTGGACGACTTCCGACTTCGGAGAAACGTGGACTCATTCTGCTGAATCTTTTGCGACGGTGGCGCAATTTCGTGCAGCAAAAGCTTCCGGCGACATTCCACCGCCGGCCCAGGATC
>DASREK010000248.1:0-58099 GCA_035652135.1 Bryobacterales bacterium | reverse complement strand
GCGCTTCAGGTCGGCGCCGTAGCCTTCCAGCCGGGCGGCCGCGCCCCGGAACATTCCGACTGCCGGCATGCGCGGGCCGCCGCTGTATTCGATGTGATAGCCGCGGGGAAAATCCGGCTTGCGATCCTTTTCATAAAGCCACCACGGCGTATAAAGATGCATGCCCCCGACGCCGTCATGATTATGGGAAGGCAGGCCGGCGAGCTGCGGCAGGATTCCGCTCACGTGAGCGCCGACCGTATCGGTCAAGTACCGGCCGACGGTTCCGCTCCCGTTCGCCAGACCGTTGGGGAACAGCGAGGATTTTGAGTTCAGGAGTAGGCGGGCTGATTCACAAGCGCTCGCAGCCAGGACGACGGCGCGGCAGCGCACCTGCTTTTCCGAGCGCGTGTTCGTGTCAACATAGGAAACGGCCGTGACCTTTCCTTCGCGGTTCGTGACCACTTCTCGCGCCATCGCGTTGGTGATCAAGGTGAGCCGGCCGGACTTTTGGGCCGGAAAAATCAAGACTTGGCTCGAAGAAAAGTTGGCTGCCGTGACGCACCCGCGCCCGCATTGCTGGCAATAATGGCAGGCGGGTCTGCCGTTCAGCGGTCTCGTCAAAATGGCCAGCCGCGAGGGAATGCAAAGGATCTTGAGCTTGTCGCAGGCGCGCTTGATAAGAACTTCGGTGCAGCGCGGCTTTGGCGGCGGCTGGAAAATTCCGTCTGGGGCGGTCGGAATTCCTTCCTTGGTTCCGAAGACGCCGATATAGCGCTCGACCTTATCGTAGTAGGGGGCGACGTCTTCATAGGTAATGGGCCAATCGAAGCCGTAACCGTCGGTGGAATAGGGCTTGAAATCATAAGGCGCGTAGCGCAGCGAAATGCGGCCCCAGTGATTGGTTCGGCCGCCGACGATCCGCGACCGAAACCAGTGAAATTCCTCGCCCGGGGCCACTGTGTAAGGCTCGCCGTCGATCTCGGTGAACAGATTGGGAGCCGCGAAACCGGAACGCCCTTTGGGCAGCCGCAATCCGCGGTGGTCGAACTCATACGGCCACTTGTGCTCGTAATAATCCTTCTCCGGATTCAGCGGCCCGCCGGCTTCGAGCATGGCGACCTTCAGGCCGCCATCAGTGAGCACCTTGGCGGCCATGCCTCCTCCGGCTCCGGAGCCGACTACCACCACATCATAAGGTTCTTGACTGCGGATGATCTGCATAGCTGATTACCTTCTCGCGCAGAATTCCCGGCCTTTTTCAACTCCCTACGATATCACCCTATTCGCTGCGACGGCACGACCTTGTCGCAAGCCCAATTATACTGACCGGCGCGGTTGCCGTCACAGGCGGCTTGGCACGGCGCTGCGCCCCCGTTCGTTTTTGTGCGAACCGCTATACTATGCGGCATTGGAGAGGAATGCTATGTGGAAAGGGCGCTTGTTTGCATCTCGGCCGGACGCGGGCGCGGCCGGTGGAAAGTCCTGGCTGCGCGGCCCGAGGGGAGGAAAGCCCGACCTCGCCGGCTGCGCCATGTTTACCGAGGCCGCGGCGGGTCACAGGCGTTCTCGATGGCGTTCGCCGGCAGCCGTCTTGGGGCAGGGCTTTGCCTTTTGGATTGCGATTCTCCTCATGCTGACGGCCGGGGCTGCGCCGGCGCAGGACGACGCCCGCGCGTTCCGCGCCGCCAGGACAGGCGGCAATTACATGCACAATTACTACCTTCCTGCCGCATCGAGCACTCCCTGGCGTCCGGCGTGGTCTCCCGACGGTAAAGAGATTGCGTTCGCCATGTCCGGATCCATCTGGAAGATCCGCGTTGGGGACACAACCGCTTACGAACTGACGGCGAACCGCACCTACGACTCTTCGCCTGTGTGGTCGCCGGACGGACGATGGATCGCCTACACGGCAGAGGACGACGGCAAGACCATCCACCTCATGCTGCTAAACGTGCGCACCGGCGAGAGCACCGTTTTGACGCGCGGCGACTCGGTGAATGTGGACCCCGCATGGTCCCCGGACGGCAAACAACTCGCCTATGTGTCCACCGCGCCGAACGGCTGGTTCAACATTTACGTGATGCCCGTAAACAACGGCGCGCCAGGCGCCCCTGTGCAAATCACCGCCGATCACCGCTTCGGCCGGCCGCGCCTGTATTTCAGCGATTACGATTCCCACATCGAGCCCACTTGGTCTCCCGATGGCAAGGAGATCATCGCCATTTCGAACCGCGGCATTCCGCTGGGCTCGGGCGGCATCTGGCGCATGCCTGTGAAGCCAGACGCGATGGCCGGCGCGCGCTTGATCTTGCGTGAGGAGACGCTCTATCGCACGCGCCCGCAATGGTCTCCCGACGGCAAGCGCATTCTCTATAGCTCACATCGCGGCTCCCAGTTCACCAACCTGTATGTCCTTCCTGTAGAGGGGGGCGAGCCATATCAATTGACTTTTGGCGCCTGGGACCACTTTGAGCCGCGCTGGTCGCCGGATGGCGAATGGATCGTTTACGTATCGAACCAGAACGGCCTGTCGGAGCTGCGGCTCCTCAAGACTTTCGGCGGCGAGGAAAGAAAAATCGAAATCCGGCGCAAAGTGTACCGGCGGCCGATGGGAACGGTGGAGATCACGGTGAAAGATGCGTCCTCCGGGCAGCTTGCCGCCGCGCGGGTTTATGCCCGGGCCGCCGACGGCAAGACCTACGCACCGCCCGATGCTTACCAGCGTGTGGGTGAGCGACTCGGCGAACATTTTTTTCACACTGCCGGGCGCAGTGTGATGCAAGTGCCGCCGGGCAGGCTCGCTATCGAGGCCGTGAAAGGCTTCGAATACCGCCCGGCCAGCCAAAGCATTGAGGTTCGGCCGGGCGAATACAGGCACGTCGATCTTGCGCTATCGCGGATGACGAACTGGAAATCGCAGGGATGGTACAGCGGAAGCAATCACGTCCACATGAACTACGGCGGCAATTTGCTCAACACCCCCGAGAACATGATGCTGATGGCGTCCGCCGAGGATATCGACGTAATCGAAGACAAGATCTGCAACAAAGACAATCGCATTTTCGATTATCAATACTTCACTGGCAGTGTGGATCGCCGCTCGACGCCGCAGCGCCTGCTATTTTTCAACGAAGAGTACCGGCCGCCCTTTTACGGCCATGTGTCTTTCGTGAATTTGGCCAAGCATCTCATTTCGCCGTTCACCACCGGCTATGAGGGCACGGCGATCGAAAGCCTGTATCCGAGCAATACCGACATCTTTCAGATCGCAAAAGCCCAGGGAGCGCTTACCGGCTACGTTCATCCCTGGACGAGGGACCCCGAAAAAGCGGGCTATGCCGCGTCCCGGGGCTTTCCTGTGGATCTGGCGCTGGGCGTGACGGATTACCTGGAAGTGCTGACCGGAGCCGCCTACCAGAAAAATACTACTGCGGTGTGGCACCGCGCACTGAATTGCGGATTCAGGCTCTCAGGCACGGGCGGCGAAGACTCGATCCTCAGCCTGCACCGGACGCCGATCATGGGTTCTGACCGAACGTATGCCTACTTAGGTCCGAAGCTCGATTATTCGGCTTGGGTGGATGCCTTTCGGGAAGGCCGAACGTTCTTTACCAATGGGCCACTGCTGGATTTTCATGTGAATGGCCGGATGCCGGGCGACGAAATCTCTCTGCCTGCCGAGGGCGCCGTGTTGCAGTTCAGTGGGAAAGTCGAGTCCATTGTTCCGCTGGAGAAGCTCGAAATCATCAACAATGGAAATGTCATTCAATCAATGCCGCTCGATGGTAAAGGATCGGCCGCGGAAATCAACACCGCTGTACGCGTCTCGCACAGCGGGTGGTACACGCTGCGCGCCCATGGCGGTCAGCCCCAAAGACCCATTGATGATCTGTTCCCTTATGCAGAAACGAGCCCGATTTATGTGATTTGCGGCGGACGGCCGATCCGCTCGGCGGAGGACGCGCAATACTTCATCCGATGGATCGATGATATTACCCGCCAGGCTGGGCAGCACTCCGGGTGGCGTTCGGATAAAGAGCGCCAACATGTGCTGGCCCAATTCGCCGAAGCCCGAAGGATCTTTGAGCAGCGCCGTAAAGAAGCCGCCGAATAAGCCTTTCTGGAAATTAGTCTCCGGACGGCGGACTGACGCTGCCATTGCGAAAATAGCGGTGATCAGAAGGCTATGTGCGCGGGCCTGCGTGCCAAAAGGCCTCCGGGGCTAGGCATTCTGGGGCCGCGGCGGTGCGTCCGCAGCCAGAAGGCAAGGCGCTATGGCTGGGAAAGCGGAGTGCTCATAAGCATTTACTTTCGCTAGAATTGTAGGCCTTTGCACGCGCGGCGACTCGGCGTGCAAGGGGATCTTTCATGATGGATTCCGCAGAAATCCTGGGAGGGCGAAGGAGTCTAAAGAATAATTCTTTCGTCGCCGGATCGGCGGGTGATTTTCTCTCGGTCCAGAAATTCAAGCAAAGGAATGGCGTACTTGCGGCTGATGCCGGTGAGCTCTTTGAACTGAGGCACCGTTAAGCGGTCTGATTTCGTTTTCTGGCGGGCGAGCATTTCTTTCAGGCTCTCGATAGCGCTGGCATGAAATACCAAGCCCTCCGCCACCCGTATCAAAAGGCGCTCGCGGAGAAGCATTTGCAAAATTTTCTGCGCGCGCGGTCGCTCCACGGGTACTTTTCCCAGCACGTCGTCCACTCCGGGAGTAGTCAGCCCGGCCTGCTCGAATGCTGCCAGGATTTTTTCACGCGCCTGGCTTTCCTCTTCATTCAGCACGATCTGGTGCGAGCGGAGGCGAACCACATCGCCTTCGATCACCACCTGGCGGTCGCGCTGCAACCGCTCCAGCAACGCGTCGAGGAAAGCCGGCGGAGCGCCGGGAAAAAGACTCGCCCGGAGAAGTTCTTTCCCCGGCCCGGGGACGAGGGGATTTTCGGCGTGGAAGCGTTCGAGCATGGCTACAGTACGGCCCGCGGCAGCCGCGAATTGATCGCGGTGGACCAGCCAGAGAGGCGCTTCCGAGATGCGTTCGGCGAGTCCAACACGTACGGCTTCCGCCGCGGCCGCTTCCACTTCGCTCTCGAGCCAGCCTGTGCGCGTGATGATCTCGTGCAGGCCCAGACCCGAGTTGGCCTCAGCCAAAATAAATTCCAACGTGCGGCACGGCCCCCCCTCTACGAGCAGCCTGAGGCGGTCCTCAACCGGCTCTCCACTGCGATGCTTCGCCGCCAGGTTGTCCAGAACAACGCCGCCGCCGATGGTGACGACCGGCGAGAACTGGCGGATGATAAAGCGGTCTCCAGGAAGCGCCAGAACCGGCGCGCCTAGCCGGATTTGCGCGAAAGCGCGCACGCCGGGAGCAAGCTGAGCGCATTTCCCAAACAGATAAAATTCCGCCTCCACCTCGGCCGTACCCGTATGGAAGTGGACGGGGGCACGGTGCTTTAAAGGACGGGCGGAGGCAAGAAGATCCACTACGCAATCGATCCGCTGCGTCGGCCGGAACCTTCCCGCGGCCGCAACCACCATTCCCCGCGCGAGTTCGCTGCTCTCTACGCCTGCCAGATTGAGCGCCGTGCGCTGGCCCGCGCAGGCGCGGTCCACCGGCTGGTTATGCACTTCGATGCCGCGCACCCGGGCTCGCAGGCCCACCGGATAGATTTCCACTTCGGCTTCCCTCTCCACCGTCCCTGAAATGAGCGTGCCGGTCACCACTGTGCCAAAGCCCTTAATTACGAATACCCGGTCGATGGGCATTCGAAAGTGATGCCGGGCGTCTTTCGGCTGCACAGCCTCCCCCATCCTGTGCAACTCGGATTTCAAACGCTCGATTCCCTCTCCCGTGCGCGAGCTCACGGGGACGATCGGCGCGCCTTCCAGAAAGGAGCCCCTGGTAAATTCCTCCACTTCCAGCTTGACGAGCTCGATCAGCTCGCGGTCGGCCAGATCGGTTTTGGTGAGCACGACAATGCCATGGCGGATGCCGAGCAGCCGGCAAATGTCGAAATGTTCCCGAGTCTGCGGTTTGATGGATTCATCCGCCGCCACAACAAAGAGCACCAAATCGATGCCGGCAATGCCGGCGACCATATTCTTCACGAACCGCTCGTGGCCGGGCACATCCACAAACCCCAGCTCGATCTCGGCCCCGTTTTTGGCGCCGCGGTCGAAAGCGGCGTGATGCTCCCCGCCGCTGGCCAGCCTTAGGCTGGCGAAGCCGATATCAATGGAGATGCCTCGCCTTTTTTCTTCTTCGAGGCGGTCCGTGTCGGTTCCGGTAAGCGCCCGAACCAGGGCTGTCTTGCCGTGGTCGATGTGCCCCGCCGTGCCGACGATGATGTGTTTCACGGCGTTCCCTTGAGACGCCAGGCCATGATGCCCCGCAGTGGTACGAACCGGCAATAGTTCACGACTCGAGTCTGAAGCCCATCGGTAAATTTGTGAATAAGGCGGAGCTCCTGGTCATCCAGCGAGCCCACGGGGATCACCAGCCGGCCCGTGTTTTCTTCCAGTTGCTCCAACAACCGGGCGGGGACTCCGGGAGCTCCGGCCGCCACCGAGATCGCCTGATAGGGCGCTGCATCAGGATACCCCAAAGACCCATCGCCCTCGATGACTACGACACGGCTGTAGCCCAGCCGCGAAAGATTTTCGCGGGCAAGCCGGGCCAGCTCCGGCTCGCGTTCAATGGTGAAAACCTCGGCCGCCAGTTCCGCCAGCACGGCGGCGTGGTAACCGCATCCGGCGCCAATCTCCAGCACCCGCTCACAGTGATTCAGATGGAGCGCCTCTGCCATGGCGGCTACCATATACGGCTGGGAGATGGTTTGGCCGGCGCCTATCGGCAGCGGCTCATCGCTGTAAGCCTGGGTCGCGGCGGGCCCGGGAACAAATTCGTGGCGGGGCACCCGCCGCATGGCCTCGAGTACTGCGAAGTCGCGAATGCCCCGGCGGCGTAGTTGCTTTTCCACCATTTCTTCGCGCAATCGCTCCCAATCGGGCACTAGCGGTATCTCCTCCTATACAAGAAATCGACGCCGAACACGCCATTCTGGTCGCGAACCGCGATCACAGAGAGCTGCGAACTGAGCGCCCATTGGATGCGCACGATCTGTTCCTGGGCCGACGCCAGGTTGTAGATATAGGTGAACGTTACGTCTCTGCTGACTTGCTGCTCCAAGGTGACTCGAGCGTTGGGGTTCCCCTCCGGGCCGAGCAATTCCGGATCGACCTTCAGCCGGCTGACGCCGAAAAAGCGTTGCAAACCGCCCGTTACGGGCTTCTCAATGGCTTGGCCAATCACGGTGCTGGCGCCGAGTTGCGTCAGCGATTGGGCTTGCGCATTCTGCTGGGCGGCCAGGGTTCCCTCCGTGGAGGGAGCTCGTCCGACAGCCAAAAGAGTAATAACTTCGCTGAAAGGAAGCGGGGGGTCGGAGCGGTAGCTGACGTTCAGCTTTTGTAAGGGCCCGGACAGCGTCAACACTATGTCGTAGCTGCTGACACGGGTCTCCAGATCCATATTGAGAATCGGTTCGATGCGGAACGGATTCGAGAAAGTCACTTCTCCCCGGTTAATCGCATAACGGGTTCCCTGAAACTCGAAGTCGCCTTGGATGATATTGATCCGCCCGAAGAGAGCTGGGTTCAGGACCGTGCCTCGCAAGCGCAGGTTGGCGTCAGCTTGGAAATTACGAGCGAGCGAAGTCTCGAAGCGGATATTCGGCGCGGTCGTGATCGCCACGTTCAGTTGCGCGCCTTGCAGCCAGCCGTTCCGGCTGGGCGTGCGCGTCGGCTGCCGCAGGGCTACCAGGAGCGCACCCACATCCATCGACGCCCTGGTGCCGAAGCGAGTCACCTTGATGTCGCCGCTCAAAAGGCTCTGCTGATCTGTGCCGGCGAAGGTTAAGGCCGCCTCCAGCACCGTGGTAAGACCCTTCGGGTATCGCAGGCGCACCTGGTGCGCCTCGGCGCTTACGCGATAGGTGAAGGGCTGGGCGGGCAGAAAAGTGGCATCGCCGGAAAAGCTGATTTGGCCGCCGCCAGCTTCGGCTGTAAGCTTCTGGATTGTCGCGCTATATCGGGAGAAGGAAATGGTCCCGTTGGCGTTGCTGAGGCTGACCGGCAGATTCTCCGAGCCTGCCGAGGCATCGCGGATTTCAAGGCTGCCACGAATATCCGGCTGGCGCAGTGTGCCGGTCACCGCTGCGTCGATAACAGACGCGCCGCGGACGTCCACGTTCGGCCCAAGCCCCGGGAGGACCGCCAGATTCACACTGCCTTTGGCCCCGAAGTTGATCGGACCATCCAGACTGGCCGTTCCGCTGAAACGAAGGTCTGTGCCCTCGCCGACCAGGTGGGCTGCTTCCACAACCAGCCGGCGGCCGGCCAGACGCCACTTCACCGGCTCCGGGCTGTGGAGAGATTGAATGCGCGCCGCGGCAGCGGTTTGGGGCAACGGCACTTCGAGCCTTGTGATTGTCCCCGCCAGGACGAGAGACGCGAGTGAACGGGCCTCGCCCGAAATTGTGATATCCCCATCAGCCGGCACTTTTTCGGGAAGACGGACCGGCCGCACCGCCTGGAATGCGGCGGAGAGGTTCGCGTTGCGAAACTCGATACGGCCGTCGATCGGGAACCGATCGCGCGGAACGACGTCGGCCGACATTCTGATTTGAGCTCCGGTGAAATCCGACTCCGCCTGCACGTGGAGCTTGTTCCCCTGTTCCCGGACAGTGGCTGCCAACGCTCCGAAGGGCCGGCCATCCACCGAGAGCTTTTGCAGCCGGAGATCACCGCTCAAGGCCATATCTTCGGGAAAGGTCTCTCCGGCGCGGAGGCGGCCCGATCCTGAAAGGTGGAAGGCGCCGCTGCCGCTCACCCTCTTGCCGGTTTTCTCCAGCACCTGCCAATCGGCAAGAGCCAGTTTCTCCGAGCGTACGTCGAAACGAAACAGGCTCCGCTGGTGGTCGAACATGCCGGAGCCGCTGATGGCGCTGCTTCCCTTGGCAACCTGAAAACGGCTTAACTGAACTTGCGTTGGTTCCAAAACCACTGCCGCCCGAAAATCGCCGAAAGGCTCCCCCCATGCGGCGCCGCGCCGGATCTCTATGTCTCCCGAGGCCCGCAGATTCTGCCGGGTCCCATCGACTCTGAGCGAGGCTGTCAGTGCGCCCTGGAACGGCGTTTTTTGCCGGGCGAGCGCGGCGAGGTCCTGTATTTGCGTGTCACGGATCGAAAAATCGCCCTGCACTGGAGAGTTCGCCTCGATTCGGCCGTCTTCGAGTCCCACCATCAGGTTCGCATACACCGCGGTCGCGCCTCTGGTCAGGCGGCCTCCAGTCAGGCGGAGGCGCGTGCGCGACCATTGCACGCGGCCTGTAAACGAATCCCACTCTCTTCCTTCCTGGACGAATCGTGAAACGTTTACGGCTGCGTCGATCTGGGGCTGCCGCATGGCGCCGGAGGCCCTGCCTACAAATACGGCACGCCCTTCAAGCTTCACGGGTGGTTCCACCTTCTCTCCGAAGACCGCCGAAGCGGCGGCGGTCAATTCCTCAAGCCGTGTTGTCGCCACTCGAAATTGGACGCTGCTGGCGCGGCCAAGTTGCCCGGAGGCGGTCAACGAACTGGCAGGCATATCCAACTGCATCTGGTCCAATTGGAGGTCCAGTGTCGGCGCCTGATAGGACGCTCGCAGCGTACCTTGTACTGGCGTGCGGCCGCCCGGGTCCGCTGGCGCCGCCAGAGTCAACTCGGCGCGAACATTCACACTCCTGAAAAGCGAGGGCCATACCCCGCGGGCTTTGATCGTCCCGCTGATCACCGAGGCCCAGCCCAGCTTGCTCAGCGGGAAACTCGAGCTGCTCACTGCGGCTGCCGCAGCTTCCAGGCGGATGCCCTCCGCTCTGCCTTCGACCCGCGCCTGCCCTTTGTAGTCAGCCTGAATTCGGCCTTTCCATTCGCCTCCCAGGAGCCGCGCCGCGAACGGCTCGACCGATATGCCGCGGGGGTCGAGGCGATAGTTGCCGCTGAGGCTCACATTGCGCACGTTGAACTCCCGGCCAGCGGCTGCAAGCTGTTGGCCCGTGAGCTTTCCGGATGCGCTCCAGCGCGCCCCACGCGCCTCGACGGAGCCCTTAAGCTGCACGCGGCCCCCTTTCAGTTCTGGCAGCGCAAGCATAGCGGCAGCCTCCCGCGCGTCCGCGGCCACATCGTAATCAAACTGCGAATGCGGTTGAGAGAAATCGGTGATCGACCCGTGCGCTCGAAACTCGGATAATGCAGTTTTGCCTGAGACGCTGCCGATTTCAATCTGATCGCGAGAAATCTGGAAATTGGCGGCCAGATGATTGATTTCCTGGATTCTTGGTGGCAGAGCGATCTGCGCCTCCCGCGCTTCGATCTGCCCAATGTAGCGGCCGGCCTGTTCAAACCGCAGCTGGGCGCGCAGGCCTGAGGCGGCGAACTCCAGCGCATACCTCCTGTCGTTCCACCACAGAGAGCCGCTCTCCAATTCGAAGCGGCCTACGGCCAGATTGAGCAACTCCTCCGCGACCGGCCGGCCCGCGGCAGATCCCCGGGGCGCCGGGATATTGGTTGATCCGCCGGGAGACACTTGGATATGAATCTCCGGCCCCTCGAGCCGCAATCCGGCGATATTCACTCTCTTTTCCAAGAACGAGACCACCTTCAGATCGATTTCCAGAGCGCGGGCGTGAAAAAGCGGCTTCTGATCCAGCCCCTCGAGGCCGTGAATGGTCAGCCCTTCAAGGCGCGCATGCCATCTTTGCGGATCGAAGTCGAGCCGCGCGATCTCCACGCGTCCCCCCGTGTCGTTTTCCAGTTCGGCAACCACCCTTTGCCGCAATTTTTCCCGGAACCAGCCCGTGCGGAGCGCAAGCAGCCCGCCGCCGATCAACGCCAAAATCAGCGCAAGCAGGGCCACGCCGATGCGAACAGCCAGCTTCATCGTTTTCTGGGCTCCATAATTCGCACACCGACACGGGACCGGAGCTCTTTCAGCCACGCGTCGATCTCGGTTTCACGTCTCAGGGTTTGCTCGATTTCTCCGCGCACATCGTTGAGCGAGGGGAGCGAGCTGTTGTCTTTGCGAGCCAGCGAGGGCAGAAAAACATCGCGATAGTATGTTTCGAGCTGCTCCTCCGGGATCGCAGGCGGCTTCCACCCGGCATCCAGGGTCCCAAAGCGAAGCTCTAAAAATCGGGCCACATTGGCCAGGCGGCGCGCGTAATCGATTAAATCCTGCTCCTTGAGGTTATAGTCGCCCGGCTTCCCCTGTACGGGGTTCATAGCCTGCAATTGCTTTTTGGCCTGCGCGGCGTCAACCGACGGAAACCGGGTTTGGTCCATTTCATATTGGATCAGTTGCTGCCGGATCAGCCGCTCCAGCACCTGCCGATATTGCGGAGTCTGGGGAGCCAGGGAACCCGGCGGAGGCTGCCCATCGAAGTAGGCTTCCAGCCGGGCTTCCCGCTGCACATCGCTGTCGGTAACCACCTGGCGGCCGACAACGGCAACGATTCGATCAATAATTTCCGCGCGCGCGGCGGAAGGCGGAAGAGACACGGCAGCCAGAAGAAAACTTGAAATGGCGCGACTGAGCAATCGAGCCGACATCAGAAGGTCTGCCCTAGAGAAAAATGAAACTGGAAATGCGAAATACGCTGGTTCGTTTTCGTGCCGCGCCCGAAAAGCAGATCCTCCTGGCTGCCTTTGAAGCCGAAGAAGCGGGGCGGGTTCAATCCGTAGGCGACATCCAGCCGCACGGGCCCGATAGGAGTCCGGTAGCGCACTCCCAGACCTACGGCATGCACCATGTAATCGAAATCCTCGCTGACGATATTGCCGTTGGCGTCAAATTCGGGCTTCCGCTGGGTCACGCGAAAGCTGATGCTCTGCGGTTTGGAGTACACGTTGCCCATATCATGAAACAGGACGCCGCCCAAATTGGGTCCCCGGACGGGGAATCTCAATTCGACGCTGTTAAAGAACAAACCGGTCCCGCCCACGGGAAAGCCGGTGACGAGATCGCGCGGACCTGCCTGATTGATTGGAAACGCCCGAATCGAGTTCGGGCCGCCCGCGAAAAAACGCTCCGGCAGGGGAATTTCCCGCGTAAACGTCACCTGGGCGGCGCCGGATTCGGTGGAAGTCTCGACGCGGCGCAGGCGGCCATAAGGAACCATCGCGCCGAACTGCGTGGTGCGCGCCAGGACGAGCCGCTTGGTCAGCGGATAATACGTCGAATTCTGCATCAGCAATCGGGCGAATGTGTCGGCCGAACCGGTGTAGTAGCTGGCCGAGCCGAGGTCTATAGAATTGTACATGCCTCGCGTGGCGTCCACCGGGTCGTCGCGCCGGTCCTGGAATAAAGAGGCGGAAAGCAGCCCCACCCGCACCGGCTGCGAAAACAGAGGGATCAGCAGCGGGTTGATCTTGAGCGTCGCAGCATCCACGGTCACGTGGCGGTAGGTGTAGCGGTAAAACAGGCTCGTCGTCTTGCTGATGCGATGCTGCAATTGTAGTCCGCCTTCCAGGCGGGTGGCCGAGAAGGTCCGTATATCGACCGACTGGTCGAACAGAGAGTTGTAGGTCAAAGTGAGGCGTTCCTTCCCGCGCCATTGCGGAGCGGTGTACCGCGCGAGGACGCGCTTGTCGAAGTTTGACACGCGGGATTGGAAGCTGAGAGTGTTGGCCCGGCCGAACATGTTGAGGCGGTTGACTTCCAGCGACACGCGCGGGCTGAAGCCGTTGGCGCCAGCCGGCGCGTCCAGGCTCGTTGTGCTGCCGCCGATGCGGCCGATCTCAGCGCCGCCGCCCACGCCGACGGTCCAGCGTCGCGCCTCGAGCGTTTCAAACAAAACATTGCGGTATTGTTCTTCTCCCTCGGGGTTCTGAATGGCCATATCCACTTTGGAGAAAATTCCGAGATCGTAAAGGCGGCGCTGGCTCTCCAGCATGGCCTCCTGAGAAAGGGGCTGGCCGTTCTCAATCTGGATCTGCCGGTCGATAATGTAGGGGCGGGTATTTTCGTAACCCTCTACGATGACCTTGTTCACGAACTGCCGCCGGCCCTCGTGAATTGTGTACTCGAGATTCACCCGGTTGGGCTCGGCGGCCGGAGTGGAACTCCATTCCAGGGTCGCATCGGCAAAACCCTGTCCGAAATACAAGTCGAGAATCTGATCGCGATCGCCCGCGACATTGGTTGTGCTGAACGGCTGGCCCGGCAGAGAGGACGCGCGATTGAGCAGCTCCCGGGTCGAAATAGCCTGGTTGCCTGTGATTGTCAGCCGGGAAACCAGAGTCTGCGGCCCTTCCTCGATTCGTAAAAACACGGCGATCTCGCCTTTCCGTCCCTGGTAGTCATCGGCGACGCGCGGTTCTACTTTGGCGGACAGGAAGCCATTCGACCGGTAGAGGTCTTGAATGGCGGCGATGTCGGCGCTCAGCAGATTCTGGCTGAAGCGCCCGCGCCGCATGTGCAGGCCCTTGGGTTGCAGCAGCATACGCTCCCGGATCGTCTCTTCATCAAAGTAGCGCTCGCCGTCAATTTCCAGTCTTACAAATTCATGCGGTTCCCCCAGCGTGGCTTGAAACTCCACCAGCACAACGCCGTTTTCTTCCGGATGTTCGTCGTAATCCACCTTGGCCTCAAAGTAACCCTGGGTCTGGAAGTAATCGCGCAGATTGCGGGCTCCTTCCGCGAGCAGATCGCGGTCCACAGAACCCTCTTCGTAGATAGGCACCAGGCGGCGTAATTCCTTCTGCGAGAGCTTGGCGCCCGAAAGAGCGACTTCCACGCGCGGCCCGGGATCGATTTCGATTGTTAAATTCACCAGGCCGGCGCCGGGCACGTATTCCCGCTCCGCTACTCTGGCGGTAGCCATGAGGTGATCGGTGCGCTGATAGTACCTCTGCAATCGCGCCATCCCCCGTTCCACGGCGGGCTGGGTGAACCGCCGGCCTTTGGACCATCGAGTGATGCGGCGAACCTGTTCGGCTGTGACGTCGGCCCGGCCCGGGAGGCGAATGTCGCCGAAGGCGGCCCGGGGTCCGGGCGTCACCAGAAAAGTGATATCGAGCTGCTGGGTGTCCGGATGGCCCTTGGTCTCGGCGCGAATGCCTGCTTGGTACAGGCCATTTTCGGCGAGCAGCGCGCGCAGCGCTTCGGTGGCGGCCTTCATTTTTTCATCCGAGTATGTCTCACCCAGCACGAGATTCGTGGCTGCGACGAGCTGCGCCGCGGTGGGCGGCTGTTCGACGTTCAACACTCTCACCGCACCCACAAACCAGCTCTGCGAAGTGATAAAGCTGATGCGCACCCCGTTCGCGGAGCGCTCGGCATCCACCTGGATGTCGCTATAGCGTCCGGTGGCGAACATTTGTTTGATGCTCTTGCTCAAGCTTTCTCCGTCGAGCGGCGCGCCTTCCCGCAGAGCTATTAATTCCTTAAGCCGGGCGGGGGAGATCGGCTGCGCGGCGGGAATAAACAAAATCTGGGTGACAGGCAGCCCCTCGAATGGATTGTCTGCGCCCGAGACGCTCCAGACCGGCGCCAGACACAAAGCCACCGCGATAAAGGCGGAGCGGAACATTCAGTTGGCAGTAGGCAGTAGACGCTGGACGCTCGCGGCGGCCCGCCGGCTTAAGCCATAGCCGAGGTCTGCTGCCCACTGCCCACTGTCCGCTGCCCTAAATTATACTGGGTACGGAAGCGGCTCAGCACCCGCCATGATAAGCCCCTTGGCACGCGAGAAGTACTCGCGCCAGATTCTTTTTCCCCCTTTGGGAGAGCAGGGACAGGAGAAGCTGTTCGCTTCCCGCGCCGTGATTGTGGGCTGCGGCGCTCTGGGCAGCGTCCAGGCCTGCGCTCTTGCCAGGGCCGGTGTTGGCGACATCGTCATCATCGACCGCGATTACATCGAGCCCAGCAACCTCCAGCGCCAGTGGCTTTTCGATGAAGCGGACGCCGCCAGAGGTCTGCCGAAGGCCGTGGCGGCGGCGGAAAAGCTGGCCGCCATCAACTCAGAAGTGCGAGTGCATCCCGTGGTGGCGGATCTCACCGCCCGCAACGCCGAAGAACTGCTTTTGCCTGCAAATGTCATTCTGGATGGCGCGGACAATTTCGAGGCTCGTTACCTTGTAAACGACGTCGCTGTGAAGCACGGCGTTTCCTGGATCTACGGCGCGGCGGTCGGCAGCTCCGGCTTCACCATGCCCGTTTTACCCCGCGTCTCGGCGTGCTTGAGCTGCCTGTTTCCGTCGCCGCCCTCGGGCAATCAGCCGACCTGCGACACAGCCGGCGTCTTGAATGCGATCACGGCTCTGGTGGCTTGCTTGCAAGTCGCCGATGCTCTCAAGATTCTGTCGGGAAGCGAACGAAGCGTCGAGCCGCGGCTCTTCTCGATCGACATCTGGAGCAACCAGTGGCGCTCGATTTCCACTCGGGAGCGGGATCCGGAGTGCTTGACCTGCGCGCGATCCGAATTTCGTTATCTCAATGGCCCGGACCGGCCGCCGATCAGTCTGTGCGGCCGCAATGCTGTGCAGATACGCGCTCCCGCCGGGCCTGTCGATCTCCATTCGCTGGGCGAGTCGCTGCGCCGGCTGGGCACAGTGCGTGCCAACGAGCATGCGCTGCGTTTTCTTTGCCCGCCATACGAAATGACCGTGTTCCCGGATGGCCGCGCTATCGTCAAGGGTACCAGCGACATCAGCGTTGCGCGGAGTCTTTATACGCGTTACGTCGGCGGATGAGACGACTCGAATGAAGTAGAAGGCCCAGACCGGCGGCCGTTTTCGAGCGGAATCGGCGCTCCGGGCGGAAAGGAAAAAACCGCACTTGCATGGACAGCCCGTTTCCGGAACCCGTGCGCATACCTGTGGCCGACGTCTTCGATCTCCACACCGTGCCGCCGCGGGAAGTTCGCGCTGCCGTGGAGGCGTATTTGGAGGAAGCTCACCGTCTGGGATTCCGGTGCGTGCGCATCATCCACGGCAAAGGAATCGGCGTGCAGCGCGAAATGGTCCGATCGGTTCTCGCGCGCACTCCATTTGTGGCCCGGTTCGCCGACGCTCCGGAAGAGGCGGGCGGCTGGGGTGCGACGATCGCTGATCTGAAACCATAACTTGCCGGGACCTGCCGCCGGGCGCGGAACGCCCGGGATTGCGGCTAGCGCGCCAACAAGCTCTCAGCGCGGCGCAAACCGGAGGGCGGGCGATCCTGCCCCGGCGAACGGCGCCAGGAGCTGCAAAGCGGATCAAGTCTTCGGCTGCGATAAACGGCTTGTCTGGAAGGCGGATGGCGTTTCGACTCCAAAATCAGCCGGTTTGAAGACCTCTTTCTCCGGCGCCCCCCGGTGGTAAAATGTAAGCTTGCATCCAGAATGACCCCTGCGGCGCACGACCATCTTTATATCCTCTACAACCTGATCAGCAAGGATTTCAAGATCCGTTACCGGAACATGTCCCTCGGCATTTTCTGGTCGCTGCTCAATCCAATCATCATGGTGACGGTGCTGACCTACGTTTTCACCAAAGTGTTTCCGCAGCCGATCCACAACTACCCGTTGTTCCTGCTGATCGGCTTGGTCCCTTTCAATTTTTTCACGCTGGCCTGGGCGACGGGAACCAACTCGATCCTCGACAACGCCGCGCTGGTGAAGAAGGTGCGTTTTCATCGCGAGGTCATTCCGATCTCGGTTGTGCTCGGAAACGTGGTTCATTTCTTGATCCAGGTCGTCATTCTGCTGGCCCTGCTGCTGTTGTTCGGGCGCGGCCTGAACCGGCATTGGCTTTGGCTGCCGGTAATTTTCGGGCTGGAAATCATCTTTGTCTGCGGGATGGCCCTGGCTTTCTCCGCCCTGGATGTGCATTACCGAGACACGCGCTACGTCGTCGAGTCAGCCAACATGGTTCTATTCTGGATGGTGCCGATTTTCTACGACATCGGCCAGGTGCCGGTGCGCTACACTTTGCTCTACGAGCTGAATCCGGTCGCCGCCGTCGTGCACGCGTGCCGCCTGATTCTACTCAACGCCACGGCTCCCCCGTTTTCGCTGCTGGAGAAGCTGACGCTGGTTTCCTTCGCCGCCCTGGCTGCGGGCTTATTGCTTTTCAGCCGCATGAAAAAGGAGTTTGCCGACTACCTCTAAAGCTGTGAAAGCCGCCGGCTGAAAATGACTCTGATCGAGCTTCAGAATGTCGGGAAGCGCTACTTTCTGCATCGCAAGCGGCAGTTGCTCGCGGAGCGCGTGGCGAGCCGCATCCGGCGCGGCCGCGTTTCCTTCTGGGCGCTGCGGAATGTAGATCTCCGCATTGAGGCCGGCGAAACGGTCGGCATAATTGGGGCCAACGGCGCGGGCAAGAGCACTCTGCTCAGCATCGCGGTGGGTGTTTCCGCGCCTACGGAGGGTGTTGTGATCCAGCGCGGGCGCGCCGCGGCGCTGCTCGAACTCGGCTCCGGCTTTCATCCCGACCTGACCGGACGCGAAAACATCCACCTCAACGCCGCCCTGCTGGGCTATACGCGCGCCATGGTGCTCAAGCGGATAGATCCCATTATTGATTTCGCCGGGATCGCCGATTTCATCGACGAGCCGCTGCGCACCTATTCGAGCGGTATGATGGCTCGACTGGGCTTTTCCGTCGCGATTCACCTCGACCCGGATATTCTCGTGCTCGACGAGGTGCTTGCCGTCGGCGATCAGGATTTCCAGCGAAAATGCATGGAGCGAATCTTGGAATTTCGACGCCAGGGCAAGACGCTACTCTTTGTTTCGCATTCCGCCCAAACCATCGAAAGTCTTTGCCGGCGGGCCGTATGGCTCGAAATGGGCCGCGTGAAGCGCGACGGCCCCGCCGCCGAAGTAATCGCCGAGTATACCCGCGGCGTCAGCGCCCTTTCAGTGTGAGCCCTGTCCCCCGCACTTGCGCGCAATACCTAGATCGGTCACAGCCCTGCTTAATGAGCAGCCCCGGCGGTGGCGCCTCATAACGTCTTCAGTGTTTCCACCAACTCCTCAACTTCCGCATCGGAAATGTAAAAATGCGGAGATGCACGGACCCAGCCCGACCGCGGCGCAACGATAATCCGCATCGCGGCCAGTTGTTGGGTCAAGCGGGCGGCGTCGGCGCCGGGTTTCTTGAAGCTGACGATGCCGGACAACGAAGCAGGCTCGAATCGCCCGAGGATCTCATAACCGGCGCTGGACAAGCCGCAGGCGATTTTCTGCGCCAATCCGGCTACACGCCGGCCAATGCGTTCGACTCCAATCTCGAGCAACAAGTCGAGGGCAGCCAGCAGGCCGTAGCAGCCTGCGGTGTTGAGGCTGCCGCACTCGTAGCGGGCTGCTCCCGCCCGCAGTGTGGCGTCTCGCGATTCGTAATCCTGCCAGTGAGCCACATTCGTCCATCCGAACTCCACTGGCTCGATCTGCGGAATCACCTCGGAATTTACGTACAGAATCCCGCAGCCCTCCGGCCCCAGCAGCCACTTGTGGCTACCGGCGCAAAGGGCGTGAATTCGCGCGCGCCGTACATCGACCGGAAACGCTCCCAGACCCTGAATCGCGTCCACGACAAACAAGCATTCCCGCCGCGCACAGATCTCGCCGATCGCCTCGAGGTCGGCGCGAAATCCGCTCAGGTACTGTACGAAGCTGATCGCGAGCAGACGCGCGCCCGAGCAGGCCTGATCGAGATCTTCCAGCGAAACGGCGCCTCGGCGCTGTTGCACCCAGCGCAGCTTGACTCCGCGTTTCTGGAGATTGCACCAGGGATAGTAATTGGCGGGAAACTCGCCTTCGACGCCAACGACAACATCGCCGGGACGCCAATCGATTCCGTTGGCCACGATGGCAAGCCCTTCCGAAGTGTTCTTTACAATTGCAATTTCTTCGGCCGAGGAACCGATCAGGCGTGCCGCCGAAGAGCGCAGGGCTTCGCAGGCCTCCGTCCAGCGCCGGTGATGCACCACGCCGTGCAAGCTGACATCCTCGATGCTGCCCCGCATAGCCTGGGCTGCCCGGCGCGGCAGCGGGGACACGGCCGCGTGGTTCATGTAAATCCATTGACGGGTCACGGGAAATTCGCGCCGGTAGTGTTCCCAAAATTCCATTCGACAGAGCTCCTATCCTCACAACCCGACTGACCAGACGATTGCCTCAGACCTGCATCCTTTTCGATGCTGTCCGCTAATGCCTGCGGGCGTATGCGCCAGCCGGAATCTCCCGGAGGGGCTGGGGATGCGTTGTTGAAGAACTTTCCTTTTGCAGATCAACTCTCAGCGTATCATAAGCTTAGAAGATGACGAGCTGGGAGCGCGCGCTGTCCTACCCAGGCGTTAAGAGGCCGGGGTTTCCGAGCGTGTCTTTAAAAAATCCGATGCGCAAACGGTTCCGCCACTGTTTCCTGAAGAATTGCAGGGAGAGAGCATCCCAAAAGAACGAGTAACGGTCCGCGCGGCGGAGCAGTCTAATAGGACAGTCGCCCTGAATTCGGGCAGAGTATAATGTAGACAGGTTCCTGTAAGCCGCTCGATTCTGGGATGGCAGTTTCGCGGCCGAAGGGAGGGAACGATGCGAAAGACCACCCTGGCGGTCCTCTTGGCAGCAGCACTGGCAGCTCCTATTTTCCCGCAAGGCGATGAGAAGCCGGCCAGCGCTAATGACAACCCGGCGAACACGACCGACGAATCCACACCAAAGAACAACAAGACAAAAAAGAAGAAGGTCAAGGAGAAAAGCAAGGATGATGTGGAAGCGATCGGCGATCGGAACGTCGGCTCCGGCGTAAACTTCTACTCTCTGGAAAAGGAGATCGCACTCGGTAAGCAATTGGCGCAGGAAGTCGAGCGGCAGGCGAAGATCATCGATGACCCCATCATTGCTGAATATATAAACCGCGTGGGGCAGAATTTGGTACGGAATTCCGACGCCAAGGTTCCCTTTACGATCAAGGTGTTGGATACCGACGAACCCAACGCCATGTCCCTGCCGGGTGGTTTCTTCTTTGTAAACTCGGGCCTGATTCAGATGGCCGATTCTGAATCAGAAATGGCTGGCGCGATGGCCCATGAGATCGCTCATGTGGCGGCACGGCACGGAACGCGGCAGGCTACGCGCGGCGAACTGGTCAACCTGAGTACGATTCCCCTCATCTTTATGGGCGGATGGACCGGCTATGGAATCCGCCAGGCCGCCGGACTGGCCATTCCTTTAGGGTTCTTGCAGTTTTCCCGCGGTTTTGAGCGCGAAGCGGACTACCTCGGTGTCCAGTACCTGTACAAGACGGGGTACGATCCGAATGGCATGGTTGAGATGTTCGAGCGGCTGGAAAAGCTTGAGAAAAAGAAACCGGGAACTCTTTCCAAGGCGTTCCGGACCCATCCGATGACCGAAGACCGGATCGAGGCCGCCCAGAAGGAGATTCAGGAGATCTTGCCGACAAAACCGGAATATGTCGTTAACACCTCCGAGTTTCTCGATGTAAAAGCCCGGCTGGCCTCCTTGCACGCACGCCGCAAAGGCGAGGAGCAGGATTCCAACCGCCCGCGGCTGCGGAAATCCACCTCCGGCAGTACAGTGCCGGTAGAGGATAAGAACGGGAAATCGGGCACGAACGACAAGTCGGACGATGACGACCGTCCCACTCTTAAGCGCCGGTAGAGCACAGAATCGGGAAAGCATCCCCAAAGCGAGCCCCGGGGTTAGACGCCCCGGGGTTCTTTTTTTGGCCATCTTCCGCCACAAAAGCGCCATCCTGCCATGGAAGGATAAAGCGCTCCCGGTGCGTCACGCATCCGTATGAAGCCGCTCCGCCGCTGCTGTGCGTGGCCGATTCGGGTACGCGGCTAGCGGCTGCCCACTGGGTATTCCGTTGTTTTGTCGGCTCCCGTGATGGAAATCTGCTTTCGTTTGGCGGGAGTGCTGGCCGCAGGGACCGGCGCGCGCGGATCCGAAGCCGCCGGGTTCGCTTGCTGGGGAGACGGCGGTCGGCTGAGTTTGAAACCCGCCCCGGGTTTGAAGTCATTCGATGGTTTGAAATCCCTCGACGGTCGGAAGTCTCTGGAAGGTTGGAAGTCCTTCGAGGGAGTAAAGTCTCTAGAGGGTTTGAAATCATGCGCTGGGTTGAAGTCCCGCGGCGGCTTAAACTCTCTTGAAGGTCCAAAGTCCTTGGATGGCTGGAAGTCTTTGGATGGCCTGAAATCACTGGAGGGTTGGAAGTCTTTGGGCGGCTTAAAGCCGTCATCGCCGAGGCCTTGCCGTTGAAAAAGCGCCAGCGCCAGCAGGCAGGGTCCCGCCAGCGCGAGCGCCAGCCGCGCGGGTCCAAAAACCTTGCGGAAGACTTCGCCAATCGAAATGCGGCGCGAACGGGCGTCGCCGGGCGTATTCCTACCACGCAGGATTCGCGGGCAGCAAAAGGGGGAAAGCACGCAGCACCTCACTTTCGAGCAAACACGACTGCCTGGCTGTCCGTGTAGACGTTTTGCCAGCCGGGCAGATATGGGAGGACTCGCGCCATGGGGGAGGCGGCTCGCAAGAGGCAGAAATGAATGCGATACTTGTTTAGGAGAATTTCCGGATCCTCCTGAAGCGTCGCCCACCGGCCATATTCGCTGAAGACGCCTGTCCAATCGAAAACGTCGCCCCGGCCGTCAATGAACACCTTCTGCTCGGGCAAGGCCCATATCAGATAACCACCCCACTCGTATTCATTCAGCATCGGGCCGGAGATGGCGGTTTGGCGGAGAAATTCGACCGCAGCCGCCGGGCTGTGGTCTCGAACCTGCTGTTCCAGGTTCGAACGGTTCGGGAATGCGCAGATCATGACGACGATGGCCGCCGTTATCAGCAGGGCGTTGGCTGCCCGATTGTCATGGTCGGGGTCATAGTGATCCCAGACGTCGGCAAGCAGGCGGCAGAGAATTGGGGCCGCCAGAATCCCGAAGGCGAAAAGCAGCCGCACGTGCTGGAGGGCCATCGCAAAACCCACCAGCAGCAGAAGCAGGCCCTCCAGCTCCAGTTGAACGGGCCGCAGCAAAAAAATCAGCGCGAAAGCGCCTGCTAACGCGAAAAAGCCGGCGCCGCGGGGATTGGCTATATCCGTCGGCTGCCATTCTGAGACCTGAGCTAGGCCCTCGGCCTGTTGCGTAAACGTGTTCAGCGGGTAGCTCAGCAGCTTTGGACCTACCGGATTGATCATCAGAGCGGCCAGGCACATCAGGAAGACGACACAGAGGGCCCGGCACTCCTGTGGCTCCCGGCGGATCGAGAACAAGCGTCCTGCGCGAAGGCTGATGAACGAGCAGGTGACGGCTATGCCCAGCACGATAATGCCGAGAGCGTAGGAGCCGTGGCAATTCACCCAGAGGGCGAAAAGCGGCGGCAGGGCCCACAACCAGGCGCGGCCCCGCGAGCGCGCCAGATGCAGAATGAGGACCTCCACAACCAGGAGCAGATGCCCGAGAATCAGCGGCCGGACAGCCAGGCCGACCGTTCCGAAAAACCATGCGACCAGGCCGCCGAGCATCGACAGCTTGGAGTTGCCGGAATAAAGCGAGCAGAGCCAATAAACCGAAACCAGCAGCAGCGCCGCCAAGCCGAACAGGCAGCACCAAAGCCCGGTGTACCCGCCCGCTCTGTAGGCCGCATACATGGCAAGCTGGGAAAGCCATTCATGGGGCAGCCAGGAATGCTGATTCGTGGTGTAGGAAAATTGATCGGTTCGGGGAATGGAGTGAGAATTCCAAATAATCTCGCCTACCTTCAAGTGCCACCACATATCGGGGTCATCAAAACGCCCGCGCACAGTCAGCAGCATGAGCAGGCAGAAGCTCACTGACAGCATGGCGGGGAATGAGAAAGCGGCGCGAAGGCAGCGAACCCGAATGGCGGTGGCGTCGCGGCGGCCGGCAAGCGGCCTTTCCAGGGTGGCCCCCAGCTCTTCCGCGGCGGTCATCAGTTTACCGTGACATCGTCGTTTTCGGCGCCCTGCCGAAGCAGACGATGGAGGTAAGCCCGTGTGATGTTCAATTTGCGGGCGGCCAGCGTTTTGTTGCCGTTACACTCCATAACGGCCTGGCTTGCCAGCCTGACTTTGTAGTCTTTTAGCTGGTCTTCGAACGAATCGGCAATTGGGGTGGCCAGCGCAGGCGTCGCCGCGGGCGGCGGAGCGCTCGGCAGAATTTCAGCGCCGATGCTGGTATCCTCGGCAAGAATCACCGCTCGCTGGATCACGTTTTCCAGCTCGCGCACGTTGCCGGGCCACTCGTAATCAAGCAGCCGCTGCATAGCGCTCGGCCGAAGCTCGAGCGCCCTTTTCCCGCACGACTCACAGTACTGCTTCAGGAAGTGCCGGGCGAGCGACGGAATGTCCTCTTTGCGTTCCTTCAGCGGCGGCAGCTCGATCTTGAATACGTTGATGCGGAAATACAGATCCTGGCGAAACGTGCCCTCCTCTACCATTTTGCCCAGGTTGCGGTGTGTTGCAAAGACCAGCCGCGCCTTCAATGGCAGCACCTTTTTGCCGCCGACGCGGCAAAACTCTCTCTGTTGAATCACTCGCAGGAGCTTCACCTGGGTTTGCAGGCTGAGCTCGCCGATTTCGTCCAGAAGCAGCGTGCCTTCACCCGCCTGCTCGAAGTAACCCTCGCGCGCCGCCGTAGCTCCGGTAAAAGCGCCTTTGTCATGGCCGAAGAGCTCGGCCTCGATCAGGGTCTCAGGAATCGCCCCGCAGGAAACGGCGATGAACGGCGCTTTTGCACGATCACTCAGATTGTGGATGGCGCGGGCCACAAGCTCTTTGCCCGTTCCGCTCTCTCCGCGGATCAGCACGTTCGTATTCAAGTTGCCGACGCGCCGGATCAGATCGTAAACGCTCCGCATGGCGGCGCTCGATCCAATCAACTGATCGCAACTGGAAAGGCTGTTGATCTTTTCCCGCGCCGACTCGAGCTCCCGCTTTAGCTGGGCGTGTTCGTGCGCCCGCCGGACCACCAGCTTCAATTCCAGCAAGTGGGGAGGTTTCCGGAACAGATCATAGACCCCGTGCTGGACCAATTGCATGGCCGTGGAGCGCTTCTCGTCATCCGTCATGACGACGATGGGGATTCGGGATTCTCGGATTTCTCCCAGGAACGCCAGCAGCCGGTCCAGAGATGTTTGCGCGGAATCAAAATCGAGAATCAGAACATCAGCCTGCTCCCCGGAAAGGATCTCTTTCACCTTGCTCTTATCCGGCTCGACCCGCACGTCATAGTCAGACCCAAGAGTCACCGCCAGGAGGCTTTGTAACTTGCGATCACCGGAATGCAGAAGCAGTCGAATCATTCGAACATACCTGTCCTGAACTCGATTACACCTTGATTCCGGCCGCCGCATAACACGCCGACCATGCGGCTGGAAGGCGGCGTCGCCGTTATGCCGCTCTTTGGACAGCCGCACATTGCCGAATCAATTCGCAATCGCATGCTCAATCCCGCAAAGGACGCAGCCTTGAAGCCGGACCAAAATATCTCTGGCCTCGAGCGCCCGAGAAGCTCCGAACGGGGCTTTGCCATTGCCCAACCAGTAACCCTTTTAGCGATGGACTCCCGAACTAAGATGCGCCTAATACGCATGTTTGCTACCAAAAAAAAATTCAAAAACAGGCGGCTTACTGCGCGCCAACACGGCAACATCGGCCGTCGGCTTTCGCGCGATGCGCGCCTTCCGCGCTCTCCGTGTATTTATTGCCTGGCAGGTTTACACAGCGTATAGCCGGCACGACACACTCCCCTTGGTCTTCTGCCAGGAAGCCCGAGTTGTGGAATATACCTGCCGAGGTAGTCGCCCGGCGTGAAATAGCAGAATCGTTGACGAGCGCTTTTACCTTTGCCAATGCAGCTATCCCAAAACACGATCTCGAAACCGGCGCTCTTTTTCGCAACTTGGACGGAGCCGCTGTAAAGAAGCTCAATTGTCAGTCAAATCGAAAACAAAATCTATAGACTGACGGTCCTGGTACACCCGTGTTCAGAAAAAACCGGACAAGAAATCAGCAGACTACGTTCTTCCAGACGTATCGTCTACTCGGATTTTGCCTAGTTGTTCTGCTGAAATGCAAAGGTCTGCATTTGCGGCGACCGCTGAATACTAGTACTTAAGCCCGAACGCTGGATTTTTTTGCATATAGCCATTCTGGTACTTTCGGAAAGCGATGCCCCGGCTTTGAACGGGTGGAGCAGAAGCGTTCCGAATTTAGGGTTCCCGGAGAATCTAAATTCTTATTGTTTGATGAAAGGCAATCGGCTGGTGAAACTAATTCCTCCGTTGAGGGCCCGTCCGGAAAGGGATCTGTACCACGGCTTCGAGATCAATCGGCTGGCCGTTCTTGGTGGCCGGCTGGAACACCCATTTGGAAAATGCTGCTATCGCGCTCGAATCCAGTCGCTCATCTACTCCCTGCACGAGTCTCACCTGGCTCACGTGGCCGTCCCGTTGGATGACGGCGTAGAGCAGCACATTGCCCTCGATCTTTTCGGCGGCCGCCGAGGCGATGTATTTGGGGTCCACCTTGTGCATCGCCAAGGGAGCGGTGATCTCATCGTCCGGCGATGACCCTCCCAACTCGGTAAACCGCAGCGTCCAGCTCCCGTCGTAGCTGGTGACGTTCGGCATATCGATGGCCATCGTGTAAACGGTCGAACCGTGAAGAATAGGAGGTCCGGCGGTATCGGGCGAAGGTCTTAGCCTGTCGGAAAGGGGCTGCGTGGACGTGGCGAGGGCCATCAACTGGCGGCGAAAGGCGGCCCGATCCGCCGCTGGCGGCGGACCGCTGCCGGCGGCCGCCGGCGAATCAGGACCGGAGCGGATTGAAAGATTAGGGACGTGAATTTCGGCTTTCGCCGAAGCCGAAAGGGTTGGTGAGTCTTCACGTCCAGCCGCATCGGGGCCGGCGGAAAACCGAGCCGAGCGATTGCCAGGTGGCGGCGGGGGCGCGGCGGCGGCCGGGTCGAGGCCAACGATCACCGTTGCCGGCGCCGGCGGGAAGGCGCTTACGCTGGGAACCGGACCGGGGGTGAGAATCTGTCCAGCGGCGCCTCCCGCAGCGGCGGGTTTCTGCGGCAACGCTAACTTTGGCATATCGGGCGCGGTGCTGGGCTGAATCCGCGCTAAGGAATTGTCGATGGCTGCTCGTACTGGAACTCTCGGGATGGGAGAACCGGCCAGTGGGAGCGCTTCTGAAGGAACCGGCGCCGTCTTTTTTTTGGGCATCACAAATTGCGGCGGCGATGCTGCTGTTTCCGGCGCCAACCGGGCCAGCGTTTGATCCTGTACCGGCCGCAAAGCAATCTGAGGAGCTGGTGCGAGAATCGGGCTCCGGCCCCCGGACCTCCCCTCCGCAGCGCTTCGCACGGGCAGAACGAATTTAGGCCGCTCGATGGAAAGCTTGCTCTCCAGCCGGGCCAACAGTCCGTCACTCGCTGCTGCTACGGCGATCTGAGGAGCGCTAAATGCGAGCGCGGAAGGCTTGGGCGCGGCGGCGGGCCGCTGGGGTAGTTGAAACCGCGGCGGTGTGACCTGGGTTGGCTGTAAAGGCAAAGCCGGCGTGTGCGCTTCTGCCGTCACTTGCGGCTCCTTAAGCTCGGGGAGGGCCCACAGTCGGACGGGGGCCGCCTTCGCGGGGGGTACAAAGCGGACCTTCGACGCGGGTGGGCTGGGCGCCGGCGGGTTGAACGCGAGAACGTTCGGCGAGACAACGTCGCTTTTAAGCCGCAACTCCGGCGGCGCTTGCAGCACCATCTGACGCCGGCTTTCGGGTTGTTTCGCCGTTGCGGCTATGTTTTGCGATGTCTGCGTTTGATTGGGCCGGTTCGCCTGCTCTTCATCCGCCTCCGGCGGTGCGACGGTGGGCAGACGCATGGGGGCGGTAAACCAGACGATTTTACGTTGGGAATTCGTCTGCTGCGCGGCCGAGGCCGGCGGCGCTCCCGTGGAAGGCTGCGTTCCGCGGCTGCTTATCGCCAGGCCAATCACCGCGGCATGGATTCCCATCGACAGCAGGAAAGGCCGAAGGCGTGAGGTTTGAGGGCTGCCGGGCAGCGCGAACAGCAGCGGCTCGGGCATCAGACCTCCATTTTAGGGCTATCTGGCTGGCAATCCTAGTCCTTTTCCGAGCAGTTGCACAAAAAAGGGCTCTTGGAACCGCTTCCCAGGCGCGCCGGTAGAGAAACGACGCTTCCTTTGAGAGGAATGGGGATGGGCGGTTTATGAGAAGTATCACTGACTACACTTCGGGCTGAGGCGAACAGACCTCCGCGTGGATTTCGGGCAAGGGCTTGGGGAGATCGCCGGGAACAGAAATGTCCCTCACTCCTCGCCGGCGGCCCCCATTTCGGCGGCCGGGAGTTTATCATCCGGCCGGGCCATCCAGACGTATAGAGTCGGCAGCAGCAGAACGCTGATGAGCAGGTCGGCGACCAGTCCTCCCACAATGACGCGCGCAAACGGGCGCTGCGAATCGGACCCGATGCCCGTGGAGATGGCAGCGGGCAACAGGCCCAAGGTGGCCACCAGCATCGTCATGAGTATGGGCCTGAGCCGGAGAATGGCGCCCTCAATCGCCGCTTCGCGTTCCGACCGGCCGCGAGCCCGCAATTGATTGATGTATTCCACCATGATGACTCCAATCTCCACGGAAACGCCGAACAAGGCCAGGAACCCCAGGCCCGATGAAACGCTGAAATGGGTATTGGTAAAATATAGGGTCAGAATCCCGCCGATCGGGGCCATAGCCACGTTGATCAAAATCAGAAGCGACCACTTGAAGGAGTCGAAGGCCGTGTAAAGGATGAGGAAAATCGCCAGAAGGGTGATCGGCACAATAATCGCCAGGCGCCGGTTGGCCCGCTTCTGGCTCTCATATTCGCCGGCCCAGTTGAGGCGATAACCTTCCGGCAGCTTGACCTTTTGAGCCACCGCGCGCATGGCGGCTTCCACCGTGCCGCCCAGATCCCGCCCGCGGACGCTGTATTTGATGGCGATGTAGCGTGAGTTAGCCTCCCGGTAAATCATGGAGGCCCCATCTTCAATTTTGATATCGCAAAGCTGGCCGAGGGAGACGCGTTCGCCGGATGGGGCGACGATGCGGATTCCGGCGATATCTTCCACTGTACGCCGATACGGCTCCTGGTAGCGGACCACCAGATCGTAGCGCCGCTCCCCTTGTAAGATCTGGCTCACAGCCTTGCCGCCGACCGCCGTTTCGACGGCGTCCTGAATATCGGCGACATTGATGCCGAAGCGGTCCGCTTTGGCGCGGTCCACCACCAGATTCACGTTCGGCTGGCCCACGACGCGGAATACGCCGAGATCGGCGACTCCGGGGATGTTTTTCATCACGCTGACGATTTCATCTGCTTTCTGTTCCAACTGCTTCAGATCGCTGCCGTAGAGTTTTACGGCAAGCTGGCCCTTTACGCCGCTCATGGCTTCTTCCATGTTGTCGGCGATGGGCTGGGAAAAATTCCAGAGCACGCCCGGGATTTTTTCGAGCTCCCGGTCCATGGCGCCGATTAACTCCTCTTTCGAACGAAACTGTTTGCGCCACTGCTCATGAGGCTTCAGATCGACGAAGTATTCGGTATTGAAAAAGCCGGTGGAATCCGTGCCGTCGTCAGGACGCCCGAGCTGGCTAACGACCTGGGTGACTTCCGGAAATTTCGCGAAAATGAGGCGCGCCTGCCGCACCACCCGCTCGCCCTCGGTAGGACCGGTGCTCGAGGGCAGAGTACCCCTGGCCCAGATTGCGCCTTCATCCAAATGGGGCAGAAATTCCGATCCCACCGCTCCACTGTAAGCCAGCAGCAAAACGGCGGCCAGACCGGCCACAGCGGCGCCGGTGGTGATCCAGCGGTGATGGATGCACCAGTCGAGCCGGCGGCGGTATGCCCGGGTAAGCCACGCGAGGACGGGATTGCGCCATTCGCGCATACCCTCACGGAAAAGGTAGCTGGCAAGAACGGGAGCCAGCAGCAGCGCGAAGATCAGCGCTCCCAGCAGCGCGAACGCGACGGTCCACGCCATCGGGCGGAACAGCCGGCCTTCCACGCGCTGGAGCGTGAAGATCGGCAAATAAGCCGTGATGATGATCAGCCGGGCGTAGAAAACCGGGCGCTGAACCTCGTGCGCGGCGATGGCGATTCTGTCGCGGAACGACAATTCCGAAGGCGAGCGGTTCACATGACGCAGTATGTTCTCGACCATCACCACCGAACCGTCCACGACCATTCCGAAATCGAGCGCTCCGAGAGAGAGCAAATTGGCAGGAATGTGGCAGAGCTGGAGCAAAATCGAGGCGAACAGCAGCGAGAACGGAATGGTGAGCGTCACAATCAGAGCGCTGCGGATGTTGCCGAGGAACAGAAAGAGAATGGCGACTACCAGCAGAATGCCTTCCGTCAGATTGTGCAGCACGGTCTGCGTTGTGTAGTGCACGAGGTTGCCGCGGTCGAGATGAGGGACGATTTTCACCCCCGGCGGCAGCACGTGCTCGTTGAGGTCTTTCACTTTCTCGTGAATGGCCTCGATGGTGCTGTCGAACTCGGCGCCTTTCCGCAGCAGTACAATCCCCTCCACCACGTCATCGTTATCGATGACGCGCCCGTCCTGCCGGTGTATGGCTTTGCCGATCTGGCCGAGCCTGATTTTAGGGCCTTGCGTCACCACGGCTACATCGCGCACGCGCACCGGCGTGCCATTCTGGCTCTTGAGCAGCGTGGCCCCGATGTCATCGGTGCACGTCATCAGTCCGATGGCCCGGATGTTGTAGGCCTGCTGCCCGTGTTCGATGAAGCTGCCGCCCGCATTGGTGTTGTTCGCCGCCAGGGCCTGCTCCACCTGGGTAATGCTGAGGCCGTAGGAGATCAGCTTATTGGGGTCGACCTGCACCTGGTACTCGCGGACCATCCCGCCGAAGCCCGAGACGTCCACAACGTTGGGAACCGACTTGAATTCCTTCTCGAGCACCCAATCCTGGAGCGACTTGAGCTCCATCAAGTCGTACCGGGGATTCGTGCTGGTCAGCGTATAGAAATAAATTTGGCCAACCGGGCTGTAATCCGGGCCGAGTTGCGGGGTCAGGTTCTGCGGGAGATTGACCTGCGAGAGCCGCTCGAGCACCTGCTGCCGGCTGAGCAAGTTATCGGCTTCGTCGTCGAAAACCAGGGTGACAACGGAGAGTCCAAACAGCGAAACCGACCGCATGGAAGCCAGATGCAACACCCCGTTGGTATGGGTCTCTATGGGAATGGTGACCTGCTGCTCGACTTCTTCGGCGGCGTGTCCGGGCCATTGGGTAATCACCTGGACCCAGGTGTTGGCCACGTCGGGATAAGCTTCAATGGGAAGGGTGTGGAAGGAAATGACGCCCCAGATCAGCAGCATCCCGCCAACCGCCAGCACCAGCAGCTTTTCCCGCAGGGCGAAATCGACCAAGTAACGGAGCATGATTCCTGCTACTGCTCCACTGTGCTCGAGAATTGGAGCGCGTTCGCCACCACTTCATCGCCGGGCTGCAAACCGGCTAGAATCTCCTGGGAGCCGTCGGGGAGAACCGGCCCTCCCTGCACCTCGCAGCGGCGGAATCGCCTTTCTCCCGCGGGCCGGAAGACCCAATCCTTGTCGTGGAGCCGCAAGATCGCAGTGGAGGCCACCACCGGCCTCGTCCGGCTGCCCTGTGAAATGAACTTTGCCGTTGCGAACATGCCAGGGCGGAGCAGGCCGCTCGCGTTACTCAGCTCCAGGCGTACTTTGGCCGTCCTGGTGTTGGGATCGAGCATTTTGGAGATATTGCTCACCTTGCCTCGAAGAGGGCGATCCGGATAAGCGTTCAGGCGCACTTCGGCGAAATCACCCAGACGAACTTGCGCCAGGTTGTTTTCGTAGACGTCGCACAGCACCCATACGCGCGACAGATTCGCGATGGTGAAGAGGTTGGGGGAGTTGTCGAGCGATTTCACGCCGGCGCCGCTGCTTGTGTTCTGTTCAATGATGGTTCCCGAAGCAGGGGCTTTCAGCTCGATGATCGGCGAAAGATGATCGACATCGCCGCCGAGAATACGAATCCGCTCGGCGGCGGTATCCAGGTCCACCTTGGCTTTGTCTTCGGCGATCTGGGCTTGCTGGAGATCCTTCAGGGCCAAGGCGCCGTGCGAATAGAGCAACTGCGAGCGCTCGAGCGACCGGCGCGCGAGGGATTCATCGGCCTTCGCTTTTTGATAATCCGCGATGGCCGCGGCCAAATCGGGACTGTGAATTCGCAGCAGAACTTGCCCCGCTTTAACGTCGTCGCCCAACCGGGCCCGGATCTCCACCACGCGGCCGCCGGCCAGGGCGTTCACAGGAATGGTCAGACTAACGTCGGGGGCGACAACGCCGTTCACCACCAGCTCGTCGTGCGTGCGCCGGGCTTCGACCTTCACCAGAGGAAACTGCTCCGGATGATCTACCTGGATCAGAGTGGCGTCAGGCGCCTCTTCGACCTTCACCGGTCCGGTATCCGGAATGGAAGCGCTGGCGGACGACTCCCGGGAGCAGGCGGCGAAAATCAGAGTCGCCAAGCCGAGCACCGCCCCGCCCAGTAGACATTGAGTACGCCGCTTCATGGGATCACCTCCCGGCCGACGGCCAGGTTTAGCTGATTGACGGCGGATAAATAACTGCCGATGAGGTTCCTGTAGTTCAGTTGCACGTCGCGATAGGATTTCTGGGCGTCCAGGAATTCGAGCAGCGACGCGCCGCCATTCTGATAGGCGAAGGACACGGTGTCGCGAATCTCCGTCGCCTGAGGCAGGTAGTTGTCGCGATACGGCCGCAGCAGGGTCCGGACGCTTTCCACGGAGGTGTAAGCCGAATCGACGTCCCGATAAATGCCGGCTAACAAGGCTTCCCGCAGCCGCTCGGAGCGGCCGATTTCGATGCTGGTGCGCGCCTTTTCGCCCTGATTCTTGTCGAAAATCCGCAGCGGGACGGTGACGCTGAACCCGACGTAGGCCTGAATGGGCGGGTTGCGCGCCACGTCCACTCCGAATGTGGGGTCGGCCGAGCCATTGGCCCACGCCAGCCGGTTGTCCGCCTGGGCCTTCTCGATGGCAGTGGTCGCCGACTTCAGGTCGGGCCGCGCTTCAAGCGCCGCTCGGCGCGCGTCCTCCAGTCGCAGGCTGCTTTCGTGGAAGTCGAAGTCGCCGGTGATATCAAACGCGTCCACGGGGAGCCGCTCGTTCATGAGCGCGAGCAGCGCGATCTTGGCTGTGCGCAGATTCACTTCCGCGTTCACGAGGTCGCTCTCGAACTGAACGCGTTGCAGCTCCACGCGCATCAGATCAGCGCGCGAGATGTCGCCGGCTTTGAAGCGCTCCCGGTTCACGTCGATCACGTGGTCGTAGTAACCGAGGTTCTCCCTGGCGAGCTGTAAAACAGATTTGGCCTGCAACGTCCGGATGAAGGCGTCGCGAAGGTTAAACGTCAATTGCCGCTCGAGGTCGGCCTGATCTGTCGTCGAAATTTGCGTCGCCAGACGAGCGCTGTCGCGCCGCAGTTCCCGCTTGTGCTGGCGCTCGTGCAGATACGTAGTCGAGACAAACGGCAAGGTTTGGGCAAATGGAGTGTAGGCGGTGGGATTGGGGGTAAAAGGATTAATCTGATCGACGGTGGCCGTGAACTCCGGGTTGGGGCGAAGGTAGGCCGTGATTTCGGACGCGCGGCTTTCCTCAATAAGAGCTCGCCCGGCAATCAGGGCCGGATTGTTCATTCGAAAACGCTCGCGCACCTCCTCCCAGGTAAGCGGCTTCTGGGCCCAGCAAATACTGCTGAGGCCCGCGGGAATCAGAAAACAGGCAAGGGCGCGCCGGTATTGGCGTAGCATATGGCCTCTCCAGAAATCCGAAAAACGATGCGACTAACGGGAAAGGGAGAAAACCGGCGGGTCCCGGCCGGCGCGCGAACTCAAACGCAGGGTTCGGAGTTTGCGGTTGGGCAGCCGAAACAGAAAGAAAAAGCACGCCGTGAAGGGCAGTGAATAGATTCCGGCAACTTGAAAATTGCCCACCGCTTCGAGCAGGCGCGCGAGGTTGATGGAAGCTTTTTCGTCGGACTTGTTGATAGGCGAGGTCCCGGCCCCCCGGCCGCTCTCCGGCCGCAGCGGCAACGCGCGCACCCATAGCCAGTCATCGCTCGCAGAGACGCAGGGAAACAGTAGAAACGCCGCGATTAGCACACTGACGGCGCGGCGGACGCAGGAGCGCCTGCGATTCCGGGACCGAAACTCCGCATAGGCGAGACAACCCAGCGCTGTGGCGGCGATAGCGGCCCAGATCAGGTTGAGAAGCGCGCTCAGATTCACAGTGATAGTCCCGGAACCTACATCAAGAGAAACTTCGCGTAAATTAAATCTTAATCCGCGCCGAATCACTCGAACGATAGCCCGCCCAGGCTATAGACGGGCCCGAAAGCGGGGGATGGGTTCCCCTCGTCCCTGATTCGCCCTGCCGCCGGATCCCCTTCTTTTGGAGGCCATTTTAGCCTTTGATAGCGATAGCTTCCCGGATGGCTCTGGACCAAAGTGGTAGTGTTGATGCGGGGGCTGGCTGTGTTGCCATACACTGTAGGTAAAGGCGATTTTGCAATGCCTGCCCAGCCTATTACCAGCAAAAGCATTGTTCGCGTGCTGGTCCTTGGTTTTGCGCTGGTGATCCTCCTGTTACTGGCGGCCGGCTTTGTGGGAGTGGAGAACGCGCGCTCGATCAAGGAGAACGCCGCAAATCTGGTTTCGCAGCAGTTAGTCACCACGCGCCTGATTGACGAAATCCAACGCGAAGAGGGCAACTTGACGGCTGTTTTCAACACGTTGTCGCGCCCGGCGGGGGCGGTGGATCGGGAGCGTGTGCTGGCGCAGCTCAACGAATCCGATGAGCATATCGAGAAGGTGATCGCCGCCGCTTCCGGCAGCGACGAGGATCCCCTGTGGCAGGAACTAAAGCGCGCGTCCGCCGGCTTCACGGTGGAGGCGCGGCGGCTGCTTTCGGCCGAGGACGCACACTCGTTTTCCTCCCGGGAATTGTTCCGGCGGCACGATGAAGTCATCGCCGCCGTCGCCAAGCTGATCAACGCGAGTTATCAAAAGGCTTCGGCGGCGCAAGATCAGATCCAGCGCCGCTCGAAGGAATTGGAGACCAAGTCCCTGCTGCTGCTTGGAACATGCCTGGTGCTGGCGCTGGTCTGCGCCACGCTCACCATGCGGATGACCGCCGCCTTGTTCCAAAAAATGGAATGGCAGACCGGAGAGCTCAGCCGGGTCTCCTGGCACATGCTCGAAAATCAGGAAACCACCGCACGCCGCTTCTCTCACGAGCTCCACGACGAGCTGGGGCAGTCTTTGGCCGCGGTGAAAGCGAACCTGGCGGCGCTCGCCGTGGATCCGAGCCCCGCTCCTGAGCGGCTGGCCGACTGCGCCCATCTGGTGGACGAAGCGATCCAGAATGTGCGCGAACTCTCCCAGTTGCTTCGGCCCATCATTCTCGACGATTTCGGCCTCGATGCCGGGCTGCGCTGGCTTGGCGAGAGGTTTACCGAGCGGACCGGCATCGCGGTGGAATACCAATCCAATTTCGCGGGCCGGCTTGCCGACGAAACCGAGACCCATCTGTTCCGTATTGCGCAGGAGGCCCTTACCAATGTCGCCCGCCATTCCGGAGCCACCCGGGTCCGTTTGGATCTCCAGAATCGGGATGGCGCTATCCAGCTTTCGATTGCGGATAACGGGCGAGGCCTTTCCAGCGAATCGCCGCGTAATGGGGGCCTGGGCATGATCGGCATGCGGGCGCGGGCGCGCGATGCCGGTGGAGAGTTCTCCATCCGGTCTGGCGGCGGGCAAGGCGTGGTCATCAAAGTAGAAGTGCCGGCCAAGCTGGCCGATGATGGCGCTTCGGTAGGACGGGAGCCGGCTCTTCAGTCATGACGAAGAAGATCCGTATTCTGCTGGCTGACGATCATCCGGTGGTTCGCCAGGGATTCCGGCTCATTCTGACGGCTCAACCCGATATGGAAATCGTCGGCGAGGCGGGGAACGGCCGGGAAGCCGTGGAGTTGGCGCAAGGGCTGCTTCCGGATGTCGTGGTGATGGACGTGGCCATGCCCGAACTGAATGGCATCGAAGCCACCCGCCGGCTGGCTCGCGTGGCTCCCCGAACGCGCGTCCTCGCGCTCAGCATGCACAAAGACTCGGTTTACGTTCGGGAAATTCTGCGCGCCGGGGCTCGCGGGTACTTGTTGAAGGATTCCGTCGATCGCGATCTGCTGGCGGCCGTCCGCTCGGTGGCCGGTGGAGAAGGATACCTCAGCCCGGGCGTCGCCGACGCCGTCCTCAGCGATTATCGGCGGCACGTGACCGATCCTCTGGACCTTCTCAGCAGCCGCGAGCGCGAGGTGCTCCAGATGATTGCGGAGGGCAAAACAAACAAGGAGATAGCAGCCGCTCTCAACCTGAGCGTCTATACTGTGGATGCTCACCGTGGCCGGATCATGGAGAAGCTGAACCTTCACAGCATGGGGGAACTGGTGCGCTTCGCCATGCGCAGCGGCCTGATCGACTAGGGGTCTTTTCGTTAAATCTTCGCTTCTTTCTTTTGGGTGTCCGGATCTTATGTAACTTCGGGCAGCGCTGCGCATCCTATCTGTTTCGAGCGTTTGGGCGAGGGTTGTCAGTTTAGCCGGACGCGCCGGACGGTCGCGTGTCTTGAGCTTGCGGGTATTCCGGTACGTGTCGTACAATACACAATTTGCGCTCCGATAGGGTCTAGTGATGCGTAGTGGCGCCAGTAAATCATTTCTAGCTCTCGCTTTGCTGTTCGTTGGAAGCTTGGCGGCGGAACCTCCCCATTACGATTCCGTCCAGATCCTGAACTCGTACCTTGCCGTCACACGCAGCCAGCAAGACCGGTTGAACGGCTCTACGGCCGAGGTCAGCATCGATGCCGAGATTCCCAAGTTGCACAAAAGAGGCAGGCTCTCCGCTTTGCGCCGGGTCTCGCGGCTGGGACGCCTGACCTACGATATTCTGCGCTTCGAGGGCGATAACACGGTCAAAAATGACGTGATTGCGCGGTACCTGTCGACCGAGGTGCAAGTCCGGGACTCGCATGATCCATCGCTCGCGATCAACCCGGAAAACTATAAGTTTTCCTATAAAGGCGTTTATGCCGTGGAGGGGCGAAGTGTACACGTTTTCGCTCTGAAGCCTCGCCACAAGCGCAAAGGGTTGTTTAAGGGAACACTGTGGATCGACGCCCAGACTTTTCTCCCTGTGCGGGAATCTGGTTTTCTTGTTAAGAACCCTTCCGTTTTTATAAAAAAGGTGTACTTTACCCGCGATTACCAGACCACGGATGGCGTAGCTGTGGTGGCGCGTCTCGAGACCACGGTGGAGACGAGAGTCGTCGGCCCCGCGCATATGACAGTTCAATACGCGGACTACCGATTTGAGCCGTCCGCCATGGAAGTCGGGCTGATTCCGGCTGACAGCCAGTAGCGGGTCTGATAAGGTCTCTTTTTTAGGCGCAAGCCAAGATCATGAGAACACTCTTTCTGAATCCGCCTTCCTTTGAAGGCTTCGATGGCGGCGCGAGCTCGCGCTGGCCGGCCACCCGGGAGATCGAGTCCTACTGGTATCCCGTCTGGCTGTGCTATCCCGCCGGCATGCTGCCCGACAGCAAGGTGGTGGATGCGCCGCCGCACAAGATTTCCGTCCGGCAGACCATCGAGATGGCCAAGGACTTCGAGTTTCTCGTTCTGTTCACCTCGACGCCCGGTTTTCACAGCGATGTGCGCATGGCCGAGATGATGCAGGATGCGAATCCGCGGCTTAAGATCGCCTTTGTGGGCCCGCACGTTTCGGTTCTGCCGGAAGAAAGTCTGAAAGCCTCCAAGGCCATTCATTTTGTGGTGAGGGGTGAATTCGATCACCCGATTGTCGATTTCGCGAACGGGAAGCCTCTCGAAGAGATTCCCGGCGTGAGCTTTCGCCAAAACGGCGGGTTTCGCCACAACCCGGAGGGTCCGAAGATCGAGGATCTCGATTCGTTGCCCTGGGTGACCAAGGTTTACAAGCGCGATTTCGATATCACGCGCTATAACGTTCCCTTTCTGCTCAACCCATATCTTTCGTTTTTCACCGAGCGCGGCTGCCCGGCTTTGTGCACTTTCTGCCTGTGGCCCCAAACGCTGTCCGGCCACCCGTGGCGCACGCGCTCCGCTAATGATGTGGCCAACGAAGTGCGGTTCGCCCTGGAGAACTTTCCCGGCTTAAAGGAGATTTTTTTCGACGATGATACCTTTAATATCCGCAAATCCCGGGTGCTCGAGCTCTGTGAGAAGTTGAAGCCCCTCAAGTTCACCTGGTCCTGCACTTCGCGGGTTACGGTGGATTACGAAACGCTCAAGGCGATGAAAGACGCCGGGTGCCGCCTGCTGATTGTCGGCTACGAGTCCGGCGATCCGCAGATCCTGAAAAACATCAAGAAAGGCGCAACCGTCGAGCGGGCGATCGAGTTCACGCGCGATTGCAAAAAGCTGGGGCTGGTGATCCATGGGGATTTCATCATCGGCCTGCCCGGCGAGACTCGCGAATCCATCAACGCTACGATCGAGTTTGCAAAGCGCCTGGATACGGAGACGATCCAGGTTTCCATTGCGCACGCCTACCCCGGCACGGAGTTTTACGAATACGTCAAGAAGAACGACCTGATCACAATCGATTCGATGACCGACGACACCGGCCACCAGTTGCCAAACGTCATCTATCCGGGCCTGGATCGTGGTGAACTGGTAGATGCCGTGGAGCGTTTCTACGGCGAGTTTTATTTCCGGCCGAAAGTCGTGTGGCGTATCGTACGGAAGGCCCTTTTCAATGGGGCGGAGCGCCGGCGGCTGGCCAAAGAAGCACGTGAATACCTGGCCCTGCGCGCGAAGCGGAAGAAGTTTGTGCTCGATCAACGCCAGGTGCAGCCGCCGCAGCCGCGTCCGATTCCGGCCGCGCCTGCCGGCGATTAAAAGAACCTCCCGGTCTTGAAGACTCGTATTTGCCTCCTGATTATTGTCCTCAGCAACGCCCTGGGCAACGTAGTGCTTGGCTATGGCATGCGGCAAATCGGGAGCATCGCGTCTTATTCGCCGTTGAAATTGATTGTTTCTTCGATGCGCGCTCTTTCCAACCCTTTTGTTCTGCTGGGCGTGGCGCTGCTGGTCGTGTTCTTCATAGCCCACATGATTGTTTTGAGCTGGGCCGACCTCAGTTACGTATTAATAATGACTTCAGCCGGGTACATCGTCGTCGCGGCGCTCGGATGGTGGCTTTTGGACGAGCCGATCAAGCCGCTCCGGTGGATTGGCATCCTGGTGATTACGGCGGGCGTGGTTTTGGTGGGTGGAACTCCGCATAGCACTTTGCCCAAACGAAGCGCGGAGCCGGAGCGGAACCAATCGCAGGCCCGTTTATGATGATCGTTTTCTTGCTCGCCCTGGTCGTGCTGGGAACCTCCCTCGGCGACGTGTTTATGACTGTCGGCATGAAGCAGCACGAGATCATCGACGACTTCCGGCCGGGCCCGCTGGGCCGCTCTCTGGCCGTCATCATACGCAACCGCTGGATCATTCTTTCCATTGCAGCGTTCGCGGTTTCCTTCTTCGGCTTTATGGGGCTGGTTTCGGTGGCCGACCTGAGCTTCGCCGTGCCCGCAACCGCCTCGGCTTACGTGATCGAGACGGTGCTTGCCGTTTGGATCTTGAAGGAGACGGTGAGCCGCCAGCGGTGGCTCGGGGCCATACTGGTAGCCATCGGCGTGGTATTGATCTCTTTGTGAGGCTGCCCGAGCTCGTCTTGCTGGCGCTGCTGGCTGTTTGCTCCTTGTATCACCTGGCGGCGCTTCTGGCCGCGCTCGGGCGCGCGCGGCCGCGGCCCGGAAGAAATGCTCGGCCATTCACGCCTCCGGTCTCCGTGCTCAAACCGGTGCGCGGCCTGGATCCCGATTTCTACGCGGCGATCCGCAGCCACGCCGCGCAGGACTATCCCGAGTTCGAGTTGCTGTTCGCCGTGCGCGATCCGGCCGATCCGGCCGTGGGGGCGATTCGCCGCCTGGCCGCGGAATTTCCGCAGCGCAGGATTGATGTGTTTTTCACCAGCCGTGATTATGGCGCCAACGCCAAGGTGAACAGCCTCGAGCGGCTGCGCGCCGAGTGCCGCTACGACATCCTGGTGATCAATGACAGCGATATCCTAGCAGGTCCGGATTATCTGCGCCGCGTCGTCGCTCCGCTCGAGAAGAAAGAGACCGGCCTGGTTACTTGCCTCTATCGCGGCGTGCCCGCCGGGGGGTTGGCTTCCGTACTCGAGGGGCTCTGGATCTCAACGGATTTTCAGCCGGGCGTTCTGGTTGCGCGGGCGCTGGGTATGCGCTTCGCGTTGGGCGCTACCATGGCCCTCCGCCGCGCTGATTTGGAGCAAATCGGCGGCTTTGCTCCCCTGGCGGATTATTTGGCCGACGATTATCAGCTCGGAAAGGCAATCACCGCCCGAGGCTTCGATATTGCTCTCTCGGATTGTGTGGTGGAGACAATGCTGCCGCGCCAGCCCTGGGCTGAAAATTGGCGTCATCGCCTCCGCTGGGGGCGCACGCTGCGGGTCTGCCGGCCCGCCGGTTATGCCGGCATGGCGATCACGTTCGCCGTACCGATCGTGATTGCCGCTGTGGCCCTCCAGCCGTCCTTGTGGCCCGAGGCGATGTTATGCCTGGGGCTGCGCGCGGCGGCGGCCATTGCCGTTGGCTGTATGAAACTGCGGGACAGGGCCGTGGTTCGCTATTTTCTCCTGATCCCGCTCGCCGATTTGGCCAGTTTCGCGGTTTGGGCGGCCAGCCTTTTCGGGCGGCGGGTTGTGTGGCGGAGCCAGAGCTTCCGCCTCCAGCGCGGCGGGCGCCTGGCGAAAGAATCATCCTGACTCTCGGCCGGCCATCAAATTCCCAATGGATTGAATTCCTGCGCCGGTCCCAGCCCGGGCCGTTTTGTCCGCGCGCCGCGGAACTTTTGCGAGGCGGCCTTCGTACTAGCTCGTGTGTGCCGATTCGGCCTGTGGCTGCTGGCTCTGAGTTGCTTCGTTTCCGGTGAAAGACTCGCCGTCTGCGAGACGGAGGGAACCGTTTCTGAAACGATTCGCCAGCATGAATACGACCTCTCGACGCAAGGCCGGGTGTTTCTCCTGAAGGAAGCTGGAAGCGCCTCTTTTTTCATGCTGGGGGAACTCCACGGCGAGAAGGAGATTCCCGCTCTGCTGCGGATGATCTGGCCTCCCATGTGGCAAGCCGGCTACCGCCATATCGCTGCCGAGCTCAGCCCTTGGGCGGCGAACCGGTTGGAATTCAGACCTCCCGGCGCCAGCGAGCCGATCAGGGGCCTATGGTCGCAGGCAGAGGCAACTTTCGCCGCCTCGTTCAACCGCGGCCGGGGAGCCGTTCTTTGGGGCTGCGATATCGAGGAGGCGCAACCGAACCTTCCCATTCGCGACCTGGCCGCTGCGAACCCCGGAAACCGGAACCTCCAGTCGGCTTTGGAAATGACCCGCCTCGGATACCGCCGGAGCATGGCTCGCGAGCTGCTTCAACGGTTGCGAGAGGCGACCGGAGTAAAGGATCTTTTCGCCGGGGGCGTTTCGCTGCGCAGTAATATCTTAAGGACTCTGGAGATTGAGATCGCTCGTCTCGGCGCCGATACCCGGCTCGAGGCCTCGATTCGCCGGGAAGCGCTCATGAAGGAGCTTTTCTACCGGCACTGGCAGAGCAGCCCCCAGCCGAAGGTGCTGTTGCGTTTTGGGCGGAATCACCTTCATAGGGGCTACGACCGGCGGGGAGTTTCCACGCTGGGAAACTTTGTAGCAGAACTCGCCGTTGCTCGAGGATTGCAGGCATTCAATGTCGCCGCGTTTGCCGCGGGCGGCCGGATTTACTGGAGTGGGCAGTTGCTCGAGGCCGATGAGCGCAAGGATGATCCAGCATTAGAGTTCCTGGCATCGCTAGCGCAATATCCGGCCACTGTTTTCGATCTGCGGCCGATTCGGCAGGCTCTTCATCGGATTCCGGAGATCCAGCGTTCCTTACTGGAAGCCAGCCTTGTCTACTGGGCGGATTCCTACGATGCCATTCTCTGCTACAGGGAAGTCACACCGATCCCGCATTGAACCCAGGCAGGCTGCGTGGCCGCTTTCCCTCAAAATGGCGACGGTGTCCGATCCGGTTCAAAAGCCGAGAGCCTTTTACAAGTCCCTCACGGCGATTGAAGAACGCGCTACGCCCGCGCGGGAGGCGCCCGGTGGACCCCAAAAGCTCTACGGGCCGGATTCCGCCCGGCAAGCATCAACAGAATTGGGGGCCTCGCCCAGGCCATCATTTCAGATTTTTCGGGATCAGGCGCTCGACGATGACTACGTCCCGCCAAATCCCGTCGAGCTTGCCGTGCTTGTGGTAAATCCCAACCTCGCGAAATCCGAGCGAGCGGATCAACGCGCGGCTCGCCTCGTTCTCCGGGAAAACACGGGAGAGCAGCTTCCAAAAGCCGGCTTCCTCGGCGGCTTCGATCAGAGCTTCCATTGCCAGACGCCCCGCCCCGCGCCCCCGCCACTGGCGGGCCACATAGAGGGATGTTTCCGCGATGCCCGCGTAGCACTCGCGGTTCCGGTAAGAAAAAGTAGCGGCAAAGGCGATGGGCCGGCCGCGCTCCTCAACGATGATGATTGGGTGCAAGCCGTCGAACCAGGTGCGCACATCGCCCGCCGAACGTGCGCGTGTTTCAAACGTGGCGGTGCGGTCTTCGATTCCTTCGTTGTAAATTCGGGCGATGGCCGGGGCGTCATCGGATGTGGCCGACCGAGCCCGCATGGAGGTCAACTCTCGCTGCGAAGCTCTTCCACGATTTCAGCCGCGGCCTTTCTGGCGCGCTCCAGTGCGCCGGGTTCGAAGCTGATCGCTCCCACGCGCGCGTGGCCGCCGCCGCCGTAGCGCTCGCAGATCGTAGCCAGATTGTGCCCTGGCTCGCGCGGCGCCCAAGGGTTTGACCCCACAGACACCTTGGTGCGAAAGCTCGAGGTGTTTACGGAAACCGTGTACAGGCTGTCCGGGAACAAGTAGTAGGGGATGAACTTGTTGTAGCCTTCATGGCCGCAATCCACTAAGTCGAAGAAGATGACGCCCCGCTGGTAATCGGCGCGCTGGCGGATCAAGTCAATGGACTCCAGATGCCTCTGATAGAGCGGATTGAACAAGGCGCGGACCTCGGGCTCATTGGCGATGTCATCCAGACTGCGGGAGGCCATCCAGCGGATCATCTTTTGGCTGATGCTGTCCCCGGCGCCCTCGATGACCAGAGTCAGCTTCATCGCGGCTGAGCCGAGTTCAACGGCCGTCTTGGCGTCCGGGTACTGCGCGCCGTCGATGATGTCCGCCCACTCGATCAACTCGTCCAGCCGGGGCTGCACGAAGCCGAACTTCTCCCGGGCGATGGTGGCAAGAAACTTCGTGCAGGATTTGAACGTCGGATCGTAAAACTTTTTCCCGCTTTTGTCGTGCCGGAAGTGCTCGGCGTCCTCCGGGCTCAAAAACGCGCTTTGATGATGATCGAACCACCAGGTTACGCGCGGGGAGCTGGAGTACTTGAAATCGACGATCGCATTTTCGTCGCCGTCGAACTGGGCTTCATCAAATAGCTGGGACGCTTTGTGGGCCAAGCCTGTGCACACGAATTCCGCCGAGCGGTCGTAGGTATTGCGGAAGAATTCCGTGAACACCGCCGCCGAAGCCGCTCCGTCAAAGCACCGGTCGTGATAGAAAAGACGAACGCGCATCAAGGCCGACTAGGGAAAACCGCCCCCGAGTGCGAAAACCGTATAGGATGACGCAGAGAACGGGAAAAGATCAAGTGGAAAATTGTGAATCAGTTGATAAAAGTTGTCTATTCCGAAGCTTGCGCCGGAAGCCGGCCCACGCAGTCTATGGTATCACTTCATGCGGCTTCGAGATCTGAGGAACGGGGCAATCCGAGCCTGCCTTGGGGTCGCCCGGCGTTCGCACAGATTGTAACTCGCGGAGGGCGCCGTGGACGCGAAGGAAATCAACTGGAGCGGCGGCCTTGCCGTTAACGGGCTCGCAGATACGCCCGGATATCGGGGAAAAGCAACGCCTTCACTTCCGGCCTTTCCAAATCTTTTCGCAGGACCAGGGTTGCTCCGGAATCGACTCTGGCCGGCGGCTCGGCGCCGCTGAGCTTCAGGCCCACGGCCCGCACCGCTTCGTAGCCCATCCTGAACGGATTTTGTACCACCAGAGAATCGATCCAACCGTCGCGAAGATCGTTGATGAGCTGGTCGGAAGCGTCAAAGGCGGTCAGTTTGACGGTTTTGTTGCCGCGCGATTTCAACGCCTGCACAGCCCCGATCGAGCTCGATTCGTTGTCGGCGAACAGGCCGGCCAAGTCCGGGTGTGCGGTCAGCATATTTTCGGTGACCGCCATGGCCTTAGCCCGGTCCGCCATGCCGAATTGCAGCCCTACAATCTCAATGTCCGGAAATCGCGCGCGCATTTCCTCCTGAAATCCCCTTTCGCGTTCCATGGTAGAAGCACTGCCGGCCATGAAGCCCACAATCCCGACCTTTCCCTTGCCCTCGAGGACTTCGCCCAGCCGCCGGGCTGCCATTCTTCCACCCTCCAAGTTGTCCGTGGCCACATAAGCGATGCGCTTATCGGTGTCGATATCGGAGTCGAAAATCGACACGGGAATGCCTTCCCGCCAGGCGCGCTCTACTACCCCTACCAGAGCCTGCTTATCCACCGGCGCGAGGGCGATGCCGGCCAGACGCCGATTGATCATGGATTCCACAATTTCGATCTGCCGGCTGGAATCGATCTCGAGCGCGGGAGCGTTCCACTCTATCTCGAAGCCGAATTCCTGCGCGGCTTTGATGCCGCCGGCATGCACGGTTTGCCAGAAGATATGATTGACGCCTTTCGGCGCCAGCCCCACCACGCGCCGGGACTGCGTGCGGCACCCGGAACTGGCCGAGAGCAGCAATAGCGCCAGCAACGCGCACCGCAGCCGGGTCATTTCACCTCGACTGTGCCGGGGCCGCCGGACGCCGGTCGGAGCCCGCTGACAAGAATGCCCACCACCACTACAACCACGCAGGCCGCCACGTTGTACCAGAGAAAAGAAATCCCGGTATTGCGGCTCAGCCAGGCTACAGTCGCCAGGCCGGCCAGAAGGCCCGAGACGGCGCCGTTGCCGTTTGCGCGCTTTACGCCGAAGGCCAGCACAAACACTCCCAACACCGATCCATAAAACAAAGAACCGACCAAATTGACAGCCTCAATGAGCGATCCCAGCCGGGTGACAAAGATGGCGAAGATCATGGCATAAAGACCCCAGAAGCCCGTAGCTACGCGAGACACAACCAGATAATGGGCGTCGCCCCCCTGGCGCTTTATGTGGCGCCGGTAAATGTCCATCACTGAGGCCGTAGCCAGCGAATTCAGTTCGCCGGCAATGCTTCCCATGGCCGCGGCAAATACAGCCGCCATGACGACCCCCACCAGGCCTTCCGGCAGATACCTGGTCACAAAAGTAAGGAAGATATAGTTTGTATCGTTGTACTCGGTTCCCGTGACGCGCCGGACGACATCGATGCCCGCGGCGCGGGCCGTCTCCAAATCCTTCAGCGAGGAAAGATACTGCCGTCGGGCGGCGGCGTCCCGCGACGCGATCAGCGCCGCCGCCGCGCGCCTCCTCTCAGCAAAGGTCTGCTCGTATCGCTGCTCGGCGGCGCGATACTCGTCGGTCGATTCGACTCTCTCCCGCTCCGCACGATTGAACAGCATAGGAGGCTGTTCGAATAGAAAGAATACGAAAACCAGCGCCCCGGTGAGCAAGATAAAAAACTGCATAGGCACCTTTACCACCGCGTTGAACATGAGGCTGATGCGGCTGTGCCGGATCGATTTGCCGGTGAGGTACCGCTGCACCTGCGACTGATCGCAGCCGAAATAGGAAAGGGCCAGGAACATGCCGCCGATCAGCCCGCTCCACAGGTTGTAGCGGGTGTTCCAATCGAAGGAAAGATCCACCGCGTTCAGCTTGCCCGAGGCGCCGGCTAAATAAAGAGCGTCGCGGAAGGAAACCCCTTTCGGCAAGGAGACGATCGCCATCGTCAACGCCGTCGCCAGACCGAGGAACATGATCGTCATCTGTTGCACGTCGGTCCAGGTGACGGCTTTGATGCCGCCGAACACGGTATAGATGATGACCAGGCCACCCATGATGAGAATGGTCTTGCGATCGGACCACCCTAGCAGCACCGACATGACCACGGCCGGAGCGGAGAGCGAAACGCCCACGCTCAGCCCGCGCTGTATCAGAAATACGATGCTGGTGAGGGTGCGTGTTTTGCTATCGAAGCGCTTTTCCAGAAACTCGTAAGCGGTATAAACCCCGGCGCGATGGAAGAACGGAACCGAAACCGCCGAGACCACAATCATGGCCAGCGGCAGCCCGAAATAAAACTGCACAAAGCGCATGCCGTCCACGTACGCCTGGCCCGTTGTGCCGATGAACGTAATCGCGCTGGTCTGGGTGGCCATGATGGACAAGCCCATGGCCCACCAGGGCATCGTCTTGTTCGCCAGAAGATAACTGGCCACCGTGCTGCTGCCCCGGCCCTTATACAGACCGTAGAGGACGATGGAAACCAGCGATCCTACCAGCACCGCCCAATCCAGGGTCCTCATCGAGCTCCGTTGAACGTCACCGTGAAAAGATAGAACAACACGATTAGCAGAAGCAGATACAGCGCGATCGCCGCGTACAGCCGGCGCCAGGTGCCGAGGACGGGAGGCGGTTCTTCTTCATCCCGGAGGCTGATGTGCGGCGGCTCGTCCATGGACCGATCAGCGTAGCAGAGGCAGGTTCGCGAATCAATTTCGAAAAGCGCGGAGGAGAACCCAAGCTCCTGCGATTCGATTGACCTGTTAGAATCGCAACGAATGTTCGCGGTTGATTCGGCCGTCGAACGGCGCTTGCGCTCATGAGGAGGCGGTTGCAGCAATTCCGGAACGCTGCGGCGCTTGCGCTATAATGAGCCTGTATGCAGCCGGAGCTTGCGCAAAAGCAGGAGAGACTGTTTTCCATTCTGCGCGGCATGGGGCGCGTGATTGTAGCTTTCTCCGGCGGCACAGACTCGGCATACCTGGCTTGGGCGGCCCACCATGTTTTGGGCGACGGCGCCCTGGCGGTCACAGCCGATTCCGCTTCCATTCCGGAATCACATAAGCGGGATGCGGAAGAATTTGTCCGCCGGTTCGGCCTTCGCCACGAATACATTCAGACTTTCGAATTCGAGAATCCCGATTACGTGCGGAACAGCCCGGACCGCTGTTTTCACTGCAAAGATGAGCTGTTCACGCGCCTGGAGGCGATTCGCCGGGAACGCGGCATCCCCTACGTCGCTTACGGCGTGAACGTTGACGATACGGGCGACTTTCGGCCAGGCCAGCGCGCCGCAAAGGAGCACCGCGTCAGCGCTCCGCTGCTGGAGGCGGGCCTCACGAAGGCGGAAATTCGAGAGCTTTCACGGCAAATGGGGCTGCCCACCTGGGACCGCCCCGCCTCGGCGTGTTTGAGCTCTCGGATTCCATATGGCACTCCTGTGACTAAAGAGAATGTGAAAATCGTCGAAAAAGGCGAGGAGGCGATCAAGGCTCTCGGCTTCCGCCAGTTCCGGGTGCGGTTCCACGGGGAGTTAGTCCGTATCGAGGTCGCTCCCGATGAGCTCGATCGGGCCCTCAACCTTGAAATGGCGCGCCGTCTCACGTTCATCTTCAAGAATCTGGGCTTCCAGTACGTCACCTTGGATCTGGAAGGGTACCGGCAGGGATCCCTCAACGAAGTGCTGACCGTCCTGAAAGCCTGATCCGGTCGCCAAAGAAGATCCCAAATCGTTCCGGGCGAGCTTTTGGGCGAAGGAATCCGTGGCAGCCCGGCGCCCGGAACAAGCAACCGCCTTTCGTCCGTTATCGGATCGCCAACGTCACCACGTTGCTGCTGTGGCCGCCGCTCTGCACAATCAGGGGAACAGCCGGTCCAGCCGCAATCTGGGGCACCTGCACGTTGATTTGATTTAACCCCAGGTAGCCGGGAGCGTTCCCGGCAAATAGAATCGTTGCCGGAGCGCCGCCGATCAGAACCTGCGGTGTGAGGATCGCCACGTCCAGATCTCCGGATCGCATGGTCGGCCCCAGGCCCGTGGCGTAGATCGACACGTATTCTCCCGGCTCGGCTGGATTGGACGCTGTCACGGGCAAGTTGGTAGAGGCGTGCAGAACCGCTCCGGGGCCCGAGCCCGAACTGTCGAGTGTAAAAACGGCCGGCGCGGCCGGGGAAATCCAGACGTTCAAAGTATGCTGTCCGCCGGGGGTGAGCAGCTTCAGGGGCGTTAGGCCGCTCAACCCGGCGGGAAGAACGGCGTTGATCTGCTGCCCGCTCACGTACAGCAGCGGGAGAGGCCGGCCCTGGGCCAGGACGCTCGTGCCGAGCATTTCGGCAGGCAGCGGCTGTGTCGAAGCTTGCTTGGTCCCTTGGGCGAGATTAGAGCCGTAAATCGATATGATCGAACCGGCCGCCAGAGCCAGGACGTCCGGCACGCCCGCCGCCGGAACGATGAGCTTCATCACCGGGCCGGCCTTGCCCAAGAATACCCGGAAGCCGCCGGGCGGCAGAGTCCCCAAAAAATCACTCGATTGGGCGCCAGCTTGCGCGTCAAAAACATAGGATCCACCAGCAAGCAGGTCGGCGTAGAAAAAAGACGGCCCCGCCGACAGTTGGCCGGAGATAGACGCATCCCGCGACTGTTTGTAGGAGACCTGTGTGGGAGTTTGGAACGAGTCGGATGCGTCCTTCATTCCGAAGAGAACCCCGCCCTGCTGGCTCAAAACGGCGTTTCGGCTGGGAGTTTCGCCGATCTGCGTCCAGGCGGTTCCACCTGCCAGGAAAGAGCGCACGATCTGGGCTGTAAGCTGGTCGCTCGAATCGGCATTGGCGATCGCCGGTCCTGGGCAGCCGAAGAAAAACAGACCTGAGATGTGGCAATAGGGAACGATGCGCGTCCGCTGATCCGGTTGCAGTAAGGAGTTGAGCGAAGCGCTGGTTAGCGAGACGACGCCGTCGCCCTTTGTGTCGCTTTCTCCATTGCCGATCACGGCCAGCGTGTCGAGGCCGCGCAGATCGTCGAAGCCCTGATTCCAGGTCGCCAGATCCCAGAGGAAGGCGCTGCCCGGCGCCATTTCCCGAATCTGCATGTCGCTCGGCGAGCTGCCGACGATCCCGGCCAGCGGGGCGCCGAAATGCGGCGTCGCGATGAATACAATTTTGCGGATTTTCGTGCCGGCCGGAGGCATGAAAGAGCCGAAGGCAGGCTGCTTTCCCGAAAGATAGGACCGCACAATCAACCCGCCCATGCTGTGCGCTACCACATCCACCTGCGGCGCGGCGACTGTGTTCGCCAGAAAATCTCCGAAGCGGCGGCCCAGTTCTTCAATACTCGGGTTGGGCAGAGTCTGTTGGCCAGACTGGGCGCAGTTATCAAAAAAATACACCTGCGGCGCTCCGTCTGCCTTGAGGAAATCTTCGAGGGATCCGAACGTGTCTCGCGACCCGGCTGCCGGCGTGCAGGCGCCCCGCAAAGCCCAGCCCACGTCGTATCCGTTCACCAGCACGACGGGCGGTCTGCTGCTCTGCGCCGCCAGCGGCAAGACGACAAAGGAAAACAGTAAGCAAAAACAGGGCCTTCGCATCCCACTGCGCATGTTCGTTTCTCTCGTGCGGCCTGGCCCTAACGCTAGCCTGCAAATTTCTATTTTGCCCGCCGCCAGATCGCGCTCGCGAGAGACTGATCAGTATATCCCGCCGGGCGCAGCCGCATCAGCCTGACGAGACCGCATACTTTCGCAGCAGTTGCTCGTAGCGGTCGGTGATCGACTCCCAATCGTACCGCTCGCGTACGCGCTGCAAGGCGAGTTCGCCGAGCTTCTGGCGCTCAGGGCCGGGCATGGCTGCCACGCGCTCGATCGCGTCCGCCAGCGAAGACTCCAGGGCGTCAAACGGAACGCCCACGCCGCCCGCGACCTCCGCATTTTCCCTATTATTGAGATACAGCACTGGCCGGCCGCGCCCCATGGCTTCCACCAGGGCGGGGTGCGTACCGCCTACCTCCGTGGCGTGAATGTAAGCGAAGCAGTGGGCCTGCAATTGGTGATAGCCGTTGCCATAGATGGCGCCCGGAAACAGAATTCTCGGATCGCGTGTGGCGCGGACCTGCCGGATGTACTCGCCGGCGTAGGGCGCATCCCCGACCATGACTAACTTCATGCTGGCCGATGTTTTCTCGAAGGCCCGCACGACGAGATGAGCATTGTTCTCGGGCTCCATCCGGCTAACGTAAAGCCAGTACTTGCCCGGTTCGATTCCGAGGCGGTCCAAGGTTTCCTTTCCCTCGACCTGGCCCGTTGCGGCGCCATAAGGAATAAAGTATGTCGGCTGGTTATAACGCGCCAGATAATAGTCGGCGATCGACTGGGCGTCCGTAATGACCGCCGTCGGCAGCAGCGTCGCCAAGCGCTCGGAAAAGGCGTACCAGGCCCGCGCCAGCGCATTCCATTTCTTTCTGTTCCTTTCGAGGCCGTCCACATTGATGAGGGCCGGGACGCCCGCCAAGCGCGGCAGAATGGTGAAGATGGTGTTGGCTCCGTTGCAGTATAGCGCCACATCGGCCCGGCGAACTAACAGGTGCAAGGTGGAAAAAAAGGTGTGTGCGGCAGTGTCAAGATACTTGTGCGCGATGGTCGGAAGCGTCACCAGCCGGACGCCGCGGTATTCGCTTTGGCCGGGGGACATCCGATTCCGCCGGCAGTATACAGTGACCTGATGATTGCGCCTGACCAGACGGATTGAAAGCTCTTCGGCGAATGTCTCGAAGCCGCCGTAACGGCCGGGAATGCCGCGGGTTCCGAGCAGCGCAATTCTCATAGAGGCTTCATGATAAGGCAGCAGCTCGATAAAGAGAGCGGCGGGGACCGCCTTTCCGGGCGGAACGCCTCAGCTAAAGCGGTTTTGCTTGCGTCTGGATTCGGCGGGCCTGACCTTACCCGTGGAGAGCGCTTACCTTCGGTTCGGCGGGCTCCGCGTAACCCTCTACCGGAAGACTGACAGGAACAGACCGGAACCACTGCTCAATGTAAGCGTCATCTACGCGCCGCCGGGCTTGAATCCAGCGGCGTTTTTCGAGAACTTTCGGCAGTTTTTGCGCCGTAATAAAAAATGCCTTGATCGAGCTCTGCTCGCTCAAGAGACAATACGCAATAATGCCCAGATCGCGCATCGTGATCGGCAACAGATGGCGCAAATACAGGCGGGGAGTGATGTTCTTCAGGCGCATCAGAAAACGGTTTTTGACCGAGTGCATATTGATTTCCGGCGATACCGAACGCCTCATGCCCGGTCTCAGCTTTCTGACGTGATACGCGCGCGCATACGGAACGTAAATGCACTTCCACCCCAGCAATTGAGCGCGCCATGCCAGATCGGCGTCTTCGCGATAGGAGAAAAAATCAGGATCGAAGAATTCCCCGTTGATGGAAACATCTTCAATCATCTCGCGCCGGTAGCAGGCCGCCGCCGCCGTCGCTCCGAAAACGTACTCATAGCGCAGATAGTGTCCGTTGTCGCACTCCTGGCTTCCGCGATCGAAGTGCCGCAGCATGGGCGTAAAGTAAATGCCCGTCGAGTCCACGACCGGCTTATCGGGAATATCAAATCCTGCGGAAATGGTGAACAACTTGCCACATACGGTTCCGGCCCGCGGATCGAGGCGGCCCCCTTCGATTAACGCCTCAATGAAGCCAGGAAGCAAAAAAACATCAGGATTTAAAGTGAGGACCCAGTTGCCATTCGACAGCCCAATCGCCTGATTTTGCGCCGCTGCAAACCCGAGATTTTCGTCATTGTAGATAACCAGGCAGCGATCTTCAAAGCTTTCCAGAATGTCGGCGGTGCCGTCGGTCGAGGCATTATCGATGATAATGACCTCCAACTTCGGATATTTCTGGTCGAGCAGCGATTCGAGGCACCTTCGGATGAAACGGCCGCTATTGTAGGTGACGATGGTTACAGAAACTAGGTCACGTGAGTACATGAGGTTGAACCTGTCGCGTCTCCTGCTTTCGGCGCCTCAGCGCCATTCTCATTACTGTTTCATAGGACTGCCACTCGCGCCCGCGCACAAGCGAGGCCGCCATCCGTAGGGATGCTCCCAGCAATACGGAGAGCCGGATGGCGGCTCGAGCCGACGGTGAAAAATGCTTGTTGCTGTAAGATAACAGGCTACCATACCAATACAGGCGCCTTTGTCCGGCCGGAACCGAGGCGAGTGAATGCGCCCCCCGATGCTGCGCCACGCAGCCCGGTACGTACCAGATGCTATAGCCGGCCCCGGCGATGCGCCGGCACAAATCCACATCCTCAAACCAAAGCGGGAAGAACCTTTCATCCCAGCCGCCCACGCGCCGGAGGACCTCGCGCCGCACCATCAAAAACGCGCCGGCCGGCTGCTCCACATTTTGCGGGCGGTGATAATCCATATCCAGACACCGGTACCGCCGGTTGACCGGGTTGCCCGGCCAAAGCCGATTTACAGCCAGCAGTTCGCACGCCAGACTGGCCGGCGTCGGAAAGGACCGGACATTAAACCCGAGCTGGGCGCGCCCCGCCGCGTCAACCAGCCGTCCGGTTGCTGCGCCTACGCTCGGGTCTCCAAATTGGCGCACTAGGGCTTCCAGGCCGCTCACCACGGCAGCGTCAGGATTCAAGAACAACAACAGCGGGCTGCTGGTAGCCTCCGCGCCTTGATTGGCCGCACCCGCAAATCCCCGATTCTCCGAATTAGCGATCAACTGGACTCTGATCCGGCGTCCGGCCGCAACTTCACACGTGCGGTCCGCCGAGCCGTTGTCCACCACAACAATTTCCGCGACATTCTCCAACGACTTGAGACAATTGTCAATCTCCAATTCGGAATTGTATGTGACTACTATGGCCGCTACGGGGAGATTCACGGAGCGGGCTCCTGCGGATGGGGGGCCAGGCGGAAATACCACCTCCAGTAATCATCCCACCCCGCAGCGCTCTGCACGCGGACCAGTTCGCCTTCGGATCGCAGCAGAATCTCAGCAAGCCGGTTGCCATCTTTGCGCCAGCGAACGGCTGAACGCCGCACTGCCAGGCTGGATCCCAACCCGGATGCCGCGCCCCGTAACCAAGCCAGAAGCCTGCCGCGCCGGGCAGCCATGGCCGCCCATAAGGCCTGCGCCGCCAAAATCGGGATGCGGAACCGCCAGATTAGCGCCCACGGGTAAAACTTGGCCAGAAGCAAAATCTGATTGCGTGTTAGGCATTTCACCATTTCGCTGCTCCAGGCTCCCAAGGTGGCGCTGCCGCGGTGGTATGCGACAGCGCCGGGCGTATATATGCCCCCCATATCGAGGAGCGCGGCCCGCAGGCCGAGGTCAACATCTTCCAGATAAGCGAAGAACGATTCATCGAAATTACCGGCTCTTTCCAGAAAGCCCCGCCGCATCAGCACAGCCGTGGCGGAGGGGAAGAAAGTCACACGCGGTGTGTAAAAAAAGACACTGTCGGGTCGCGCATGGCCGAGGCGGCAAGCCGCGCCCCCGCGGCAAATCGCATCGCCCGCGCCGTCAATCCGATCTCGGTTTGCGTAGTCGAGCAGCTTGCCGATCGCAAACCATCCGCCGCTTTGCTCCAGGCTCGCCGCCAGCTTCTCGGTCCAGTCCGGCTCCAATTCAACATCATTGTTCAGAATGGCGATCAGATCGCCGCGGGCGGCCTCTATTCCCCGGTTTACGGCGAAGCTGAATCCTCGGTTGGCCTTCAACTCGAGAACGCGGGCGCCGGCTTCCCGGGCGAGTTCCACTGAACCGTCCTGAGAGCCGTTGTCCACCACCAGAACTTCGACGGGCTGCAACGTTTGAGCGCGGACGCTCCCGAGCAGAGCGAGCAGCAGGTCGCGCCGGTTCCAGTTTGGGATCACAAACGAAACGCAGGGACTCACGAGTTCCTTCAGCGCCGCCCTCCGATGCAACCGCTCCCCGCTGGCTTTGCCCCCGCCAAGGGGCGGGGCCGGCAGGCTCGCCCGGAGGGCGGCCGCAGGCTTCGCCCTTCGCAGCCCGGTTTTAAACGAATCTCTTCTTGATCAAAAACAGCAAGTTGTCGATACCGTCTTTCCACGGGTTCAATTTCATCTCTCCCAAACGCGAGGAGTACAGAATCGAAATCTCTCCGAAGCGGATTTTCGGGTGTTTGATCGCCTCGATCTTGATTTCCTCCGAGAAAGCCATGCCGTCCGCTTCGAGTTTCATGAGCGGCAGAATGCTGCGCCGGAAGACCCACATGCCGGATTGCGAATCCCGCACCCACCGGAAATATAGCAGCGACGTGGCCAGGGACAACGCCCAGTTCCCCAGCTTATGTTTGAAGCTCATCGCCCGCGGGTCGCGAACGGGGAAGCGGGAGGCGTTCAGAAAGTCAACCTGAAGGTGCAAGAACGCCTCGAGAAGATACGAAATGCCGTCCACCGGATACGAATGGTCGCCGTCGAGGGTGACGATCAGGTCCCCGGTGGCGTGGGCAAATCCTTTCTTGTACGACCGCCCGTAACCTCGCACGTCCTCGCGGATTACCGTGGCCCCCAGCCCCTGCGCTACGACGGCTGTGCGATCAGTCGAGCCGTTATCGACCACAATGACCTCGTCCACATATTCGGGCATGCGTCGGAGGATCTGCTCGATGCCCTGCTCCTCGTTCAGGCATGGAATGATCACCGTGATGCGATGGTTTTTGTACATGCCGCGATGCGCGATCCACAACGCCGGGGCAGCCGCCGGGCGGGTGATATACTGTTGTCGATGAAAACCTTGATTGTACTGATTCTCGGCGTTTGTTTGGGCGCCTCTGCTGCCGAAGCGCCGGCCGGGCTTGCCTCTGTGCGCAAGGTTTATGTGACCCCCATGTCGGCCGGTCTTGATCAATACCTAGCGGAAACGCTAGCCAGCCAGGGGCCGTTTGCTGTAGTCGTCGAACCCAGGCAGGCCGAGGCGGTTTTTAGCGAGCGGGTCGACCCGGCTCTTGCCGAATCGCTCAACCTGATATACGCTCCGTTAAGCCCGCCTGAGAAGCCGAAGAAGGACGCCAACACGCCACAAAGCGACCCCCCTCCACGCCGAGCTCCCGCCAGCGCCCGAGGGAACATGTTCCTCATAGACGTCGCCTCGCGCCAGGTGATCTGGTCCACGTACTTGAAGCTCGAGGACCGCTCGCCGCACGGCCTCCACCGTGCCGCGCAGGACATCGTCAAGCGCCTGAAAAAGGACTTGAGCGGCAAAGACTAATATCATCCTCTCGGTTTCCGGCAGTTAAATCGCGCGCGAGCGCGCCTGCTCCAGGTCAACGGAAGCCAGCGGCACGCCGGCGGCCGCCAGCTTCTTTCGAAGCACCTCGCGGTAATGGGCTTCCAGCCGTTGGGTCAGTGCGTGGATGTCCCACTTCTGTTCCACCTCGCGGCGGGCGCGGCGCGCCATGGCGCGAGCGCGTCCCGGGTCGGCGAGCAGAGCCAAAGTTTTGGCGGCAAACTCTTCCGGAGTTGCGGCCAGTTCCAGTATCTCGCCGCCGGCGTATGCCAGGCCCTCGGCGCCGACCGGCGTCGAAACGGCGGGAATCCCGGTGGCAAATGCTTCGAGCAGTTTCACCCGCACGCCCGAGCCGCTGAGCACCGGGCATACAAAAACCGCATACTGTTCCAGCGGCTGCCGGATATCCTCCACATATCCGAGGAACTCGGCTCCCCCGGCGCTATAAAACTCGGCAAAACCCGGCCCCGCCTGCGCCCCCACAATGATCAGCCGCGTTTGCGGCCTCTCCCGCTGGATCAAAGGCCAAATGCGCGCCCAGAAGAAGGCCAAAGCTTGCTGGTTCGGCAGGTGTTGGAAGTTTCCCACGAACAGCAAGGTGTCCGGCTGCCGGCCTTCCGCCACAAAGCGATAGCGGCGTACGTCGATTCCCGCCCGGAGGCCATCGAGCAGCGGGCGCTTACTGCTCAGAAAAGGTTCCAGAAAGGTCTTGTTTTCGCGCGTGCAGACCTGCACGGCATCAAATTTCTCAATCGCGCGCAATTCAAACCGCAGCGCCCGCAGATATTCAAAACTTGTTTTTAGAAGCCGGAGCGGGCTCCGTTCGGTTCGCAGCGCCCGCGCCAGAGATTGGAAATAGACATCGTGTTCAAACAAAAAGGTCGCCAGGCGCTTGAATTCCATCGCATACACTGCAAGCTGCGTATATTCGAGCTGTACGACGTCGATTTTCTGCGTGAAAATCGTCCGGTGAATGCGCCATTCAAGATCCCGGCTCAAGAAGACACGGGCCGCGTGCGGCAGCAGAGGACTCCAGCCATTGCGCTCCGGAGGCATGCGCACCAGAAACTCGGTGCTGGCACAGCAGCCGTCGAGCAGCCGGTTCGTCACCAGATCACGCTTTTCGTCTAAAAGGCAGATGAGGTGTACTTCCGCCAGCGCCGAAAGCTCAGCCAGAGTCTGGCTCATAAAAACAGCGCCGCCATGAACGGGCGGGTGGATCGGGTAAGGCGAGACGAACAACACGCGGATCCGGCCGCGATCCGGGTCCGGCTTCTCGTAGCGATCGCGGAAATAACCGCCGAGCGGCCGCCGGAAGGCCTCGCGATCGGAGATGACCGAGAGCCGCCTCGCCCGCCTGCGCGCCGCCAAGGCTTGTCCAAGCTGCCGCGCAGCTCGCAGCAGCGAGCGTAAATTCGTCCGGCCCGGCGTGTCGCCGAAAAACAACCGGACCCACATGCCCGCGTACACGTTGGCGAGGTGGGCGAGCAAAAGGCGCCAGTCATGGATGTTTTTCCAGGCAAAAAGCAGGAAATTTTTTTTCAGTACGGCGCCGATATAGGCGTCGTTAAACCGCTTGCCGATGGTTCCACGATGCTCGTGATGCACCACGCTGCGCGGCTGATAGTGCACCGTCCAGCCGCGCTTCCAGGCCATGTAGCTCAGGTCGGTATCTTCGAGATAAAAAGGCTCGTAGAGCGGATCGAATCCGCACAACTCTAGAAATTTGCGGCGGTCATAGGCGGATGAGCCGCCGCCGGCATAGAAGTTCGGGAACAAGTCCCGTACGCGGTCGTCGATGATGTGCCGCACGTGCAGGCGGCCATCGATCCACGCGCTCTCGGTCAAGCCGGTCTCCTCGCGTTTTTTTCGGGGATCGGCGAAAAATATCTGCGCCGAGACGGCGAAAACATGTTCGTCATAGAAGCCCTCCAGCAGGGGCGCGAGGAAATCGGGCTCCACCCGCATATCGCTGTTCAGCAGCACGACGATATCGTTGCGGGCGGCCCGGAAGCCGGCGTTCGAGCCGCCGCCGAAGCCGAGGTTTTCCTCCATTTCGAGCACCCGGACCTGTGGAAAGCGCTGGCGCACAAACGCCGCGCTGCCGTCGGTTGAGGCGTTATCGACGACGATTATTTCATTGGCCGGGTTGCCTTCCAGAGCGGCGATCACCGACGGCAGGTACTTCTCCAGCAGATCCCGTCCATTCCAGTTGGGAATGACCACCGACGCAGCGCTGGTATCCGGGCGTATATCGGGCGGCAGCGACGCCTTGCCTCGCAGCAGCGAAGCCACATCGGTCGCCAGCAGGCATATCGCCAGAATGAACAGCAATGGCGGCGCTGCAAGCAGCAGCAACGCCGCCGTCGCCGCCGCGCGCAGCGAGATCACAATCGATCGGGGCATCGGAGACATTCAGAATGCGAGGTTCGCAGTCGCGAGGCCAGCCGGCCTGGCCGGAGTGGAGCCGTCAAGCTTCACCTGACGGCCGCCTACGGCCTGGCGGTTCCAGAGTTCTGAATTGTCGTTTTCTCCCTCTTGTTTTATTCATTCTCCGGCTTCTCAATTCTTCAATCTTCCGTTCACCTCCACGCGGCAGGGAAACCGGACGTAGCCGTAAATCTCGCCGTCGCTGTGTCCCATCTGCACCGTTACGGCATTATCGATCCAGTCGCAAATCTCGTACGCATGCAACACGCCGTTGGCGATCGCCGGGGAGAAGGAGAAATGCCCAGGATACAACTCCGGCAGCGTGAGGTGAAAATCCACCGTGACAACATCGCCGGGGGCCATCGGCGGCAGTCGGTGGCCCTCGCGGGCGGTGTTGGTTCCGGAAAAATCCACGCCCAGATGGTTGCGCATCATGAAACCGACGATAGGGGAATCAAGTGGAGCTTTGGCGCGGGCGCTGATCCGCACAATGATTTGGCCTCCCGGCTCGATCAGGCTGGCGGGCGCGCCGGTTGCATCCACCACGGCGATGCCGATGATAGCCGCCGCTCCATTGCCGTGCCTGTAGTCGATATTGGGAATGGTTTCCACGATTTCGGGCGCCGTTACCGGAGTAGATCCGGCTGGGCGCGACTGAGAACCGCGCAGCTTCAAGTAGGCCGTGTCTTTCTCCATCATGTGCAGAAGATATTTGCTCACCACGGATTCCGGAGGGCCGATCTCGACGACTTGCCCGTTCTCCAGCCACAGCACGCGGTCCCCGATGGCTTTTACGTCATTCATGCTGTGCGAAACAAACACGATGGTCACCTGGCGCGCGCGCAACTCGTGCACTTTTCGCATGCACCGTTGCCGGAAATACACGTCGCCCACGGCGAGCGCTTCGTCCACCAGCAGGATTTCAGGTTCCACGTTAATCGCGACAGCGAAGGCCAGCCGGACGATCATTCCGCTCGAATAAGTCTTGACCGGGCGGTTGATGAAATCACCGATTTCAGCGAAATCCGCAATCGCCTGGTAGCGCCGGTCGATTTCTTTCGT
>DASREK010000247.1:0-14414 GCA_035652135.1 Bryobacterales bacterium | reverse complement strand
GGTGGATGGGGTCGCGCGAAAAATAGAGGAGCATATCGTGCATCCATCCCATGTTCCACTTGAACGTGAACCCCAGGCCCCCAAGATAGACCGGGCGCGAAACTCCGGGCCAGGCGGTGGATTCCTCAGCCACCGTGATTGCTCCCGGCGCCTCCGCATGGGCCAGTTCGTTGAACTTCTGTAAGAACTCGATGGCTTCCAGGTTTTCCCGCCCGCCGTATTTATTGGGGATCCAATCGCCGGGGCTGCGCGAGTAATCCAGGTAAAGCATCGAGGCCACAGCGTCCACACGCAAGCCGTCAATGTGATATTTTTTCAGCCAGAACAGGCCGTTCGATAGCAGGAAATTTCGCACTTCGTTGCGCCCGTAATTGAAAATCAGCGTGCCCCAGTCGCGGTGTTCCCCCAACCTCGGGTCTTCGTGCTCGTAAAGCGCGGTGCCGTCAAAGTAAGCCAGGCCGTGCGCGTCTTTCGGGAAGTGGCCGGGAACCCAATCGAGGATCACCCCCAGGCCGGCCTGATGACAGCGATCGACAAACTCCATAAATTCGAGCGGCGAGCCGTATCGGGCGGTAGGAGCAAAATAGCCGGTTACCTGATAGCCCCACGAGGCATCAAACGGATGTTCCATCACCGGCAGCAGCTCGATATGCGTATATCCCATATCAAGCACATAGGGAATCAGCCGGTCCGCCAGTTCCCCGTAGGTCATTACGGAGCGCATCCAGGAACCGAGATGCACCTCGTAAACGGAGATAGGAGATCGCAGCCAGTCGGTGGCGGCGCGCCGGCGCATCCATTCCTGATCGTCCCACCGATAGCGATCAATGTCACAGACGACGGACGCCGATTTTGGAGGTTTCTCGGACGCAAATGCGTAAGGGTCGGCTTTTTGTTCTTGATGGCCGCGATAGAGCGATTTGACCTCGTATTTGTAAATCGAGTTCTCGCCCTGATTGGGTAGAAAAATTTCCCAGATGCCGCCGGGCCGCTGGCGCATGGGGTGCCGGCGGCCGTCCCACCGATTGAAGTCGCCGATCACGCTGACCCGCTGGGCGTTGGGAGCCCAGACGGCGAAGTTTACGCCGGCTATTCCATTCACTTCGCGGAGGTGCGCACCCAGTTTTTCGTAGCTCTGGTAATAATTCCCCTCCGCATGCAGATGGAGTTCGAAATCGGTCAACCAGGGGGGAAACCGGTAGGGGTCTTCGATTTCGCGCGTCGCGCCGCTTTCTTCTGTTAACTGAAGCCGGTAAGGAACAACTTCATTGCGGCCGACGACCGCCTCGAAAAATCCTTCCTCGGCGATGCGCCGCATCGGGTGGATTTGCCCGTCCAGCAGCACGTTCGCTTCTTTCGCCTCGGGCAAAAAGGCGCGGATCTCGAGCCGCCGGCGGCCGTTCTCTTCGACCAGATGCGGCCCTAGCACACGGAAAGGGTCTCCGTGGTAGGCGCCTACAATGGCCGCGATGTCGCCCGGCAAGGCCATAGACAAATGATATCTGAAGTCCCGTTTCTTGACCGCGGGACCTCCGGAGGACCAACGGTAATGAGTCTGTGGGCCTCCGTTGGAGGCTGCTCCGATTCAATGGCGCCGGGAGCTTGGCCGAGGCCCCAGGTCTAGGCGCCGGCCGCGCCAATCGCTTTCAGATAGCGCTCCACTGAGCGGGCCACCGCCGCCGGGGCGTTGTGAGATATATTGTGCCCCCACCAGCCGCCGTAAATACGGTCGTACCGGAGCGGCTCAAGGGCTTTGACGATTCGGCGAATGGCGCGGGCGGGCAGAGGGATCAGGTTTGGATAGCTATACATGAAGCTCACATAGCGCCGGTCCAGGCATACGCGAATAATGTCGCTGGTGAAAAGCGCGCCTCGGCCTTCCGCTCCCGCCGCCCAATGCAGCACCTGTGCGCCTTCAAAATGGCCTCCGCAGCGCACCAGCGTAACCCCTTCACCGATGGAATACGTTTCTCCCTCCCAAAACACAATAGCCGGATCGGGCCGCATTACCCATGGCCGCTCGACCGCGTGTAAATAGATCGGGGCGCCGAAGACCCGGCTCCATTCGACCATCGAGGAATAGAAATGGGGATGGGAGATGGCGATGGTTGAAATACCGCCCAGGTTGCGTACCGCCCGAATGGTGGCGCCATCAATCAGGCTGACGCAGTCCCATAAAACGTTGCCTGCCGTGGTCTGCACAAGCAACGCCCGCTGCCCGATGGCGAATCCCGGCTCCGTGCCTATGCCGGTGACGCCCGGCCCCTCCAGTCTAAAAATGTTCCTGTGATTCTCGCGCAGGGCCTCCAACGTGGTCCATTGCTGCCCGTTCCATCCGACATATTGCCGCTCATCTTCGCAGATCGGGCAGGCAGCAGGGGGCTGCTCCGTGGCAGCGAATTGGGTGCCGCACGTCACACAAATGTAGTGGATAGCCAACCCCCGATTCTTCCCAAGCGCTGCGCTGAATACCGGCTCTTCCAGCGAGTCCGGCGTGTGGACCCAGCCGTGCTCCGCTCCTATCTCACGCCCCTCATCCGCCGCTGGTTGCCGGCAAATCCAAAAAGATCAACTCAGCCCCAGTCCTTGTCTCAACAGCCAGTTTGGTTTCCTGGTCGATGCGCGCCTGATCGCCCGTTGCCAGCGGGACGCTATTGAGATTCACCGCCCCGTCAATCACAAAAAGGTAGCCCTTGCGGTTCGACTTGGCCACATGGCTTACCTGTTGCCCCTTGCGCAGGCTGGAGAGGTAGACAACACAATCCTGGTCGATAGCCAGGGTTCCCTCCACGTCCCCGAAAGAAACCACCGGAAGCAGCTTGCCGGAGCGCTCTACACGGGAAAAACGTTTCTGCTCCCAGCGCGGCCTAAGTCCTTTTGTGCGCGGCTGAATCCAGATTTGCATCAGGTGCACCGGTTCGGCGGCCGGGTTGAACTCCGAGTGAACGATGCCGGACCCTGCTGACATCACCTGCACCTCGCCCGCCCGAACCACGCCTTCGTTGCCTTGGCTGTCGCGATGCTGTAAAGCTCCTGCAACCACGTAGCTGATAATCTCCATATCGCGGTGCGGGTGCATGCCGAAGCCCTTGCCCGGTTGAATCATGTCGTCATTGAACACTCGCAGAGGCCCCCAATTCATATTGGCGGGATCGTAGTAAGTATCGAACGAAAAATGCCAATAGGTGGAGAGCCAACCCATGTCTTCGTGATGCCGCTCGCCGGATCGAATCACCTGGATCATTTCGTCCTCTTGCCGTCCATTTGCGGGAATGTCTATTGGATGCAGCGCGGCCCGCCGGGATTCAGGACGCGTCCGGACGCTCATCGGATCCTGCGCGGCGTTACAGGCTGGATTCTCAAGGGCGCAACGATCCAGCGAGTTTCGTCGAAATTGGGCCAGGGGAATTCACCGCGCCACTGGCCGTGCAGACGCGCGCTCGTCAACATGCTTCAATATGCTTCGGCAATGGCTTCGCCGGCCGCCCTTATCGTCTCGGCGATATCGCGATCGGTATGGGCATCGGAAAGAAAGGCCGCCTCGAACTGGGAAGGCGGCAAATAGACGTTCCGTTCCAGCATGGCCCGGAAAAAGCGGGCAAACGCGCTGGTATCGCTTCGCTTTGCCGATTCGTAATCGGTTACGGGGCCTGGCGCGAAAAAGAACGTGAACATTGACCCAACCCGGTTGACGGCCAGCGGCTTTTGCAAGTTTCGGGCCGCCTCGGCGACTCCTTCGCAGAGCTGCGCCGCGCGCCGCTCGAGCCGGCCGTAGATGCCCGGATCATCCCGCAAGATTCGCAGCGTTGCGATGCCGGCGGCCACCGCGAGCGGGTTGCCCGAAAGGGTGCCTGCCTGGTAGACAGGCCCGAGCGGAGCCACCCTGCTCATGATGTCGGCCCGGCCGCCATAGGCCGCCGCCGGCAGGCCGCCGCCGATCACCTTGCCGAGCGTGGTTAAATCGGGGCGAATTCCGTATAGTTGCTGGGCGCCGCCCATCGCCAGGCGAAACCCGGTCATCACTTCGTCGAAGATGAGCAACGCTCCGTGCTCTTCTGTGATGCGGCGGAGCAAATGCAGAAAACCGGGAGCGGGCGGCACACAGCCCATGTTGCCGGCGACGGGTTCAACAATGATGGCGGCGATTTTTTTCCCATGGCGGCGGAACGCTTCTTCCACGGCTTCCTGGGAATTGAACGGCAACGCAATCGTCGTGGCCGAGAACGCCGCCGGCACACCGACAGAATCGGGGATGCAGAGCGTAGCCACGCCAGAGCCGGCCTTCACCAGCAACGAATCCACGTGCCCGTGGTAGCATCCCTCAAACTTGACGATAAGGTCCCGGCCGGTGAAACCACGCGCCAGGCGGATGACGCTCATGGTCGCTTCGGTTCCTGAGTTCACCAGACGCACCATTTCGATCGACGGCGCCGCCTCTTTGATCATCTCGGCAAACTCGACTTCCCGCTCGGTCGGCGCGCCGAAGCTGGTTCCCTCCTCCAGGGCCTGACAGAGCGCGTGTATCACTTCCGGACGCCGGTGCCCCAGCAGCAGCGGCCCCCAGGATCCGACATAGTCGATGAAGCGATTGCCGTCGACGTCTAGCAGATGCGCTCCTTCGCCGCAGGCGACGAAAATCGGGTCTCCCCCTACGGAGCGGAACGCACGCACCGGCGAGTTGACGCCTCCTGGCATCAGCTTCTGCGCTTTCTCAAACAGGGCTTTCGATCTTGGAAGGTTCATGAAGCTCAGCGCTGGAGGTTCCGGCGCGGACGCTGCCGGCGATCTCCCACAAGGTGACTCCCAACTGCCGCCACAGCCGGCTCTTGAGCCCCAGGTAGGTCTGCCTGCCGGCGATGAGGTCTTGCATCAAATCTTCGAATCTTCGGCTGCGCCGGCAAAACTGGACCATGCGCGTGGTGACGGAATCGAAAAAAAACCGGCCTCTGTAAAAAACTCCGGCGAGCCGGGCGCCCAATTGCAGATCGTCCATGACCTGCCGCCGCAAACGGCTGGCGTAGTCGGCGATTCGTTCCTGGATCACGCACTCAGCCAGCAAGTCGCCGGACCGCAGCGCGAAAAAAATGCCCTCGCCCGTGATGGGGTCGGCGAGCCCAGCCGCATCGCCCACGGCCGCCCAGCCGATGCCGGCCACGCGGTTGCGCTCGAAGCTCGAAGGCGCGAGCGAGGGAAGCAAATGGCAATAGAATCGAGATCCCTCGACCGGCAAGCCGTGCTCGGCCATATAGCGTTCCACCATGCGCCGCAAGCGGGGCGTCCCCTGGGAATCGATCTTGCCGCAAATCCCCACCGACAGATGGTCTGTGCGCGGAAACACCCATATATAGCCTTCGAGACCCTTGCAAAATTGAATTTCGATATGTTCGAGCTGCCCGGGAACGTAGTAGCCGAGCGCGACGTAGGCGTCCTCACGGCGGAGTTCCGTGCCCATCTGCCGAAGCGGATTGCGGGCCCCCGTTGCCACGACGCAGAAATCAGCGGTGTACTGATCCCGCTTGCCTTGCAGCCGCCAGGCCTCGTCCCGGCGCTCGGCGTCCACGATGCGATCCTGCACAACGTCCGCGCCGGCGCGCCGCGCGCGGTCGAGAAGCAGGCCGTTGAGCACCTCGCGCGAATAGATCGCCAGCGGCCTTCGCAGCCGCAGGCACGCGCGTGCGCCGGTTGAGGCCACGAGCACCGCCCGCTCCACAAACCGAGCCGGACTCCTGCTGGCTGCCAAAAAAGGGTACGCGTCGAGCGCTCTGGCGGTCACTCCGCCCCCGCAAGGCTTTTCCCAGGCCAACTTCTCATCGATGACTGTTACGGGAATGCCCGACGAGGCGAGCTTCTCGGCGGCGAAGGCGCCCGCCGGTCCTCCGCCTATCACTGCGACCTTCATTGGGATTTGACCGGCGGGTGTCCCGGCGGCAGAACGGGATTTTCGGCCGAACCGACGGATGGGTGCCCCGGAGGCAATTCCGGGGAGCCCTCGGATCGCGCCGGCGGCCTCGCTCCCGCATGCGCGGCGCTGTTGGGAATCACTTCCCAGTCGCTGCCCTGCCGGCGGAGCGTGTAGTGAATGGACATCATCGCCTTGGAATCGTTGCGAGCGCGAAAAACTACGTCGGTCTCTGCCTTATCGTCGTGAAAGCGCAGACCGCCCACATCGACCGTCATGCCTTGCATATTCAAGCCGGGCCGCGCAGCCAGGTATTTTTCAACGGCTTGTTTCACGGCTTCTTCCGTTTCCGCTGGCCGCCGGCTGCACGCGGGACCCGCAAGCAGCGCCAGTGTCAGCAGCCATAGGTGCATCGATCTCATGGTTTCCCTATTATCTCAGGATTCTCGATAAACTGAGTTTTATGCTCGACCTTGCTTTTCTGCGCAATAACCTGGAAGCCGTAGAGGCGCGTCTTTCGCGCCGCGGAGGTTCGGCCGGCCTGGAGCGCTTTCGCGAACTCGACCGCGAGCGGCGGGCCGCAATCACCCAGGTAGAGCGCCTCAAAGCTCTGCGCAACGCCGGCAGCGAAGAGGTCGCGCGCGCCCGCCGCGAAGGCCGCGATACCACGGAGCAGCAGGCCCGCCTGCGGGAGCTGGGCGAACAGATCAGGCTGCTCGAAGAAAAATCCAAGGAATACGACGGCCAGCTCCAGGAAATTCTCGCCACGATTCCCAACGTGCCCCACGATTCCGTGCCCGCCGGATCGGGCTCCGAGCAGAATGTCGAAATCCGCCGCTGGGGCCGCCCAAAACTTATGGATTTCACTCCAAAGGCCCACTGGGATCTCGGCCCGGCGCTCGGCATTCTGGATTTTGACCGCGCCGCCAAAATCACCGGCGCGCGCTTCGCCGTCTATTGGGGGCTGGGCGCGCGGCTCGAGCGGGCCCTGATGAATTTCATGCTTGACGTGCACACCGGCCAGCACGGCTACACCGAGGTGCTTCCGCCATTCATAGTCAATTCCGCCAGTTTGTTCGGCACTGGCCAGCTCCCGAAGTTTGCCGAAGACTTGTTCAAGCTGGAACAGCACGACTTCTGGCTCGTGCCGACCGCTGAAGTGCCTGTCACCAACCTGTATCGCAAGGAGACCATCCCGGCCGAGCGCCTGCCGATCAAAATCGCCTCATTCACCGCCTGCTTCCGCAGCGAGGCAGGGTCTTACGGCCGCGACGTCCGCGGCATAATCCGCCAGCACCAGTTCCAAAAAGTCGAGTTGGTGAAATTCGCACGCCCGGAGCAAAGCTACCAGGAGCTCGAGTCGCTGACCGCCGACGCCGAGGATATTCTCCAGCGTCTCGGCCTGCCGTATCGCACCGTGGTGTTATGCACGGGAGACCTTGGATTCTCGAGCGCCAAAACCTATGACATCGAAGTCTGGCTTCCGGGCTTGAACGAGTTCAAGGAAATTTCGTCGTGCAGCAACTTTGAAGCTTTTCAGGCCCGCCGGGCGGAGATTCGATACAAGCCGGACGCTCGCGGCAAGTCCGACTTCGTCCACACATTGAACGGCAGCGGTTTGGCCATTGGTCGCACGTGGCTGGCCATCCTCGAAAATTATCAACAAGCGGATGGCACGGTGGTTGTTCCCGACGCCTTGCGGCCCTATCTGAACGCGGAGCGAATTACACCGGCAGGGGGCCTCGGGTGAGGCCCGCGAGGCCGCCCGGCCGGTCGCGGGGTGGGCGGCCGCAGGGTTCTACTTTGCGGAACGGGGCCGGAATAACCCAATCGTAGTTCCTTGCTTGATCCAGTCTTCGGCGAACCGGACCGTCTTGATTGTATATCTGCGATAGGTATAGGCTACGCAGATCCTGCCGTCCGCGGTTTGCGCCACGGAGGGATAGGAAAATTCCTCCCGCCCGGGCTGGTCGTCTGGAATGCCCTCTGCCGGCCGCTCACCCGGCCTCAAAGCGCCGGTTTCGATATCACGGACAAAGCTCCAGGTCTCGCCGCCATCTTCGGAAAGGGCCACGGAGAGCGGCTTCCGGGGCGCCGTCCGCGGCCGCCCGCCGCTGGCTTCGGAGCGCGCATTGTTGAAGGCCATCACCAAGTGGCCGTTGCGAAGCTGCGCCACTTGAATGGACGCATTATTGTTGGGCAACTCCGTGCGCCGCGGGGCCGTCCAAGTACAGCCGTCGCTTGAGTCGCTTCTGTATATGTAGTCTGCGAAGCGGCTCCGGAAAAAAGCCACGTACCGCCCGCCGGCGACCCTGAGGACATTCGGCTGCACGTAGCCGTTCGAGTTCGGAATCGCGCAGCTCGTCCAGCGCCCGCCATGATCCGCTGAAATCTTAATCTCCGAATAATTCGTCTCCGCCCCTGTGGTAATGCCTCTGCTCGGGGTGAAATACATGGGGAGCATCCACCTTCCGTCAGGCATCAGGAGGAGCGGCTGGCGGACAAACGCTCCCGGCACATCGAACAGCGTTTCGGCGGCCGTCCAGGTTTTGCCGCCGTCTCTGGATTTGGTCGCCAGAACCCTAGCATTGGCCTGGCCTTCTCCCGCAGGCTGTGTGGTATGAAAGAGCCATAGAACGCCGTCCGGCGCCTCGAAAGGCACAGGGTTCTGGTGTGACGCACCGGGGCGGTGGTCCACCAGTTGTGGCCTGCTCCATTGAGCAGACCCCTTGGGCAGGCGCGCCATGACGATCGCGACGTCAGACTCGCCCTCGCGCGACCCTGAGAACCAAAAGCAAAGCAAATCGCCGGACTTCAGCAAAAGCAGATTGGCGGCGTGCGATGAGGCGAAGAGCGGAGGCAGGTAGGCCTCCTCGATTCCTGGCAAGGGAGAGGGGCGGAAGCGGCCGTCGTCCGGCGAGGCCAGTTCTTTGGAATAATCAAAAGCCTTCGGCGCCCTCTGAGCCAACACCCACCAGGGAACGGCGAGAAAAGCGCCTGCCAGAAATCTCCGTTTCATGGTCTCCTCGCAGCCGGGCTACGCAGTCCAGAATCTTTTCCTTGAGACAGGAACCGAACGGAAAAGCCGCTACACCGCTGCCGCAACCTGGGCGACCTGGGAGAAGACGTAGGGTCCTTCGGGTATCACGGCGACGGAAGCCTCTGGCGGCAGGGCCGCCGCCAGCGCATCGAGCGCCTGCTGCGGGTGGTTGAAACTCGGTCCCCAAAGATATCGCCGATCCTCGGCCGGCACCCCCGGCACGCACCAGAAAATTTCGGCGCGGCGGGCCACCAGAGCGAGCTTCTCGAGCTGCCATTGGTCAATGATCACGGGCTGGTTTTCGAGACCATCCAGGCAAGCTTTGGGATTGGGAAACGTGCGGACGACGCGCGTGAACTCCGGGCTGCCGATGCCTTCACGGCAGGCGCCAAGCAACAGCATTTTGCCGCCGGGCTTCAGAATGTGGGAAGCGGCCGTGACGCCCTTTATGCTCTGGTAATAGGTAAGATCAAGCGGGTATCCGCCGCCGGTGGTGACCACTGCGTCGACGGGCTCTTCCACCGGGGCAAGAGTGGATTCCCGGACGAAATCGACGCCCGCCGCATGCGCAGCGACCGGCTCGCCGGCAAACACGCGCGCGATCTGGCGGGTGCGCGTCAGGGCTACGTCCACGATGAAATCGTGCCGGGCCATGCGGGCGATTTCCAGAAGCTCGCGGTGCAGGGGGTTCTCAGGGAAGCCGCCTTCGACCGCGCGCGGGTCCCGCATGAAGAGCGGGCTATGCAGGCGCTTGATCGTTTTCTCGGCCGCAAGGCCGGGGGCGATCAGCTTGCGCCCGCCCGAGAAGCCCAGCATCAGGTGCGGCTCGATGAACCCCAAGGTGATGTGCAGGTCGGCTTCCATAAATCGCCGGTCGATCAGCACTTCGGTGCCCCCGGCGGTGCGGCCGAGGTATTGGTGCGATTCTTCGATCCGGGCGTTGTGTGATTCCACCGGATACCGCGTCAGCATCTCCGGCCCGACGATTTCGCGCAATTCGGCCTCGGTTGCCGCGCGATGCAATCCTGTGGCGATCAAAATCCGGATGCCTTCGCGGGGCACGCCCCCCTGCTCGAGGGCTCGCGTGACGTGCGGCAGCACGATCCTGTTTGGCGCCGGGCGTGTGATGTCGCAGACGGAAATAGCCGCGCTGCGCTTGCCCCGCGCCAGCTCTCTGAGCGGCGGGGAAGCGATCGGTTCCGCCAGAGCCCGCTCAAGCGCGGCGTCGGCCGAATCCACCGCGCCGGCGAAGCGCGCCTCGAGCACCGTGGTGCGCCAGCTGTCAGGCAGCGCCAGTTCCGCGCCGCAACGATCGAAAGCCACCCGAATTTTCATTGTCCCTGGGAAGCTCCCGAGGCGGCGGATTGTGATTGCATCGCCTGCATCTGCTCTTTCATTTTCTTCTTCATTTCCTGAAGCGTCGGGTCCGCAATGTGGGTCGCGATCATCCAGGAGTAGCCCTCTGGATCGACCACAACTCCACAACGGTCGCCCCAGAACATGTCGGCAACCGGCATGCGCGTCTCGGCGCCTAATTTCACCGCCTTGGCGACCACCTTATCCGCATTTTCCACGAGCACGTATAAGCTGGCAGGCGAGCCGCCGAGGGCTTTCGGAGTCTTGGCGTTCGGACCCATCGCCGGCGAGAGCATCAGAGTAGCTCCCCGCAGAGTCAGTTCCGCGTGAATGGGCTTGCCGTCGGGTCCATTCATGATGCCGCGCCTGCTGAAGCCAAACGCTTTCTGGTAAAAGCTCGCCGCCGCCTTTACGTCAGACACGGTGAGCATAGCGCAGACCGCATTGTAGTTCTTTCTGTTGAGAGGATCGACTTTCTTGGCCATGAGGGCGGCCTCCTTGATTGATGAGCAGCCTCAGAAACAGGCCTTATTTTAGCATTCCCCTTCTTTTCTTGCCCCTGGCAGGTTTCACTCTTCCGGGTTCGTACCTCTCGCGCATGGCTTCCTTTTTCTGCGCTTGTTCGGTTGTTGCGGCGGCGGGTGACCGAAACGGTGGAGGGGCCACGGGCGGACTTTTCCACAGGGCCGCCTGATTTGAATTACGAAACCGCCAATGCCGGATGCCGCGGCGTTCCCGGGGCGCGGCGCAGTCCCAGATTCAGCAGGGCAATCACTACGGCGCAGGCGGGCAGCAGGAGCATACCCCGCCCGAGATTGGCCCCTCCGAGCTTGCCGATCAGCGGTGGAATTACGAGAAAACCGAACCATCCGATGGTAATTACCGTTCCCAAGGCTTGCGCGGAGTTCTGCGTGAAGGCGTTGCCCGTCATGGCGAGAATCGTCGGGAACATAGGCGCGCAGGCCACGCCGGCGGCGAAGACCGCCAGGATGACGGCCCATTGCGAGTCTACTTGCAGCATGCCGAAAGTCGTCGCCGCAATGGCCAGGCCGAATCCCAGGGTCACCTTCCATTCAGCGACCGCGGCAAACAGGCGCGCAACGGCCACCCGGCCCACGAGCAGCCCGGCCGCAAAGCCGAAGGAGAGGATGTTGGTCGCGACTCGCCGCGCGTCCTCGCCCCACTTGCCGATCAGATACTGCACCAGCCACGTTTCCGTACCGACCTCCACTCCCACGTAGAGAAACAGTTCGATTGCGAGAATGTAAAACACGGGACGAGAAAAGATTTGCCCGTAACCCTGCCCGACCGATGGCGCGCCTCCCGCCGGGGGAGGCATGGCCGTGGCTATGTGTATCAGCAATGTCACAACGGTCAGGGCCGCGAGAAAATAGCAGATCGCGGCGGCGCTGGTGATTTTTAGAATATTGGCGGCGACGAACGGAGTAGTCATGCCGCCGAGACCGAAAAACAAATTGAGCAGATTGAGCGTGGAGGCCCGCCGGTCCGCCTCGAGATCGCTTACCAGCGCGTTCGCGCCGGTTACAATCATGCCCCCGCCCAGACCGAGCAGCAGCAGCGAGATCAGCGCGAGCGTGTAGTTCGGGGCCGCCGCCAGTCCGAGCAATCCGGCGACGATGACGGCCAGGCCCCAGACAAGAGCCGTCTTTTTCCCTTTTTTGTCGATGATCGGGCCGATGGTCAGCGACGAAATGATCAAGCCCGCGGCGTTGGCCAGCGGCAGCCACGAGGCCCTCTCATTGTCGAGGTGAAACTGGGTCGAAAGCGCGGGAAGGACGGTGCCAAGCAGCAGGGCGATCGAACCGTAAACGTAGATGGCGAGAATGGCGGCCAGTATCAGCCGTACCTTCGAAAATTCCGCGGCTTTCATCGCGGGTCCTCAGGAGACCCGGTATTTCTGGGCGTCGGCGTCCCAGAAAACCTTTTTGTCGCGCCGGAAGGAGAGGGTCGCCAGATGCCCCGTAACCGCCGCTTCGTGCCCGGTGCGCGCGTCGCAATGCAGCGGCTTATTGTATTTCACCGCCTCGATGAAATTCTTAATATGGTCGTTGGTCGGGTTGGCCTGGCCGAAATCCCTTGTGGCGTTGAGGTGAATTTCAGGCCGCGATTTGATTTTGTCGGGAGTTTCTTTCCCGAAATCTTCGTTATAAACGTAGAGGTCTTGCAGATTCATGACCTCCATTGTCGCTTCACTGCCGAAAAACTGCTCTCCATACCCGTAGTGCTTGTTGGCGAACATGCAACTGTAGTTGATCTGGAATCCATTCGGATACTCGTAGGCGGCGGTGAAGGTATCGGGAACTTCGCGGTCGTCCTGATTCCAGTAATACAGGCCGCCGGATGCGATGACCGATTTCGGGGCGTGGGCTCCCAATACCATGTGGGCGGCGTCGGTCTGGTGGACTAACAGGTCGGTCGCGATGCCGCCGGAGTAATCCCAGTACAGCCGCCACTGGAAATAACGCGGCAGGCTGAAGCTTCGCTTGGGCGCTCGGCCCAAGAACTTGTTGAAGTCCGTGTTTTCGGGATTCGCGTCGGGCGGGATTTCATATCGCCACTGCGGCTCGCTGGGCAGGCTGTTGCGGTACCAGAAAGCCCGCACGAATGTCACTTTGCCAAGAGCGCCCGAATCATAAAGCTCCTTGGCCCGCTGGTAGAGCAGAGAACTCCGGCGCTGCGTGCCCACTTGCAGCTTCTTGCCTGACTTCTCGACGGCGCGCAGGATGTCGAGGCCTTCTTCGATCGTGTGCGTCAGAGGCTTTTCGCAGTACACATTTTTGCCAGCCTGCAAAGCGGCAATCACCATGTCGTGGTGAAGATGCTCGGGAGTCATGATAAAGACAGCGTCAATCGACTTATCCTCGAGCATTTTGCGGAAGTCTTCATAAGTATCAGGAGTATCCTTCTGTTTGGACTGCACCTTATCCTTGCCGCGCGCCAGATGGCCGGCGAAGGTATCGCAAACGGCCTTGACATGGGCGTCTTTCGGCGCAACGTCCATGAGAATGTCGATCAGCGACGAACCCCGGATGCCCACTCCAATCCAGCCGACCTCGACCTTCTCATGCGTTCCCTGAGAGCGCAGTAGGGCAGGTGCGGCGGCGGCCGCGGCTGTGCGGCCGATAAAATCGCGGCGCGTGATCTGGTTCGGCACGGGACTCTCCTCTTTTTTACATCTGAGAATAGCAGACTGGCTGGCTTTTCCGTATCTCCTGTTACGCTGGGGGCGGCTCCGGGCGCCCCAAAACGGACCGCTACTTGTAATCGATCCGAAACGGCTTATTGGTTATGAAGAGGACCGTGGCGTCGCTCTCGGCAGAAGCGCCGTGTTCCATAGTTTCGCCTTCGGGGAACCACAAAAACGAGCCCGGCCCGAAACTGCCCTGCTGCGTCACCAGCGTCCCTTCCAGGACGTACATGCCGTGGCCGCAAGGATGCGTATGCAGGGGATTGATCGCGCCGGCCGGGTAGCGGACCAGGCGGATCTCCATGCCCGTTTCGGCATCCGTGTACAGGTCCTTTCGATATAGCACCCGGCCAAGCTTTTCGTTGAAGCGCTCCTGCCAGGGGATGTGGGCCGTGTCTGTTGCGGTCATGTATTTACACCTCGTAGCCGAGCTCGCGCAAAGCATCGCGGACGCCGACGCGTTCTTCCGCGGTCAATTCCGGCAGCGGCTTGCGGACCGGGCCAGCGGGAATGCCGAGCATGCCGAGCGCTTCCTTGCACGGAGCCACGTAGCCGGGATCGTATTCAAAATAGCGGTTCAAAATCTGCGCCCGCTGGTGGGCACGCAGCGCCGCCTGGTGGTCCCCGGCGCAGAACGCTCTGTAAATGGCCGCCATCTCGCGGGGAATTACGCACGCCGCAGTCGAGAAAACGCCTTTCACGCCCACGCACAGGGAGGCGTAAAACTGGCTGTCAATTCCGGTGCAAATGGAAACCCGGCTGCCGGCGCGCCGGATCACCTCAACAAGCTGGCCGAGGTCGCTCGAGCTCTGTTTCAATCCGATGACGTTTTCCAACTGCAAAATCTCCGCCAGCAAGGACGGCCCCAGATCATTTCCGGTGTACAGGGGATTGTTGTATACCACCACGGG
>DASREK010000246.1:0-33485 GCA_035652135.1 Bryobacterales bacterium | reverse complement strand
TCTCTCGCAAACCTTTGGCGTCGATTGAGTACCAGATCCATTGCCGGTCCTGCTGGGATCGGATCAACCCCGCGCTCTCCAGCTTGGCGAGATGGTGGGTTAGCGTGGAGGCCGGAATGCCCAGTTCGGCTTGGATTTTTCCCGCGGTCATTCCGCCGGACTGGTACGCCGCAAGAAGCAGCCGAACAATCCGAAGTCGTGCGGGATTGCCTAAGGCGGCAAATCCTGCGGCAAACCGCTCGACCAAGATCGCTTCCATATTTCTAATTTTATCGAAATGATCGCCGCTGGGTGAAGGACGGTCGTATACCTTGCGTTGGAATCGTGTTTTGCGATACGATGACGGGGTAGTTTTAGTACTAAAAATCTCCTGGTACTATTCATGGCATCTCCAGTCGGTTGTCAAATGGCCCAAATTCTTAAAAACATGGCTTGCCTGGAGTGTTCCGGCGGTTGGAAACGATGAACGGGCATATTCTGCTGTTGTTGCTGTTGATGCTGGCTCTCAGCGGCTCCACGCTGGCATTTTCTACTTGGCGCTTCCGCCGGAGAAATGCCGCGCAGCAGCGTCAATTAAGCAATCTGTACGCCGTGGCGGAAGACATGATCGCCGCCGCTGAGCCGGCCGAAATCTACCGCTGCATCGTGCGGACGCTGCCTGCGATGCTGGATGCGACGCACGGCTATCTGTTCCTGCAAAACCGCGTCACCAAGCAACTGGACGTGCTTGCGGGAACCGATCAGTTTCCGGCCGCCGGCTGCTCGATGGATGTTGTTTCCGGGCCTGTGACTTGCTTCCGCAACAAGGCGCTGCTCGAAGTTCCCGATGCGGAAAACTGCCCGTTTCTGGACCACTCGGTGGTGGAGCAGCTCCGGCAAAAATCCGTGTTGTTCGTGCCCCTCATTTCCGAAGGCGAGACCTTCGGGGTTCTTGAAATCGACGACCGGCGGCGCAAACGGTCTTTTACCGAGGAACAAAAAGCCTCGGCGCAGCACGTCGCGAACCTGGGGGCGCTGGCCATGCGCCTGTGCGAGCAGCGTTCCATGCGGGAGCAGCTCTATCGCACGGAGAAAATGGCCGCGGTCGGCGAGTTGATCTCCGGAGTGGCGCACGAGCTCAAGAATCCACTTGCCTCGCTCAGCGGACTATCCGAGCTGGCTTTGGCCCGATACGGGTCCGGTCCGCTGGCCCAGGACCTGCGCGCCATTCACGCAGAGGCGCGCCACGCCAACACCATCTTGCAGCGTCTGATTTCCTTCGCCCGGCCGCAGAAGTCAGGGCCTGTGCTCGTGGATATCAATGCCGTGCTGCGATCGGTGGTGGCGATTCGGGCGGAGAAATGGGAGAGCCAGGGCATTCGCGTTCACGTGCAGCTCTCGACCACTCCGCCGATTGTCGCCAGCGATCAATCCCATTTGGAGCAGGTGTTTCTCAACCTGCTGATCAACGCCGAGCGCGCCCTGGAGGGTTCCCGCGAGAAGGTGATCACCGTTCGCACCACGATCGCAGCCAAGCGGGTCTTGATTCACATCAGCGACACCGGACCGCTCTTCAGCGCCGATTTGCAAAGCCGCGTCTACCACCCGTTTTTTGACGCCAGAAAGCCGATCGAAACCGCGGGCCTTGGCCTGGCGTTGTGCCAGAGTCTCATCGAGGGCCACGGCGGATCGATCCGGGTCAGCAACAGCCCGAATCACGCAACGACGTTTGAAATCGAATATCCTCTGGCTGACAGCCTGCCGCCAAAGCCTGCCCAGGTTCCTGCGGCGCGCAAAACCGAGTCCCGCCCGCCGGCCACTTTGACCGCACTGGTCATCGATGAAGATCGGAAGGTGCAGGATTCCTTATTGAGCCTGCTGAGCGACCGCCAGTACCGCGTGATCACCGTTTCGAGCGCCGAGGAAGCTCTGGACCTCGCCGAACGCGCGCGGTTCGACCTGGTTCTGTGCGACGTTCGCATGCGGGGAATCAGCGGCATCGAGCTCTACCGGCGTCTGCAAAGCCGGATCCAGAGCTTCGTGTTTCTCACGGCCGACACTTTCAGTACAGATATTCGGGAAATGTTTTCCGAGCCCAACCAGGCTGTGCTTGCCAAGCCTTTCACCGCCGCGGATGTCGAGCGGCTGCTCGACGAGATTGAGCCGCGCATGACCGGCGTCCATGCCGGGTAGGCGCCGACCGCAAGGCTACTACAAGCGAGTTTGGGAGATTGTCCGGCTGATTCCCTCGGGCCGCGTCTCGAGCTACGGAGCCGTGGCCAGGGCGGCGGGATTTCCAGGCACAGCGCGCCAGGTGGCCTGGGCTCTCCGCGGCTCCCCGCGCTCCGCCAATTTGCCGTGGCACCGGGTGATCGGAGCCGGCGGGAAAATTCTTCTGTCTGGCGAAGCCGGAATCGAGCAGCGCCTGCGTCTGCAAGCGGAAGGGGTCGCCTTTCGTGGCGCGCGCGTCCAAATGGACCGCCACGAGTATCGCTTTAGCCGTGGCGGAGGCCGGCCCCAGAAGAGGAAGGTTTCCGGGCGGTAGTGAGATCTCCCGTGAAAACGACGGCGGCAGCAGGCCCGGAGTTTTCGCTCGGATCATCGAAAAGGCCAGGCTGGGACCCTGTTACGTGAACTCCAATCAGATCAAATCTCCTTTAACAGCCATTGAACCGCCCGTCTTTGCAGCTTGAGATATTCCGGGGCCCATAAGGCATGGATGGTGTGTCCTACGGCAGTGAATACAACTCGGCCGCGGCCGTAATCGTAAGCCCACCCAGCAATTGATTTCGCCCCCAGGTTCCGAAAGGTCAACCCATCGATGTTTTCCGCTTCCAGGAGAACGTATTTGGGGTCTTTGTCATATTCGACGTAGTGCTGCTCGTCGTTGACCATGAAATCGTGAATTCCTTGGGTGATCGGATGATTCGAGTTCACTACATGCACCTGGAACGGCCGCAGCGGAGGATGCCCGATATACGCCCCTCCCATCACCTCCCGGTACGTTCGGGAAGAAAGGGAAACATGGCTGTTGTTGTGGAGAGAGTAGAAGCCTTTCCCTTCCGTGACGAAGTCCTTTAGGGCCACGGCCTGTTCTTCCGTCAGCCAGCTTTGGGATTTCGCTTCCGGAAAGTCTCCCCGGTTCTCGAGCCCTTGTTCGTAAGAAGTGTAGGCGTCGGGCCCCAGGTAGCCGTTCGGCCATATCATGCCGTCACGCAGGCAGAGAAATATCTGGTAGTCGCGAAGCACCTTTCGCGAGAGCTGCTTGTAGTCAATGGTGTAATCGACGACCAGGCCGAGGCCGTCAAACATCCTGGTCAGCGCGACTTGGATGTAATCCGCGTTGTGATAGCGATCGCCGATCAACGCCAGCACGCGTGGACCGCGCTGCTGGCCCGAAGCCGGGCGCAAGACTCCGGAAGCGGCGGCCGCGGCGGCTGCGCGCAGAATGGTTCTCCGGGAAACAGCTACGCCGAAAGGAAGCATATTGCCCTCCCGCCGAACTTTTGGCTAAGTTTAGGCAACAAGGACGGCTGAAGTCAATGAACACTCCAGTGGAGAAACCTGCCGTTGCGCCCAAAGCGCAGAGCGACGCAGGCCCAAGTTGCATAGTGTCCTGGAAAGCGATGCAGTCCGCCGATGGTATCAGTTATCGACGGCTTCCTTGGGAAGGGGCCGTGCCGGATGATCTAGTTTAGCGCCCTTGGAAGTGAGAAACTCGACGACCGATTTGTACTTGAGGGCCGTCGCGGTTTCCAGAGCGGTGCGGCCGTCTGCGTCGGCGGCGTTGACGTCTACGCCAAGCTCCACCGCGATCTGGACCGCCTCCAGGGTCAGAGCTTCCCGCTGCGCCGGTTCTGGAGCCGCAAACCCACTCCCCCGGCCCATGCCAACGGCAGCCATCAGAGCGGTTGTGGGTCCTGGCGCTTCCCGTTTGTACTCCGAGGTCTTGGTTCTGCGTCCCCAAAAGCTCACATTGTGCACCACGAGGGGATCGGCGCCGTGCTCGGCCAGCATCCGCATGACCTCAGGCTGGGTGAAGCGGGCGGCCAACCAGAATGGCGTCGCTCCGACATAGGCGGGATGGAAGTAGAAATCATGCGAGGAGCGCCGGACAGGCGTGGAAGCCAGAAGCTTCGCGTTCGGATCAGCGCCATGGGCGAGCAGGGCGGCCACAGCCCTCGTATTGCGGCGGAGAATCGCGGCGTGGAGCGCTGTATAGCCCGCTCCGGCCGCGTTGGGATCCGCGCCTTTCTCCAGCAGATACTCCACCAACTCGGCATTGCCGCTATGCACCGCAAGCACCGTGGCGCTAGTTCCGTAGGCCGAGGCATCATTTACGTCCGCGCCGGCCTCGATGAGAAGCTTTGCGGAAGCAAGATCTCCAACTCGCGCCGCAAACAGCAGAGGCGTGTCACCCCCGAGTTTGAGCCTGACCTGGTAGTCGGGGTGGACGTCCTGATCGGGCGCGGTTTGCCATAGTTGGGTCCAGACATCCGAGCGGGCTTTGACGTCCGCCCCGTGCGCCAGCAAAACCTTGACGACTTCGGGATGCTTTTGGGCCGCCGCCCACATTAACGCCGTTTGGCCGCGCGTGGCCCTCGCATTCACGTCAGCTCCCCTGGCGAGCAGCAGTTCGACGACCTCGGCCTTCCCGGAGCGGGAGGCAGTCATTACCAGCGTCTCACCAGAGAGAAGCTTGGCATTGGGGTCGGCGCCGGCGTCAAGCAGTTTTCGCGCCATGGCGGCGCTTCCGTTCTGGCAGGCCATCCAGAGCGGAGTGACGCCGAGATCGTTGGCGGCATTGACATTGGCGCCGGCGCGAATCAGCAGATCCGCGCCTTCCAGATCGTCCCGGTAGCTCGCCCAATGAAGAGCCGTCGAGCCGTCGCCCTCGGCGGCGTTGACCTCCACACCCGGCTTCAGCAGGAGGGCGTGCAAGGCATCTTTGTCGGTGTTCCGGGCGGCCTGAATCAGCGCCAGGCTGGAGCCGGCGGCCTCCACGAGGGTCACGGCCAGTCCCAGAGCAAGCAAGCGTAACCAGCGGGCTGTCATCGGTGTTCCCTCCCTGTGTATAAATCAGTCCAGTTGTGGGCCTGGGCAAGACGCACGCGAAAATCGTACTCGCCGTTGCGCGCTGGAGCGCCGCCAGGCTAGACGTCAGAGAGCGTATCGAGCGGGAGCTTGCCGGTGCTGCCGCCGATGCGCTCCACCGGCGCATCGAGCTTCTCCATGAGTGTGACGAGCAAGTTTGCCATCGAGGGCCGGTCGGAATATTTGATGTGCCGCCCGCCTTTGAGCTTTCCCGCGCCCCCGCCGAGCAGCAAAATGGGCAGGTTTTCGCCCGAGTGCTGATTGCTGTTGGAGATGCCCGAGCCGTAAAGGATCGTCATGTGGTCCAACAGCGATCCCTCGCCGTCTGGCGTCGCGCGGAGCTTCGCGAGATATTTCGAGAACAGCTCGGTGTGATAGCGGTTGATCTTCGACATACGCGCGATCACGTCGGGCTGGTTATTGTGGTGCGAGAGGGGGTGGTGCGCTTCGGGAACCCCAATCTGCGGGTACGGACGGGCGCTCTGCTCTTTACCGATCATGAACGTGATCACGCGAGTCAGATCTGTCCGCAGCGCCAAGAGTTGCAAGTCGAACATCAAATCCAGGTGGTCTTCGAAGACGGTGGGCACGCCTTGAGGCTGCTCCATGACGGGCAGTTCGATGTTGGTCTGCTGCTCGGCTTTCTGCACGCGCCGCTCTACGTCGCGCACCGCTTCGGTGTACTCATCCACCTTTACCTGGTCCTGCGGCCCGACCTCCCGCTTGAGATCCGCGAGCTTTTCGGTCACCGAATCCAGAATGCTCTTGTGCTGCCGCAGCCGCGCTTCGCGGGCCGCCCGGTCCGTGCTGCCGGTGTCGCCGAACAGCTTCTCAAACACCACGCGCGGATTGTGCTCCATCGGCAACGGCTGCGTGGGGCTGCGCCAGGAGATGGTGTGCGTGTAGGCGCAGCTCAGCGCTCCCGTGCAGGCTCCCGCGTTATTAGGGGCGTCCATTGAGAGCTCGAGAGAGGGCAATTGCGTCTCGTTCGCGAATTTCTTGGCCAGTAACTGATCCATGGAGACATCCGCGATGATCTCCACCTCGGTCCGCCCGCCGCGCGTAGTCCCTGTCAGAAACGACCCCGAGGCGCCGGCGTGAATGTAGTTCCAATTGGCATGGAGGCCCGAGAGCACCATCATCTGATTCCGGAACGGCGCCAGCGGCTCCAGAATTGGGGTGAGCTCGAAGTCTTTTCCTACCGTCTTCGGCGACCAATATTCCATCGCCATACCGTTCGGCACATAGACCGCCTGGAATCGGTGCACCGGTTTGGCAATCGTCCCCGCTCTCGAGAACGCAGGGAACATGGAATCCAACAACGGTAGAGCCAAACTGATGCCCATACCCCGCAATACGGTCCGCCGCGGCAGCGATTTCCGAGTCATAACAGTGCTCTCCTTCGCCCTATCTTACTCTGAAGGTTGATGAAAATCCTAGCAGGTTCCACGACTCCACACATTTTTGACAACCCGCTCGCGCCGGCGGGCTGCCGGAGCGTGCCAAGACCGCCCCGAGTCGGCGGGGTTTAAGTCCCCGCTTTGGCCGACCGCATCTGAAACGGCGGGCTTTGGACAATTCCCAGAATAATGGAGGACCAGCGATAGTCGTTCGCCTTGGCATCGCGCACGATCTTCCGCACAGCCGGCTTGTCGTAGTAATCCAGCCTGCGCGCCAAGGCGTAGGACATCAGCTTTTCCGTCAATGTGCCGACGAAGCTGTCCGGGTGGTCGAGCAGCATGGCCCGGAGCCCCGTGAATCCATCGATCTTCCGGCCGCTCGGCCACGTGCCGGTGCTGTCAATGGGATTGCCTGCTTCATCCTTGGTCCGCCACCCTCCGAGAACGTCAAAGTTCTCCAGCGCGAACCCCATAGGGTCGATTTGTGAATGGCAACTGGCGCAGAGGGCTTCATGGCGGTGCTGGTCCAGCCGCTCGCGTATGGAGGCCGGCCGCGCCCCGCGTTTCGGTTCCTGTAAAGTGGTGTTCACGCCGGGCGGAGGCGGCGGTGGAGGCATGCCGAGGATGTTGTCGAGCAGCCATTTGCCGCGCAGTACGGGCGAGGTCCGGTCGGGGTAAGAGGTCGCCGCGAGGAGCGCTCCTTCGGCGAGCAGCCCGCCTCTCTGGTCCAGGTTCGGGAGCTGGACCCGCCGGAATCGGCTGCCGTAAATGCCGGGAATGCCGTAGTGCCGGGCGAGCCTTTCGTTGACGAAAGTATAATCCGCTTTCACCAGGTCCAACACGCTGCGATCCTCGCGGAGCGTGCTGGCGACAAACATTTGCGTTTCCTCTTTGAAGGCTTCCAACAGGCTCTCGTCAAAATTGGGATAGTAGCGGGGATCGACCACGACATCCCCGACGCGGCGCAGATTCAGCCACTGGGCGGCGAAGTCGTTGACCAGGGCGTCTGTGGCGCGCGAATTGGCCAGCATGCGCCGCACCTGCGGTTCCAGGATTTTCGGATCCGAGAGCTTTCCCTTTTCCGCCAAGTCGAGCAACTGCTCATCGGGGATGCTGCTCCACAAGAAGAACGACAGGCGGGACGCCAGATCGAGATCGCTCAGCCGATAGACCTCTCCCGGCTTGGCCTGAGGCGGATCGCGCAGCACCCGCAACAGGAAATCGGGATCGACCAGGAGGCGTTCCAGCGCGAACTGAATCCCGGCATCAAAGCTCTTGCCGTCGCGGCGGCCGCTGTCGAAAAACTCAAGCAGCGTTTGCACGTCGCGATCGGTGACCGGCCGGCGGTAAGCGCGCCGGGCCATCCGGGAAAGGATCCTTACGGCGCAGGGCTTCTCCTCCGCAGCCGTCTGAGGCTGGCATACAAAAATGGCGCGGCGGCTGGGCGTATCCCGCGCCGGTCCGGAGACCTGATAGGGCCCGCCGATCTGCACCGACCCCACGCTCGCGTAGTCCATGTAAATCTCGTCATCGGTGATGACTCTGCCTCTTTGCAGCGGCTGCGGAACCAGTTCGGGTTCCCACAGTTCCCGGACAAAGTCCACGCCGACAACCCGCGGTCCCGCCTTGACCGGCACTCGGATCTCCAATCCGTCGTCCGCGCCCTGCATGTATTTTTCCCACTCGGGATCGCCGAAGGAGTTGCCGGCTCCGGCGAAACTGGCGGGTGAGGGCTTGCCCGGCGCCTGGCCGCCGATTGTAAAGCGCTTCAGGAGCTTGCCGTCCAGGCGGATTTCCAGACGCTGCGGCCACCCCATGCCCATGATGTAGTCCTGATACTGCCTGCGCAGGCGAACTTTGAAGGTGTAGTCGCCGTCGGCCGGAAAGTCATAACGAACGGCCAGGCCGCCGCGGGATCCGAACGGCAGATCTTCGCTCTGGCGGTCGTCCTGGACCACGTGCAACGGAACCTTGAACGTTTCCACCACCGGGCTGGCCGGAGGCAGGCCCGTCGCCAGCCGCGTGATCTGGCGGGCCACGGACATGTAGCGTTCCAGGTGGGATCTGGTAATGCCGAGGACGTCGGCGTTGTTGTCGAAACTGCCGTCGGCCGTCTCGTCGCCCGGCAACTGCGAATTTACGTCAAAGTCGAGCGCGAAGAGGTCGCGAATCGCATTGTGATATTCCGTGCGATTCAGGCGGTGCACGGAGTTGGTCCGGCCCGGATTCGGATGGGCTGCCGCAGCGCGGTCGATATCCATCTCGAGCCAGCTTGCTACGGCGTCATAGGTCGCTTCATCGGGCCGCGGCAGGCCCCGCGGCGGCATCGTGCCCGTGCGCAGCTTGCGAATCACCCGCTCCCACTTCTCTGGATTGGCGCTCGGCTTGGTTACGTCCAGCGACTCGAGCGCGAGCCCGGCGGTGTTGAGCTTCGCGTTATGGCATGCGGCGCAATATTTGTCAAAAACCGCGCGCGATTCAGCCGCGGTGAAGGGAGCTTGCGCACGCGCCGGGGAAGCGGATCGCTGAGCGGCTGACGGGGATCCGGTTACTCCGACAAGGAAAGCAAAAATCGATGCCTGCACCGCCCGAGAAGGTATTCTGCATAGATCGCCCGCCGTAGATCTCAATGGCCGCATGTCTCGTCCTCCGACCCGCCGGATCTTCCGCTCTGCCCATCCGGATCAGTGCCAGTATACACCCGCCCCAGCAACCGGCGGCTTTATAGCCTGCGTGCCGGCTTGCCCTTTTCGGTTCGGGCCTCGGCCTTGCTCGGGAAGACTCCAGGCAGCGGCCGGCTCCTCAGCCGCGCGGCTGCCAGAGCTTGCGATGCTTGCGTGCGGCGTTGCTCTGTTTAGTTGGCCCGGGGGCGCCGATGCCTGAATTTGAGCAGGTAATTCTCCGGGAACATGTCTTCGCGGCGCTCGATCAACTCAAAGCCGGCGTTCAAAAACTCATCGGTGAAAGTGCCTTCCCCCGCCCGGACCATTTTCAGGATGTACGGGCGCGAAACGCCTTCAATCCGCTTGAAGTCGATCAGCAGGAGCAGGCCGTCCGGCCGGAGCGCCTTGTTGATTTCCGCCAGCATGTCCTTCGGGTACTCGAAATGGTGATACGCATCAATGATACATACAGCATCGACGGAATTGGGTGGTAATTGCGGCGAATGAGGATCGCCCAGGACAGCCTTCAGGTTAGTGATCTTCTGCTCCTGGGCGGTCCTGGCGATGTGATCGACCATGTTTTTGGCGATATCTACGGCGTAGACAGTGCCGCCCGGCGCCACTCTCTGCGCGATCAGCCGCGAAATGAGGCCGCTGCCGGCGCCGATGTCGGCGACATCCATGCCCGGTTTGAGTCCCATGGCGTCTAAAATCTCGAACCGCTTGTCGTAGATGGCGCGGCCCTCGTGCTCGAAGCGCGCCGCCCACTGCGCGGCGTCCGCATTGAAGCTCTGGTTGAGCTCTTTGGCCGTCGGCGTGATCACCGGTTGAGAAGTGGTTGGTTGAGAGACGGTCTGCTGAGATGTAGTTTGCCGGGATGCGGATTGCTGCGTGATCGCTTGCTGCGTGACACTCTGCCCGGTCGCTTGCGGCTGCGCCGCCGGTATCGCGGCGCCGATTGTCAACCCAGCCGCCAGAATGGAAATGACCGGCCCCCGGAGCGTGGTCATGGTGCACCTCCCGCAGTTAGCATACAATCAACACCGCCGGGAAGGGGAGCATTTTGGGCCGGCAGGCGGTCCATTTCAAATTGACCCACAATCTTTGGTATCGAGCGGGCAAGGGGCCATCCGGTCTTGGTAGGAACAGAGGGTATGGGTCCTTTACCCGAAATTCTCACTTGAGAGTTTTTCTTCTTTAAGCGAGAGACCAGATTCGCGGTGAGAACCGGATAGGGAACACGGAGGGCGTCCCTCCCAGGGCGGCTGGGCGAAGATCTCAGTCTGCTGGGACCAGCCGGTCCTTAACCGCTCAATGCACTTTGGATTCAGGCCGATTGACACGAACCACCATAGCCTACATGTCATTTTCCATTTGCGCGAGCTATGGCGTCTTTGATATTTTCGGTTGCAATATGCCGAACTTCGGGATGCTTCGGCAGGCCTGGGCTGGCCAGGCGACGGCAGCACAGGCCAACGCTCCTGAATGGCCACAGGCGGGGTTCGCAATCGAAGGCGATTTCTCTGGAATTCAGAAGTTCGTCCTGAGGCCGGTACCTGGAGCTGGTGGGGCGGCTCGCCGCCTGCGCTCCCGCTCGTTCCGCCTGTGATCTGCTCCTAGCGAGTCTGAATCCCCGCTGGGAGCCAATAGCGAACTATCAGAATTTCATTCGGTGGTGGGCCCGTGGCGACTCGAACGCCAGACCTCTACCGTGTCAAGGTAGCGCTCTAACCAACTGAGCTACGGGCCCTGCGGAATCTCCCATTAGGCGCATGGTAACACATGCATGCAGAAAAGGGACCAGGCTAGGCATGCGGGCAAGTCAAATCGGGAATGTATCGTCAGGCGAGGACAAAAGTTAAGTTCGCGCCCTGAGAAGATCCCCCTGCGTCCTTTCGAGCTACGATTGTCCTTGATCTAATCCGAGAACTGGCGCCCTCCGATGCGTGCCACGAAGGGAATAGGCGCCTGTTACCGCGCGGGGTGCGTCCGGGCTGGGATGCCGGGGCGGGCAATCGAGGCCGTCCGAGTTCCGGCACCGCCGTGCGGCATGCGGAAGGGCCCTTTCGGGAGACGCTCGATGTGGTATAAACACGGTTTCAACAAATCGCAGCAGCAGGAGGGAGATATTATGAACCGCCGTTCCTTCGTGCAATCTCTGGGAGGCGCAACTATGCTGTCCGCGTTAGCGAGCGATCCGGCGCAGGCGCAGGGCCGAAAGACTAGGCTGTACCGGATCGAATACTTCTACTTCCGGCAGGGAGACCAGGGGACACGTCTCAACCGGTTTCTCTCGTCGCAAATGCCTCTGTTGACGAAAAACATTCGGACGCTGGGCGTTTTCAACTCCCTCATCGGGCCGCACGTCCCGGCAACTGTGATTTTGGCCGGCTTCTCCGGCTACGAGGAAATGGAAGCTGCCCGGAAGCGGATCACTCAGGATCCTGGGTATCAGAAGGCGCACGAGGAACTGGAGAACGGGTCCGAACCGCCGTACGATTACGCCGATCAAGCGCTCCTGGAAGCGACGGATTTCTCTCCCGAAATTGTGCCGCTCAAAGAAAAGCCCAAGACGCCTCGTGTCTTTGAATTGCGTGTCTATCACTCGCCCACCCAGCGGCAGTTGAAGCTCTTGCTTGAGCGCTTCGGCGGCCCCGAAATCAAGATTTTCCATACCGTGGGCATCCATCCGATTCTCTACACCACCACCGTGATCGGCCAGAACATGCCGAACCTGACCTATCTGATTCCGTTCGCCAGTCTGGCCGACCGCGAAAAAGCGTGGGACGCCTTCGGGGCATCGCCGGATTGGATCAAGGCGCGCGACGAGTCGATTGCCCGGGGCGGGCAGATCGTCTCACAGAGCAACATCACTCTGCTTCGGCCCGCTGCTTTCTCTCCGATTCAGTGAAAGAGAACCCGAAAAGCGAGGAACCGGCCCCGCTTTTCCGCCCGGGTGATTTCGAAACCCGACCTCGTCGGGTGGCTGACACGCCCCTGCCAGAGAGCGGGGGGGAGCGCAAGCGGCGATTGCCGGCGGCTCGAGTGCAGGCAGCACGCCGGGGCGCGGGAATCGGCGGCGTCCTTCCGCACATTCCGCTTCCTCTGAAGTATTCCTTCATTGCTCGCATTACCCGCGTGCTGCCTGGCCGCGCGGCGTGAGCATCCGGCGCCATAATATAAAATAAAAAGGCCCCATCCCAATCGGGACGGGGCCTTTCTTGCAAATCGCCTTCGCCCTCTTTACGGGGCGGGCACTGCTACTTCTTCTTCTTCGCGGCTTTCTTCTTTGCCGGTTTCTTGGCTGCTTTCTTCATCGAAACATTCTCCCTAACATCAAAAATTGTGGCGCATACGCCACGATGTTGTCTCCATGTATAAGGGGATCGTGAAAAAAAGTCAAGAAAAAAATGAACTTACATCCGGTGGGACGCCCCGTTCGAACGAGAGCGCGAGCGGTGAAGCCAGTCTTCGAACGAAAAAAACGCCGGGAATCGAAATGTTCTTGCGTAAGGCAATGAATCGGGCTGGGGCCGCGCGGGCTGCGCTGGTCTGCTCATCCAGGCTCGCTACGCAGGGCCTTCGCACTTGCCGCGATCTTCGGAAAAAGGCAAAGCGGCTTTGAGGCGCCTGGGAACATCGGTCGATCCGGCACAGTCTCACCGCGCTGATGCGCGGCTCGCCGGTTGAGGAAACGCAGAACTTTCAGCCTCCATCGGGTGTTTAATACAGATAGAAGACCGGGAAGCGGAGCGCGTCACGCCCTGCGCGGCTGCCGACGCAATATCGGGTGAGGGATCGCGGCATGAGGATCTACAAACCAACCTTCCTTGGACTGGGCCTTCTTCTTTTTTTAGCGGCGGGGCCGGCCAAACTCCCGGGCGCGAAAAAAGACGATGCCTTCTCCAAGAAGCTTTCTTCGGAGCAGAAAATCGCTCATGCGCTGAACCGGCTGACATTCGGCCCCCGGCCGGGCGACTTCGAACGCGTTCGCTCCATGGGATTGAAGAAGTGGATTGATTTACAGCTCCACCCCGAGCGCATCGCCGAAAACCCCGCGCTCGAAGCCAAGCTTCGCGTGCTCGATACGCTGCGGATGAGTACGAGCGAGCTGGTGGAGAACTACCCTCCCCCACAAGTGATCCGGGCCATGGCGATGGGGCGCCTTCCCTATCCGCAGGACCCGGAGAAGCGGAAGCGGCTTCAACGCCTGACCGAACGTTACGAGCGCCGGTTTGAGCAGCAGGGACAAGCGGAGCAGCCGGAAGCCCGGCGGCAACCGGCAATAGCGGGGATGGCCCCGCTCGCAAACCTGCTGTCGCCGGAAGAAAGAAACGCGTTTCGCCAAAGCACGCCGGAGGAAAGGCTGAAGTTGTTTTTCTCTCTTCCAGAAGAGAAGCAGGAAGATCTCATCGAGGTTTTACCGGCGAATATGCGCCGGGCTGTCATCGCGCGGGCGCCGGACGATCTCCGGCGGAGGCTGCTCCGCTCCCTTGCCCCGCAGCAGGTGGTCGTCAGCGACCTGGTCGAAAGCAAACTTTACCGTGCGATATACAGCAATCGCCAACTCGAAGAAGAGCTTGTGGATTTTTGGTTCAATCATTTCAACGTGTTTCTCGACAAGGGGGCTGACCGCTATCTGGTGACGTCCTACGAGCGGGATGCGATCCGGCCTCACGTTCTCGGGAAATTCAAAGACCTGCTGCTGGCTACGGCCCAGAGCCCGGCCATGCTGTTCTATCTCGATAACTGGCAATCGGTGGACCCGGCGGCCGCAGAGCGTATGTTAAATGGCCGGCGCCGGCTTTTGACCTTCCAGAAGGCCCTCCCTCGCCGGGGCCTAAACGAAAATTACGGCCGTGAACTGCTGGAACTGCACACAATGGGAGTCGATGGCGGCTACACCCAGCGGGACGTGATTGAAGTAGCGCGCTGCTTCACAGGCTGGACGATCAACCGTCCGCAGCTCGGCGGAACGTTCGTGTTCAACGAGGGGATGCACGATCGGGGCGAGAAGACCGTGTTGGGGGTGAAAATTCCTGCCGGGGGTGGTCTTTCCGACGGATTGAAGGTAATTGACATTCTGGCCAGCCACCCTTCAACGGCCCATTTCATCTCGCGCAAGCTGGCGCAGCGTTTTGTTGCTGACAATCCGCCGGACTCGCTGGTGGAAAAGATGGCTCGAACTTACTTGAAGAGCGGCGGCGACATCCGCGAGGTGATGAAAACCATGCTGGCTTCCAGCGAGTTTTGGTCGCAAGGAGCGTATCGGGCCAAGGTCAAGTCACCACTCGAAATCGTTGTGAGCGCGGTGCGGGGACTGGATGCCGAGGTCAATTTCGCTGCCGCGCTGGACTTCCAGACGGCACAGCTCGGCGAACCGCTCTACAGGAAGCAGGAACCGACGGGTTATTCGAACGCGAGCCAGGATTGGATCAATTCAGCCGCCCTTCTCGCCCGGATGAACTTCGCCGAAGCCCTGACCCGAAACAGCCTGCCCGGGATCCGGGTGGACCCGAACCGCGTGGCGCAAACAGCTGCGGCTGATCCGGCGGATGTGGCGCGGGAGCTCCTGCTGGCCGATCCTTCCAACGCAACCCGCGAGGCCATAACCAGAAGCGATACGGCGGAGGGCGGCTTGCAGCCGCTGCAAGTGGCCGGGCTCGTCATCGGTTCTCCCGATTTTCAACGCAAGTGAGGCTCTTTATATGTACACGCGCAGAGTATTTTTAAAGAACGCCGCGTTCGCTATGGTCGGTGTAGGCTCAGCCCCCGCCTGGCTCGCACGCACGGTGTTCGCAGAAACATATAGCGGCAGACGCAAGAAGGTTCTGGTTGCAATTTTTCAGCGCGGGGCGGCTGATGGGCTGAACATCGTCGTTCCGTTCGGCGAGAAGAGTTATTACTCTTTGCGCCCGACGATTGCCGTGCCGCGGCCAGGCGTTTCGGAGGAGGACTCGGCCATCGACCTTGACGGTTTCTTTGGCCTGAACCCTGCGCTGAAGCCTCTCGTCCCGCTTTACCGGGGCGCCCACCTGGCGATTGTTCATGCAGTGGGTTCGCCCGATCCCACCCGTTCCCATTTCGATGCCCAGGACTACATGGAGTCCGGAACGCCCGGGCGAAAGGCGACGCCTGGCGGTTGGATGAATCGGGCGCTGGCCCCGGAGCGCGGCACGGTTTCTCCCGTCCGCGCCGTCGCCGTCGGGCCGACCCTGCCCCGCGCGCTCCGGGGCGAGACTCCGGCCCTCGCCATCAATGATCTTCCCGGCTTTCAGATTCGCGATCCCGGCGCAGCCGTTCCGTTCGAGACGATGTATCAAACGACGGGCGACACGCTGCTGCGGGGCGCCGGCCGGGAGACGTTCGAGGCGATCCGTCTGCTTTCTTCGATCGAGAAGCGTCCTTACAGCCCTGAAAACGGGGCCAGCTACCCCGGGGGCCGTTTCGGCCAGAGCTTGCAGCAGATCGCCCGGCTCATTAAAGCCGATGTCGGAGTCGAGGTAGCCTTTGTCGATATCGGTGGGTGGGATCATCACGTCAACGAAGTGGGAGCGCGGGCCTCGGCCGGCCAATTGCCGAATCTGCTCCGGGAGTTTGGCCGTTCCCTGGCCGCCTTCTGGCAGGATCTCGGAGACCGTATGGCGGACGTGGCGCTGGTTACTATGTCCGAATTCGGGCGTACAGCGCGCGAGAACGGCAACCGGGGCACGGACCATGGCCACGCCAACGTAATGTTTGTAATGGGCGGAGATGTTCGCGGCGGCAAAGTCTACGGCGAGTGGCCAGGAATGGAAAAAGAGCAGCTTTACGAAGGCCGCGACCTGAACCTCACCACCGATTTTCGCGACGTGCTGGGCGAGCTGGTGTCGCGGCACCTGGGCAATCCAAATCTTAATGCCGTATTTCCGGGTTACGCTGCGGACGCGCGAAAATTCCGCGGCTTGATTCCCACATAAGGCGCGCTGCTGCTTCGTTTCCTTCCGGCCAGAGCGGGCTCCGTATTCATGCCCGCAGACCAGCGGCCGTGGCGCGGGTTGTATACTACCCGCATGGGCGAGAAATCCCCCCGATCTGACGCCTTCGAGCAAGCGGCGCGGGAAATCGAAGCCGAAGTCAAGCGGGCGCTCGATTTTATTGAGGGACGCGTAGTGCCCCGCGCTCGCCGGGACGGCGAGAAATTGCTGCGCCGGCTTTCCGAAGAACTGAGCCGCTGGGCCGACCGCCTCCATGGCGAGCCCCCGGAGGAAGAGAGGAAGTGATCCGCGGCCGCGGGGGCGCGCTCCTTGCTATCTCGCTGGCTGTCCTGGCGCCGGCCGGCTGCGGCCGAAGGAAAGCAGGGGTCTCCCTTCCCGCGGCTCCTCGCGTTTCGATCGGCATGACGGAAGAGGGTATGGCCAGTTGGTATGGTCATCCTTATCACGGCCGTCCCACCACCAGCGGTGAAATCTACGACATGGAAAAGCTGACCGCGGCGCACCGCACGCTGCCTCTCGGTGCGCGGGTGCGCGTCGAGAATTTATCCAATGGCCGGACTGTGGAAGTGCGAATCAATGATCGGGGTCCCTTTGACAAGGACCGCATCATCGATCTCTCCCATGCCGCGGCTCGCAGGATTGCCATGATCGGGCCCGGTACGGCGCGCGTAAGGTTGACAGTCATCGGTTTGCCTGAGACGCCGTCTCCCGGCTTCTACGCCGTCCAGGTGGGTTCCTTTCAGAGCCGCGGCAATGCGGAGCGCCTCCGTTCCCGGATGGCTCGCGAGCACGGGGCGGCTGTCATTCGCAGCTATGAAAGCGGGCGCGGGCTGTTCTATCGCGTTCTGGTGGGTCATGAGTCTGATTGGAACGCCGCCAACGCCCTGGTTGAAAAACTGCGGCGCGAAAATTTCACGCCTCTGGTGATCAGGATCGATGAGCTCCCCGCCAATGCCGGGCTATAATAGCTCGGTTGATGCAGGAACCGCCGTCCGAGAGCGCGGCTTACCCTTTCGGTTTGGTCGGTGACTCGCCGGAAGTCCAACGCGTTCTGCGAATCATTTACAAGCTGGCGAACAACCGCAGTCCGGTTCTTGTAACCGGGGAGAGCGGCACAGGAAAAGAATTGGTGGCGCGCGCTCTGCACGCGGTCGCTCCGGGGACTCGCGGCGTTTTTGTCGCGGTGAATGTCCCCGCGCTGCCCGCCTCCCTCGTGGAGAGCGAGCTTTTCGGCCATCTGCGGGGCAGCTTCACCGGCGCCACTGCCGCCCGACGCGGGTTAATTGAAGAGGCCTCCGGGGGCGCGTTGTTCCTGGACGAGATCGGTGAAATGCCCCTGGAATTGCAGCCGAAGCTGCTGCGGGTGCTCGAAACGCAGGAGGTCCGGCCGCTGGGCGCCGAGCACGCTGAGAAAATCGACGTGCGCGTAATCGCTGCCACGAACCGCGACCTCGGGAAGCTCGTCGAGGAAGGGAAATTCCGCGCCGATTTGTATTACAGGCTGAATGTCGTGGCGCTGCGGTTGCCGCCGCTCCGGGAACGCAGAGAGGACATCCCTCTTCTCATCCGCTACTTTCTCCAGCGCTACGCTCCGCGTCCTATGACCATGACGCCGTTAAGCCTCCGCGCGATGCTGGAGTACGACTGGCCGGGTAATGTGCGGCAGCTCGAGAACGCCATCCGGCGGATGGTTGCTCTGTGTTCGGGTAATGAGCTGCACTTGGGCGATCTGCCCACCCAAATCCGGAATGCGGCCGGGGCGTTGCAGGCTGAGCCGCGGCTGGTGGCCTTGCCGGAAGTAGCGCCTCTGGCCAATGTGGAACGGCTTGCCATCGAGCATGCCATGAAAGTGACTCGGGGCGACCGCCGGAAAGCAGCCAAACTGCTGGGCATCGGTAAGACAACCCTCTACCGCAAGTTGAAGGGTTATGGCCTTGACACAAAGGCGCCCGATGCAAAGGTCAATGACGCCGGCCTTTGAAATCCGGCGGATTGCGGCGCCAGGACCTCCAGCAAAGCTGCGCCGCACGCGGTGCTCTCCGCGGCTCCCATTGCCTTGTAGTGGCGCCTTGTGTACCGTGTGAATGTGCACCCCCAAAAAGCTGCCGCGGCTTGCGCCGAATTCCAGAAACTGCGCGATCAAGATTTGCTGACGCCGGCTGAAACAGCGCGGCTGGCGGCGCACGCGGCGCAGGCCTGCCTCGCGTCAGCGGCCGAACTGGATCTTGCCGTGCCGCTGCTGGCCGAGATCGCTACGCTGGCCGATGCGCACCTGGCTAGCTCCGGGACAGACGCCATTTTTCGGCAAGTGGTCGAACCCCTGGCGGACGCTTTCGACCCGGCGTGTTGCGAATTGTACATCCGGTTTATGGCCCGGCTGCTCGAATGCTGCCGCCGTCTTTCCAACGCCGCGTGGCTCGAAGCGCAACTGACTCGCTTTGGCATCTCGAATGAGGGGGATTTGATCCGCCGCGCTTTATCGCTGCGCAGGTTTGGAAGAGCGGCAGTCGAGGCCGGAGCTATCGAAAAGGCGCTTGTTCTCTCGCGGGTGACTCTCGGGGCCGACGTAGCGGTTACCAGCGTGGTCTTGCGGAAAATGATGCAGGTGTTTCCGAACGCCGACCTAGTATTGGTAGGCAGCGATCGGGCCGCTCTCCTGTTTGCGGGCGAACCTCGCGTGCGAGCGCGGCGCGCGTCGTATCTAAGAGGCGGGGGTTTGCTCGACCGGCTGGCTGCCTGGCCCGCAGTGGTTGCTATTGTGGGGGAGGAGATCAAAGGTCTGCCCGCCGGGCGATATGTGATTATCGACCCTGATTCCCGCCTGACTCAACTGGGAATGCTGCCTTTGACCGCAGGCGATGCGGGCTATCTCTTTTTTGAAAGCCGGTCCTACGCCAAGCCGGGACGTGAGGCGCTCTCCGATTTAACGTCCGCCTGGCTCGACGATGCCTTTGGGCCGGGGACCGCGCCCGCCCGGCCTTGGGTAAGCCCTCCTGCCGCAGCGCTGCGATTGGCTGAGTCTCTGCGCGCCGTTTTGCGCTCACCCGCCCACAGGGAGGAGGGCTCCGGTTCCGCTCCCCTAAGGGGGTGGATCAGCATCAATTTCGGAGTTGGCGACAATCCCGGAAAGAGGATCCCCGGCAATTTTGAGTATCTTTTGCTGAGAGAGTTGCTCGGCCGGGGCTGGCGAGTTTTTCTCGACCGGGGCGACGGGGCGGAAGAATCGGCGCGGACAGGCAGCCTGCTAGCTCGATTGCGCGAGAGTGGAACACGAATCGTCGAGATCGAAGAACGGGAACCTCTTCCGCCTTCTGCCGGTGCGCAAATCATCGCCTGGCGAGGCAGCCTAGCCGGGTTCGCCGCATTGATCCGCCTCAGCGATCTCTACATTGGGTACGATTCGGCCTGCCAGCACATAGCGGCCGCCCTCGGAAAGAAGACAGTCGATATTATGGCCGGCTTCCGGTCCCCGCGCATTCTCCAGCGCTGGCGGCCTTGCGGCCCAGCCGAAGTGAAGACGGTCGTTGTGAGCCCGGAAGCCCCCGCCCACCCTGAGCGCATCGTGGATGTGGTCTTGGAGGCTGTTTCGTGAATGTGGGACTCGATGCCACCTACAGTCTGGGAAGAGCGCTCTCCGGAGTAGGAGTGTACTGCCGGCGGCTCATTGAGGAAATCGTGGCGGCTGCTCCCGAGTTCCATTTTATCCTGTATTACCGGCCACACCGGTTTTTTCGATCGTTGCTCGAGCAGCGATGGCCTTCGAATGTCTCGCGCCGGCTGCTCGAAGAGCCCCTGAATGTCTTTCTGCCCCGGCGGGTAGCGGTGTTTCACGGCTTGAATCAACGCTTGCCGCGCTATAGCTTCCGCCAGGCGATCACTACTTTCCACGATCTGTTCGCGCTCACCGGCGAATACTCGACGCCCGAGTTTCGGGAGCGATTCGCCGCGCTGGCCAGAGACGCCGCGGCCCGCTCCGGGCTCGTAATTGCGGTATCTTGCTACACAGCGCATTGTGTGGAGGCGCTGCTCGGCGTCGAGTCTTCGCGAATCGTGGTCATCCACCACGGTGTAGATCCCATTCCCGAGTTTGCTGCCGAGGATCTGAAAGCCTTCCGGCGGCGGTTTCGACTCGAGCGTCCCTTCCTGCTCCACGTCGGCGCCCTGCAAGCCCGTAAGAACATCCTTCGCCTGATCGAGGCGTTTGAGACCCTGGAGGGTGATGTCGATCTGGTGCTTGCCGGCTCGGACGGATACAAGGCGGAAGAAATTCATGCGCGCATCGCTAATTCGCCGGCCCGGCAGCGCATCCGCGCCCTGGGCTATCTGCCCAACGGCGCCATCGAGCGGCTTTATCGCTCGGCCGCCGCTCTCGCTTTTCCGTCCCTAGAAGAAGGGTTCGGATTGCCGGTGTTGGAGGCCATGTCCGCCGGCCTTCCTGTGGTCACTTCCAATTGCTCGGCCTTGGCCGAAATTGCCGGCGGCGCCGCCCTGCTCGTTGACCCGTTGGACACGGCCGCGCTGGCAGAAGGACTGAGCCGGGCCGCCGCCGATTCCTCGCTGCGCCGGGAGTTGATCGAAAAAGGGCGCGCCCGCGCAGCGCAATTCACCTGGCGGCGAGCCGCAGAGAGGACGCGCGACGCGTACCGGCAATTCCGCGGCTGCGAATGAGAAGGATCGCGGCGGGCTTAAGCTGCGAGTGGAGCTGAAAGTCGCCTACTATGGTTTCTTCGGAGCCGCCTTCGGCGGCGCTCCGCTGCCCGGTGAAGCCAGCATCTTATCCACTTCGGCGAAGAGGCCGCGCCCCTCGAAAATCGCCGTGGTCAGAGGGCCATAGCCGAAATCATTACGGATAATTCCCTCCTGATCGATTAAGAACACGTGCGGAATATCAAAGCTGGGCTTCTGCGGCGTCGCCATCATGTACGAACCCGTGGCCTGGCCGCAGTCGAACAGGATCGGGTAGGTGATGTTGTGCTGCCGGATGAAGGGTCCTACGGTGGCCGTTGTATCCGGAGGCGTCACAATCGAAAGCACTTGCACTCGTCCTGCGTATTTTCGGCTGATTTCTTCCAGCACTCCGGCGAACTTCACGCAGTGCGGGCAAGAGGTCTGCATAAGCTCGAGCAAAACGATTTTGCCGCGATAATCGGCGATGTCGTGTTGCTGAATGTTGGAATCCGGCAGCGAAAACCCCGGCGCGCGCCGGTTCGAAAGCTCGCCCGCGGCCCAGGCGGGCGCCAGGCAGAGAATCGATAGCAGTAACAATCTGCGCATGCGAGATAGAATAGCAAAAGCGCCGCGGCGGCAGCTTTCCAGCGGCAGAGAGCGGCCGCGTGCCTGGCGGATCTCTCAGTATCCGCTTCCTCGCCGGCAGCGGAGAGGCGCTTAGAACCTATCATCAATATATAAGCAGCCTTCCAAAATCTTCCGGTGGATGCTCTCCGCGCGCGCTGCGCACCGGCCGCTCCGATGCGGGGGCCGCGCTCCCCGAAGCAAGCAGTGCACAGTCCCGAGATGCGGTTTCCGTTCGCCGACCTGTCACTTATAATCAAAGACAACATGCCCGAAACTCTTCACAGCGTTTGTTCCCATGACTGCCCCGACGCCTGCTCGATCCTGGTTGACGTTGACAAGGGAAGGGCAGTGCGGATTCGGGGAAATCCCGATCACCCGGTTACCCGGGGCTTCTTGTGCGGCAAAGTAGCGCGCTACCTGGACCGGGTTTATTCGCCGGATCGTGTGCTGTATCCCATGCGCCGCGTCGGCGCGAAGGGTCAAGGCCGGTTTGAGCGCATCGGCTGGGAGGAAGCTCTGGATAGCATCGCCGCACGGCTTCAATCCATAATCGCCGCGTACGGCCCGGAGTCGGTTCTGCCGTACAGCTATGGCGGGACCATGGGATATCTCAACGGCGCGGGCATGGACCGCCGCTTCTTCCATCGCTTGGGGGCGTCCTTGCTCGACCGGACGATCTGTTCGGAGGCCGGCGCAGCCGGTCTCGCCGCCACGCAAGGCGTGCGCGTGGGAACCGAGCCGGAGCAGTTCCGCCATTCGAAACTCATTCTGGCGTGGGGCGCCAATATTCTTGCAACCAACGTCCACTTGTGGCCGTTCATCGTGGAAGCGCGCCGCGCCGGGGCGCGGTTTTACGTCATCGACCCGCATCAGAACCGTACGAGCCGGCAAGCCGACTGGCACATTGCCGTTTATCCGGGCAGCGACACGGCTCTGGCGCTGGCCGTGCTGCACGTGATCATCGGTGAAGGCCTTTACGACGCCGATTACGTGGCCCGCTACACGCTGGGCTTCGAGGACCTGCGGGAGCGGGTGAAGGAGTATCCGCCGCAGAAAGCGGCGGCTCTGACCGGCGTGGCCGCGGCCGACATCGTCCGTTTGGCGCGCGAATACGCCACTACACGGCCGGCGGCGATCCGGCTGAATTATGGGCTCCAGCGCAGCGAACGCGGCGGCATGGCTGTGCGGACGATCGCCATGCTGCCGGCCATTACCGGCTCCTGGCGGGAAATCGGCGGCGGTTTGCAGCTTTCGACCAGTCAGGCCTTCCGGCTGCGCCGCGACAGGCTGGAAATGCCCGAGCTCTGGCTGCGCTCGCCGCTCGGCCGGAAGCCCCGGACAATTAACATGGTCGAATTGGGCAAAGCGCTGCTCGAGGCGGACTCCCCTCCGGTAAAAGCGCTTTTCGTCTACAACTCGAATCCCGCGGCCGTGGCTCCCGACCAGACTCGCGTGCTGCGGGGGCTGCGCCGCGAGGATTTATTTACCGTGGTCAGCGAGCAGTTCCAGACCGATACCGCCGATTACGCCGATTTTCTCCTGCCGGCCACAACTTTCCTCGAGCATACAGATCTCTATTTTGCCTATGGGCACTACCATCTGCAACTGGCGCGTCCGGCCATTGCTCCCTTGGGAGAAGCCATTTCCAACGTCGAGCTTTTCCGCCGCCTGGCGCGCCGCATGGGCTTTGACGATCCCTGCTTTCGCGAGACAGAGGAAGAGATGCTGCGCGCTCTTCTGAGCTCGGATCATCGCTGGGCGCGGGGAATCACCCTCGAGCAATTGGATCGGGAACATTCCGTGCGCCTTCCGGTCGCGCCCGCGGGCGAGCCGTTTTTACCGTTTGCTCAAGGGGAGTTTGAAACGCCTTCCGGAAAGTGTGAATTGCGAGCCGACTCGCTGGTCAAGCAGGGCATCGACCCCCTGCCTTCCTACATGCCACCGGTGGAATCGCGCTTCGGCGATGCCGAGCTGCGGGGGAAATACCCGTTAGAAATGATTTCACCCAAATGTCCGGATCGGGTGAATACCACATTCGGTCATGGCAAACCTGGCTCCGAGCCGGGGTTTTGCGTCGAAATTCACCCCGATGACGCTGCTCTTCGCGGCATCGCCGACGGCGATATGGTCCGAATCTTCAACCAGCGCGGCAGTTGCCGTTTGGCGGCCGCAGTGAGCGCCACCGTTCCGCGCGGCGTGATCGCGAGCCTCTCGGGCCGCTGGAACAAGCTTTCGCCGGACGGCCAAAACGTCAATGCGCTGGTTTCCGGTCGTCTGACTGATATGGGCGGCGGACCCACGTTCTACAGCACGCTGGTCGAGGTCGAGCGGGCGGGGGATTGACCGGCTTTGGCGATCTATTTTTTCGCCACTTCCACCTGGCTCAGCGTACCGGCGTAGCTGGCCAGTCCTTTGTAGAGGGCCTCGGCGATTTTCTGGCGGTAGGCGCCGGTCTTGAGCAGCTTTTCGTCGCGCGGATTGCTGAGAAAACTGACTTCGGCGAGAACGGAAGGCATGCGGGCGCCGATCAACACCACAAAGGGCGCAGTACGTACGCCCCGGTTCCGGAGCGCTCCGGTTTCGCGCGACACCGCGCTATATAGCGATCGCTGCACTTGCGAGGCGAACTCGCGCGATTCGGAGATTTTTTCCGTGAGAGTGATCTGCGAAACCAGGTCCTGAAGCTCGTGAATGGATTTCTGGGAGGCGGCATTCTCCCGCGCTGCGGTCTCCAGGGCCTCTCGGTCGCCGGTCAAGTTGAGATAGTAGGTCTCAATGCCCCGCACGGCGCGCACGCGCGAGGAATTGGCATGAATGGAGATGAACAGGTCGGCGCCTTTCTCATTGGCCAGAGCCGTGCGGTCTTGCAGCGGGATAAATGTATCATCAGTCCGGGTAAAGATTACTTCGCTTCCGATACGTTCAGCGATCAGCGCGCCGAGCCGGGTGGCGATATCGAGAGTCAGATCTTTCTCCATGAGCCCCGTGGGACCCACTGTGCCGGTGTCGTGCCCGCCGTGGCCGGCGTCGATGACCACCCGGGAAATCTTCAGGCCGAGAGCTCGAATCAAGTCCCGCTCGCCGCTGCTGGTGGGCTGGGCCGGCTTTGGCGGCGCCAGCTTCGATAGGGCCGGAGAAGCAGCGGGCTTTGCCGGGGCTGCCCGGGAGTCAACAGCCGCCGCCGAGGTTTGCTCAACTGTCGGTCGGGATTCGAGCGGCGCCGCCGGAAGCGCCGGCGCCACCGGCCGACTCTGAGCAGGCAAAGCCGCAGGAGACGGTGTGGGAACGCCGGCCGCCGCAGCCGCTATCGGCGCCACCACAGCACCGGCGGGCTTTGGCGAGTCGATTCCCGGCCGCGGCCGTCTGCTGTCAGCAAAATCCCCGGAGTTAAATACGGTGGTGGTCTTGCCTGGAACAGCCGCTGGCTCTTTTTTCGCAGCTTCTTTCGGCGGCGATGGCGAGCTTGCGTCACCTGAGTCGGCCGCTCTGCCGTCCAGAGACCTTGGCGATCGAGAAGTATTTTGCGGAACCTCGGCAAGCCTCGGAGGCTCAGATGCTCGAATCGCAGATGCTGCCGAAGGCCCCTGTGTTTTCGCTGCGGCGGGCTGTGCAGCCGAGCCGTCCTTTCTCAGCGGGCCTTGCGGCGCCGATTCCAGATTTCGCCGCTCTGCGTCCGCGCCCGCAAGGAATGGCTTTATACCGGCGTCGCGCCTGCGGAGTTCCAGCACGATGCGCGCCGGATTGGTCAGCTTGGAGATGGCGTACTGCGCATCGGCATTCAAGTCGACCACGACGCGCGTTACCCCGACGCGCGTGTGGGCAATCCGGATTCGTCTGACCAGATGGTCTCCCACATGGATGCTTCGGCCCTGCCAAGCCGGGCTGAGCCAGGTATTGGGAAGATCGAAGTAAACGCGGTCCGGATCCGTAAGGCGCTCGCTGTGCACATCCACGTCCGCATCGAGGGTGATTACGACCCGAGTGAGCTCGGGAAATGAAAAATAGCGCACGTCACTGATGCGCAAACCGGATCCGGCGCCCGCAGCTTCCCCGGCGGAAGCAAGGGATGCGGCGACTGCGCGAGGGACGGCTGGGGGCGCAGGGCGACCTCCGCTGGCCTGAGTTTCCAGCGCTTGCAGCTTCTGGCGGGCATCCTCGAGAAGGGGGCTCAGCGGATATTCATTTATGAGAAAGCGGTACGCCTGGATGGCCTTGTCGCGGTAGGGCGCCGGTCCGAAGCGTTCGCTCATTTCCGAATAGAGGTCGCCCACCGCCAGCAAGCTGTCGTCCGCCTTGGAGCTTTGCGGCGAAGTCGTGTAGACGCGCCGGAAGGCCAGAATCACCTTTTGGTAATTTTCTCGAGTTCTATCGGCTTCCCGGACGCTTTCGAGATCGAGCCGCTGCTGCTGAGCTTGCTGAAAATATTGCAGCGCCAGTTCGCGCTTCGCGCTGGCGCCGTGCAGGAACGGGGAGCCGGCAATCAACGCCACAACCCCCGGCACGAGGGCGAACACCCGGCGTCGGTTTGCCGTTTTCGGCATAGCAGCTACTGCGATTCCGGTTGGGGTTCCGTCACATACCGGACGGTTCCGGAAGGTTCCACAACGCGGTAAATGCGGGGACCTTCGATCTTCTTAGGCGCAGGTGCGGGCGCGAGCCACACCAACGACCGGCTGTAAATCTCGCTCACGCGCCGCACGTACCGCCGTGTTTCCGAATAGGGCGGGACGCCCCGGAAGCGGTCAACCGCGCCTTCGCCGGCATTGTACGCGGCGAGCGAGAGCTTGGGGTCGTAATTGTATAGATCCAACAGATGCCGCAGATAGCGGACGCCGCCCTCCAGATTTTCTACAGGGTTATAAAGGTTACTTACGCCAAACCGCCGCGCTGTCAGCGGCGTGAGCTGCATCAGCCCGACGGCGCCCTTCCGCGAAACAGCGCGCGGATTGTAGTCGCTTTCCGCTTTGATGACGGCGTGCACGAAGCCGGGATTAATGTCGTAGCGCAATGCCACGCGCTCCACGAGGCCGTTGAAAGCAGCAGGCCGAACAACGTTATGGGCCGCTGGCCTTCGGCCGCCAGCCGCTTCTGGCCCTTTTTCGGCGTCTTCCGTTCGCTGGTTTGGTTCATCTATGACGACCAGCGTCTTGCCGGGCGGGCTTGGCTCGACTTGACTCGATGCCCTGTCCGGCTGAAGTGCGGTAGCCTCCTGTGACGCCGCCCCCCTTTCCACTTCCGTTCCCGGCGGGTTCGCTGCCGCCGTTTCATATGAGCTTTTACGTGACACTGCCCGGCGAGTTGTCACAAAAGGAGAGCTCTTGGTAGGGGCTGGGATGCGAATCAGTTTTCCCGTCCTGGCATCCACGCCCACCGTATATACCTGAGGGGCCGCCTTGGGAGGGTCAGGGGCCTCGGCAGCCCAAACCAGAGCTGCTGCCCAAACGGCCACACCAACGCCTCTGCTCAAAGACATGAGTAAACAATATATCAGAATTTGTTTGGTTCTACAAACACTGTTCCGCCCTCATCCTTCTCCAACTACCAGAAAGCAGATGGCTTAAGCCTGGACATCGATCCCGGCCAGGAGGCCGCCAGCCAGCCCTGGAAAGCGCCCGGCGCATCATCCCTAGATGGGTGCAAATAAGCCTTCCCCACTCCACGATCGCCTGATTGAACTTGCCTTGAAAATGATAGGTTCAGCCCAGGAATGTGCGGGCCGCGGAGATGGGAGGCGACTCGTTCCAGCGGCTGTAGACGCGCACGCCGGATCAAGTTCTCCTTGCATTTGGAGCCGATAGGCCGCTGGCGAAGGAGTTCCACGGGCATGTCAAAGAAAGAGAGAGCGTTTGCCGCAACCGTGTTGTAGCCTGAGGGATACTTTTCAAACCCCGGAAAGCTCGGGCGCCCGCACACCAGCCATTTCGAACAAAGGATCTCTCCCGGCAAGTCTTTTTCCAGGTCCGCATATACTGGAGTCATGAACTGCCGCGTCCGCAAAGCCGTCTTCCCCGCTGCCGGATTGGGAACCCGATTCCTGCCCGTCACCAAATCGCAGCCGAAAGAGATGCTGCCGCTGGTGGACAAGCCCATCATTCAGTACGGGGTAGAAGAAGCAATTGATTCGGGAATCGAGAACATCATCATCGTCACCGGGCGCGGCAAGACGGCCATCGAAGATCATTTCGATGTGAGCTTCGAGCTCGAATATCTGCTTGAATCGCGCGGCAAGCTCAAGGAACTGGAGATCGTCCGCCACGTTTCCGAATTGATTCATGTGGCCTACATCCGGCAAAAGGAGGCTCTCGGCCTGGGACATGCTGTGCTGGTGACTCGCGAGCTCGCCGGCGACGAGCCGTTCGCCGTCGTGCTTGCGGACGATGTGATCCAGAGCGCCCGGCCCTGCCTGCGGCAATTGCTGGACGTATTCGAGCACACGGGCTGTTGCGTTTTGGCCGTGATGGAAGTGCCCCGGGAAAAGATTTCGGCCTACGGAGTCATCGCGGGCGATGCTGAACCCTTCAATGGCTCCCGAGACCGCCTGTTTCGCGTGCGGGATATGGTGGAAAAGCCGCCCGCGGAAAAGGCGCCCTCAAATCTTGCCATCATCGGGCGGTACGTCCTGGTGCCGGAGATATTTTCCACCTTGGCTGCCACCAAGCCCGGCAGCATCGGTGAGATCCAGCTCACCGACGGCATCCGGCAGCTCCTGGATCGGCAACCAGTCTACGCGTACCGGTTTGAGGGCACGAGATACGATGCCGGCGACCGGCTTGGCTTTCTGAAAGCGACGGTCGAGTTTGCCTTGCGCCGCGAGGATCTGGGAACCGAGTTCCGGCAGTATCTCAAATCCCTGGAATTGTAAGCCGGGCGGGCCGCGCCGTCCAGGGATGGGGAAAGCTGGAGAGTGCCGGCTTCTGGCTGTTTGCGCTAAGACTCGGAGCCGGTGGTTAGAATCCATACGATCTCGCTTACTGCTATAATGGTTTGAAGTATTTCGGCCAAAGCTTTATGCCTGTATACGAATACGAATGCCAAAAATGCGGCGGTCGCTTTGAGGAACTTCAGAGGTTTTCCGACCCGCCGGTCGCGAGACACCAGGGTTGCGGAGGGCGCGTGAAGCGCCTGCTTTCGGCTCCGGCGATCCAATTTAAAGGCAGCGGGTGGTATATCACCGACTACGCCAGAAAGAGCGGCGCGTCGGGTGAGACGAAAAAAGAAAAGACAGAGACGAAATCCTCCGGGAACGGCTCCGGGAAATCGGAGTCAATCCAAAGCGAGTCCAAAGCCTCCGAGACGAGCAAAAAGGATTAAGCTCTCAGGCCGCTCATCTGGAACCAGAAAGCATGGAAACCATTCGGGTAAAGTTTCCTGACGGAAGCGAGAGATCCTTCCCGAAAGGCATCACTCCTCTCGATATCGCGCGGGAATTGGGCCCGCGGCTTGCAGAAGCGGCCCTGGTGGCAAAGATCGACGGGCGGCTGATTGACCTCAAAAGCCCGCTGATGGAGGACACGCCGCTCCGTATTCTTACCAGCAAAGATCCCGAGGCCCTCGAGGTGTATCGCCACTCGAGCGCGCACGTGCTGGCGGCGGCCGTACTGGAGCTATATCCGGAAACCAAGCTGGGCATCGGGCCGCCCACCGAAGAGGGCTTTTTCTACGATTTCCAGCGGGAAACACCGTTCACTCCGGAAGATTTGGCCAAAATTGAAGCTCGCATGCGCGAGTTGGTGGCGCGGGACCTTCCGTTCGAGCGGGTCTGGCTTCCGCGGGAGGAAAGCCTGAAAAAATTCCGAGAGATGGGCGAAGAGATGAAATGCGAGCTCATCGAAGAGAAAGCGGAAGGCGATCGCGTGTCCTGCTATACCACCGGCCCTCATTTCATCGATTTTTGCCGCGGGCCGCACATTCCATCTACGGGCAAGATCAAAGCCCTGAAGCTGCTTTCGATCGCCGGAGCCTATTGGAAGGGCGACGAACACAATGCGCGGATGCAGCGCATCTACGGCACGTCTTTCTTTACGCAGCAGGAGCTGGACGCCTACCTGCAACGTATCGAGGAAGCCAAGAAACGGGATCATCGCAAGCTGGGACCGGAGCTCGATTTGTTCAGCATTCAGGATGCGGCCGGGCCGGGTCTGATCTTCTGGCACCCAAAGGGCGGCATTGTCCGCAAGGTGATGGAGGACTGGCTGCGCGAGCAGTATCTCCGGCGCGGTTATGGGCTCGTGTTCACGCCCCACGTGGCGCGCGAGGAACTGTGGAAAATCTCCGGACACCTCAACTATTACGCCGAAAATATGTTTGCGGCTATGGAACTGGACGATGCCCGCTACCGCCTCAAGCCGATGAACTGCCCTTTTCACATCCTGATTTACAAAGACCGGCTGCGCAGCTACCGGGATCTGCCAGTGCGGCTCGGCGAACTGGGCACGGTTTACCGGTACGAGCGCTCCGGGGTCATGCACGGCCTTATGCGCGTGCGGGGCTTCACCCAGGACGACGCGCATATATTTTGCACGCCCGGGCAGATCAAAGATGAAATCGCCGGCTGCCTGGATTTCGCTCTCGAGGTGCTGCGCACATTTGGCTTTCAGGAATATAAAGTCGAGCTTTCCACTTGGGATAAAGGGGCCAGCGGGAAATACGACGGAACGCCCGACCAGTGGGGTCTCGCCGAGACCGCGCTGCTCGAGGCGCTGCAACAACTCGGCGTTGAAGCCAGAATCATTCCCGACGAGGCGGCGTTCTATGGGCCCAAAATCGATGTCAAGCTGGTTGACGCCATCGGGCGGCTTTGGCAGCTCTCGACCGTGCAGTTCGATTTCACCCTGCCGCGGCGGTTCGGCCTCGAGTACATCGGCGAGGACGGCAAGGCGCATCAGCCGCTCATGGTTCATCGGGCGTTATGGGGATCGGTGGAACGCTTTTTCGGCGTGCTTCTGGAGCACTACGCCGGCGCGTTTCCGCTGTGGCTGGCGCCGGTGCAAGCCGTGATTTTACCCATTACAGACAAGCAGCTCGATTACGCGCGCAGCGTCGCTAGCCGCTTGCAGGCAGCCGGGCTGCGTGTCGGCGTGGACGCGCGCAGCGAGAAGATCAATGCCAAGATCCGCGAGGCCCAGTTGCAAAAAACCCCCTATATGCTCGTGGTTGGAGCGCGCGAGGTTGAAAAGCAGCAGGTCGCCGTGCGGCATCGCAAGCATGGCGACCTGGGAGCTAAGGCCTTGGATGAATTTCTCGCCGAAGCGCAAAAAGAAATCGCAGAGAAGACTTGATTCATCCGGACGGTTCGGATTTTTTCTAAAACGGGGCGGCCGCCTTGGATCCCCTAAGGCAAACGAATCAGAAGTCAAAGGCCTCGCGGAATAGGCCGCATCTAATCGAAATAATCGCACGAATTCTTGGGGTAGCTGCGCGTGAACTGGAAGCCCGCCACGTATTTCTCCCCTGCCGGCTTGCAATAGCGGAGCCAGCCGAGGCACTGCCACACCTCTCCGGTCAGCCGAGCCATTTGGGGCGCCTCGACGGGGCCAGCCAACTCGATCGTAGCGCCTTCGTCCGAAAGATTCGTGACGCGAACAGTCACACAATGCGGCCCGCAATCCAATGTCGCCCAACCGCCGGTGGGAGTTCGTTCGCTGCGCCGCCGATCGGGGATGACGTCACTGTCGGCGCTGACAAAGGCTTCGCCTTTTCTGATCTCGCCTTTCAGCGCTGAAATCGGCGCCGAAGATGGGCGAGGGTTGCGCGGATCGGCTGGCTTTGCAGCCGCTTTCGGGGCCGCAGGGCCGACAGGGTCTTCCTTTCCGGCCGCCGGCCTGCCGGCAGGAAGCTTCTGTGCGGGCCTCGTTAGAGTCGTCTGTTTCTGTTTTACAAGCTGAGGCCCCCGGCTATCAGTGCGGCGGATTGGCAGCCGCGTCAACTGCATGCCAGCCACAAACCTGCCATTTTCCGGGCGGCAATAACGAATAGATCCCAAGCATTCCCACGTCTCTCCAATCAGCCTCGCCCCATTCCAAGTCTCGAGCGGCTGGTCGGCTTCCAGCCGAACGCCGTCGGCGGTGATGTCCTTGACAGTCACCGTGGCCGTTCTGCGGCGTCTGCTTGGGTCGATCCACTCCAACGTGCCCGACCCGGATGCCGGCAGCCGGTCTAGTCTGCGACGCTCCGTCAGCTTCATGGCATCACTATGCCGGACTCATAGGAACATGACAATAGAAAGACAGTTGGATTTCGGACAGTACCCAAGGCCCACTCCGAAGCGCCGGCGCAGAAGTCCAAAAGTACTAGCGGTCGGGTACTCCCAGTGAACCGGGATAATGGTGAAATCGGGCGCTCAGCCGCCAGCGTGCCGCTTCTGCCGTCAATTGGGAAAGATCCGGCATGCCTGTGCGAAGCTGGGGGCGCGACCCTTTTGTTCACGCTGAGGGCTGCCTTTCGAGGGCCCCGTTTATACAAGGGCCAACTGTTGTGAGAAAATCGGTTTCTTTCCCGCCATGGTAAAGATCCAACGAGCCTTGCTTAGCGTTACCGACAAGACTGGCCTGACTGAATTCGCGCAGGTGCTGGCGCGCCTCGGCGTGGAGCTGATTTCGACGGGCGGCACGGCTCGATTGCTGCGCGAAGCCGGCATCGCCGTCCGCGAGGTCTCCGATGTGACCGGTTTTCCTGAAATGCTCGGAGGCCGGGTGAAAACGATGCACCCGCGCATTACCGGCGGCATTCTGGCCGTGCGCTCCAACCAGGAGCACATGAATGCTCTGCGACGGCACGACATCGCGCCGATCGACCTGGTCGTAGTCAACCTGTACGCCTTCGAAAAGACGGCGGCCAAGCCGGGAGTGGCTCTGGAGGAGATTGTGGAAAATATCGACATCGGTGGGCCGACGATGATCCGCTCGGCGGCAAAGAATTTCGCGGATGTCGCTGTAGTGACGGACCCTCGCGACTATGCGGCTGTCGCGGCGGAAATGCAGACCGGCGGCGGCTGCCTTTCCGAAGCGACCTGCTGGCGCCTGGCCCAAAAAGCGTTCGCCCTCACGGCCGCGTATGACCGCGCTATCGCTAATACGCTGGCAAATCTTCATTCTTCCGGCGAGGCCGGCCTCGCTATCGAGCCGCTGCCTGCCTTTCTGGATATCCGGACGCCGCGCCGCATGAGTCTTCGCTATGGCGAAAATCCACACCAGTCCGCGGCGCTCTATGCGGAGGGCGACGCCGGCGTCGCCGGAGCGCGCCAATTGCACGGGAAAGAACTCTCCTATAACAACCTGGTCGATCTCGATGCGGCCTGGCAGCTCACGCGCGAATTCGAAGATCCTGCCTGCGCGATCATCAAGCACACCAACCCTTGCGGCTGCGCCGAGCAGAGCACAGTCCTGGCGGCGTACCGCAAGGCGCTTGCCTGCGATCCCGTTTCGGCTTTCGGCGGCGTGCTGGCCTTTAACCGCCCGCTGGACGGCGAAACTGCCGCCGCCATCACAGAGCTTTTCGTGGAAGCAATCGCCGCTCCGGCCTATTCCGACGAGGCTCTCGAGCGGCTGAAGACAAGGAAGAATCTCCGGCTGGTAGAAGTGTCACCTGCGCCCTCGACTCTCGTTGTGAAAAGCCTCTCGGGCGGGTATCTTGCTCAGACCGAAGATTGCATCACTCTGGATCGCAAGAATCTGAAAGTCGTCACCGATCGCGCGCCGACACAGCAAGAAACGTCCGCTCTGGAATTTGCGTGGAAAGTCGCCAAGCACGTCAAGTCAAACGCGATCGTTTTTGCTGTCGCGGGTCAGACGGTGGGAGTGGGAGCGGGGCAGATGAGCCGCGTCGATTCGGTGAAACTGGCTGCAAGCAAGGCGGTGCTCCCGCTTAAAGGGACGGTAGTAGGTTCCGACGCTTTCTTCCCTTTTCCGGACGGCGTGGAGGAACTGGCGCGGCACGGGGCAACAGCCGTGATCCAGCCGGGCGGCTCGGTCCGCGACGCCGACGTGATCGCGGCGGCGGATCGCCTCAGCCTTGCCATGGTCTTCACCGGCATGCGCCACTTTTTGCACTGAGCAGGAAGTACGCAGCCAACAGTTGGC
>DASREK010000245.1:0-9944 GCA_035652135.1 Bryobacterales bacterium | reverse complement strand
CCGCGGACGACCTGTGTAAAATCGCGCAGCTCCTCTTGGAAGGCAAGACCTGTGGTGGTTTGCCAACCTCGGAATTTCTCGCGCAGAATGATCTCGGGGTAGAAGCGGAATTCGCGGCGGCGGCGGCCGCCCGGTTTATCCATGCAGATGGCCATGGCGAACATCGGCGCATAGTAAGCCCGAGCCATTCCCCGATCGCAGTAAGCCTCCACGAAAAAGCGATATCCCTTCCATTCGGTCCAGGTGGCGTGCAGAGCCGCCACTTTGCCGGAAGGGCTCCTCAGTAGGGCGAAGCCGTTGTCTTCGGCGCCGTCCTGCTTCCAGATTTCATGAGTAGCGGCCCCATAGACCTGGCTGACTTCGCCCAGGACGTAGCGCACCAAATCAATGACGTGAATACCCACATCCATCAGGGCCCCGCCGCCGATTCCCTCTTTGCTGTGCATCCACGGCGCGTTGAATTCACTCAGGCCGGTGTGACCGGCGAAGGCGCGAACGTGATCGAGCGTGCCCATGCGGCCGCTCGCCAAAACGTCCTTGAGATATTTCACCGCGGGAAAGTAGCGGTGATTGAAGCCTGTGGCCAGGACGCGGCCGGACCGCCGGGCCGCTTCCACCATCCGGCGGCAGGCGGCCACGGTCGTGGCGAGAGGCTTTTCGCACAGCACGTGCTTTCCGGCCGCCAGGGCCGCTAATACGATTTCCTCATGGCAAACAGGGGGAGTGGAGACGATCACCGCCTCGATCCCGGGCGCGTCTAGTAATTCCTGATACCTTGTATAGCAGTACGCATCCGCAGTGGCGGCCGCCCGCGCGCGCAACAGATCCGTGTCGGCCACCGCAGCCAGCCGGCAGCCGGGAGTCCGGCGTAAAGCGCCGGCTCGCACCTTGCCGATACCGCCTGCGCCGATCAATCCAAAGATAAGGGGCGGAGAACTCATCCCTCCCCCCAGTGTATGCTATCCAGTAGGCCCAGTGGGGCTTGCAGCGGCAGGAGCGGGATGAAACCGGGTTTACTCGTGATGAAGTTCGGCGGAACCAGCGTGGGAAGCGCGGAGCGCATTGCCGCCGCGGCTGATCTGGTATCGCAGGCCGCCAGGACGCGGCCTGTAGTGGCGGTGGTTTCGGCGATGTCCAAGGTCACCGACGCGCTGCTCGAAACGATGCGCCGAGCCGAGGCCGGAGATCTGGCCGGCATGGAATCAAACATACGCGAACTCGAGCGCCGGCACCTGGACGTCTGCCGGGCGCTGTTTCCCGCCGGGCAGCAGCCCGCCGTCACCGCGGCCGTACGGGGCCTGTTGAAGGAGTTTGACCGCATCTGCCAGGGCATTCTCATGCTGGGGGAAAAGCCGCCGCGTTCGGTCGATGAGGCTGTCGCGACGGGCGAAAAGCTCTCGGCAGGAATCGTGGCCGCCCTGCTCGAATGCCGGGGCGTTCCCGCCGCGGCGGTGAACGGTTCGGAGGTCATCGTGACCGATGCCGCTTTCGGCAATGCCTCGCCGATCCTCGACAAAACACGCGCCCGCGCCGAGAAAGTTTTAGGCCCGCACATCGCGGCGAACACTGTGCCGGTAGTAACCGGGTTCAACGGGGCCACCGCCGACGGACGCCCGACGACGCTCGGCCGCGGCGGGTCGGATTTTTCAGCGTCGATTCTGGCCGCTGTGCTGGATGCCGAGGAGCTATGGATCTGGACCGACGTGGACGGCATCATGACCGCCGATCCGAGGGTGGTCGCCGACGCGGCGGTGCTCGAGGAAGTGAGCTACAACGAAGCGGCGGAACTGGCTTACAACGGCGCAAAAGTCCTCCACCCGCGGACGCTGGCGCCGCTCATTGAAAAGCAGATTCCGGTGTGGAGCAAGAACAGCTTTCGTCCCGAACTGCCGGGGACCAAAATCGTCCCCCGGATTAGCGATGCCTCGGGCGTGCGGGCCATCACGTCGCTGGCCCGCGTGGCTATGATCACCATCGAGGCGGTGAATGCTTCGATGCAGGGGGCGCAGCTAATGGCCCGCGCGCTGGACGCGCTGGCTCGAGTCAATGTCGAGCTGCTGCTGCTGTCGCGGTCCAGCTACCGGCAGAATTTCTGCATGCTGGTGCGCTCGGAAGAGCTGGAAATGGCGATGGAGAGCCTGGAATCGGGGCTGGCCCTCGAGCTGGCGCACGGCTATCTGCATCCGATTGCAGTGGATGAGAGCGTGGGGCTGCTGGCGATCGTGGGCGAAGGTATGCGCGGCACACCCGGCCTGGCTGGCCGCCTGTTCACCGCGATTTCCCGGGAAAAAATCAATATCATCGCCATCGCGCAGGGGTCGAGCGAACTGACGATCGCCATTGTCGTCAAGCGCGATATGCTGGACAAGGCGGTGCGCGCAGTCCACGCCGAGTATCGGCTTGGGGAACGCAAGCCGGCTGCCCGGCAGGAGCTGGGCCAGGCGCACTAAGCGGGAAAAATTGCCGGAGTCGGGAAGGAGCGCCTATGCAAATCGGATCGGTTGTTTCCCTTCACATCGCGCGGAAGCGCAGCCAGCCCATGATGGCGGTCGAGCAGGTGCTCGCCGTTTCCGGCAAGGGTTTGGAAGGCGACCGCCACTTTGGAAAAACAGAGAACCGGCAGGTGACGTTGATCGAGATCGAAGGCATCGAGGCCCTGACTCGCGACTACCAAACCACTATCCTGCCAGGTGATGCAAGACGAGCGATCGTCACTCGGGGCGTGGCGTTGAATCATCTCGTGGGGAGAGAATTTCAAGTCGGCGAGGTCCGGATGCGGGGAACGAAGCTTTGTGAGCCTTGTGATCACCTGGCGCAATTGACCTCTGAGACCATCAAGAGGGGCCTCATTCACCGCGGCGGCCTGTGCGCTCAGATTCTCACGGACGGCGTCATCCGGCCGGGCGACTGCATCAGCGCCGATTAGACGCAGCTCTCCGCTTTCCTTCGGCTCCCGCTGCACGAAAAGAGTTTAGGAAGCGCCGGCGCGGGCTTGGCTGGCGCCCCAACGCTGAGCACGTGCTCTCGTCGTTGGGTCTCCGGCACATGCGAACCTCGATTTTTCGTCACGCCCCCACGAGCGATGGGAGCGTGACGAGGGTCGGATAATACAGCCCTTGGCAAGCGGGAACGTTATGTATGCACTGCGCCCCACCGCAAGCGCGAGCCGCAGCAGCCACAAGGATAAGCCGCGCCCCGTGTGGGCGATGAGCTAGACTATGCGGTCCCCAGAGTCTGCCCGGCGGGCCGGGACAGCTCCATCCGGCCTGCCGTGCCGCTACCAGCCGAGCCGCAGCGTGAAGCGGACTGCCCGCTCGTCAATGCCCTCCCGTCCAGTATTCGCAATATCCGTAGCCTGCAAAAAAGTTCCGCTGCTGACCGAAGCGTTTCCGCCCGGCATGACATGGTGCGGCGTGTTGGCCGCATTGAACATTTCCGCCCGGAACCGGAGCTCGAATCGCTCGCGAATCGGGAACTTGCGGTCTAGCCCGAGATCCACATTAACCAGGCCCGGCCCCCTCAGGCTGCCTGTACCGCATGTGCCGAAGCGCCCCGAAGCCGGCACGGCGAAGGCGGACTTGTCATACCACTGGAAGATATTGCCGGTCTGGTGAGGCGCGCTGATGCAATCGGCGAATTGGCTCGAGTTCGGGGAATTCAGCGTTGCCGTCGAGGCCGTGGCGGTGAACGGACGCCCGCTGTAAGCGCTGAAGACGGTACTGAGCTGCCAGCCGCCCGCCGTCTTGGCGGCTATACCGCTCTGCGCCCATCGCTTGCCTCTGCCGAAAGGCAATTCCACGATGCCGGTGGCTTCAAAATTCTGGGTGACGTCGAGCGACTGAGGTCCCCGGTTCAGCCGGTAGTATTGGGGAATAGAAACGGCAGGTGTGGCGGCATAGCCCAAAGCTTTTCCGAAGGTATAAGCCAACTGCACCTGATAGCCGCCGGAGAAGCGGCGCTGAGCCCGGGTTTGCAGAGCGTCATAGGTATTGCTTCCCAGAGTGCCGAGCAATTGGGTGGACGCAGTGCGGCCGGTCAACTGATTCAGGATCTCGCCGGCAGTTCCGCCGCCGATCGGCGACCAATTCATCTGGATATTGTTCTGCGGATCCACAGCGCGGGTGCCCACATAGCCAGCGGAAGCGATCCAGGTTTTCACCCTTTGTTCGACGGTAAAGTTCCAGGTTTGGATGTAGCCCCGGACGTAGTTGGCGTTATCGTAGGTGTTCAGAGCCGCGGTGCCCGGCACGGGCAGAGTGCCGGCGCTCACATCCGGCGGCGTCACCACAGGAATTCCCTGGCGCAGCGGGGAGGAAGGGTCGGTATCGTATACAACCCCCCGGCGTTTGTGGTCGTATCGCGGGTGAAATTGGTTCGCTGCTCGGTCGCGACGACCCTGGCCCCGACGATCGCCGCCTGGCTGGCGTCGGTTACGTTGCCGTCGATGGTGCCCTGGAGAATCTGCCCGCGAGCCTGTCGCGAAGCAACAGGCGCCAGTGTGCTGAACAAGATCACGGCTACGACGAAAGACTGACGGCGAAAAGACAAATTGAAGGTCATGGCCAACCCTCCTTCCAACGGCGCAAGTGGATCATTGCGGATTCGGCGCGTACACCCTGCTCTCCCGGGCGGCAAAGCGCCATGCTCTGCAACCGCTGGATTCCGGCGTAAAAGAGACCCGTTACCTCTGCCAGGAATATGGACCGGCATAAAATGCCGCCGCGATGCTATCACCCGCGGAAAGTCATGTCAACACGAGCGGAGGATCGTGGCCGCCACGTGAAAATATCCTAAATGCGCCCCACGGAATCGCGTGCATCCTCCGGGAACAAGGTTGGCGGAGCAGGCCCGCCCGTTGGAGCATGGTCTGAGCCGAAATCTCCAATGCGGAAGTTTTCAGAAATGGAAAAGCTCTCTTGGCGGAACATCCCTTGCGCGGCGCAGGCGCCCGGGAAATACCGCGGAAGCGTTTTGATCGGGACAAAACAGAACTTAGCCGCTTTGCCGGAGTTCTTTGATTAATTCGCTGACCTTCTTCTCGATCTCGTCGCGAACGGCGCGATAGACGCCAAGGGGCTGGCCCACCGGATCGCGCACAGGCCATACGATCTGGCGCCCCAGAAAGGAATGCAGCAGGTTGTCCAGGGGCGCGCCGCTCATGTTGACGAGCAAATCCACCTGTTTTGCGTCGAGCAGGAACAGGCTGCGCGGTTTGCGAGGTTCCAGCTTGATGCCTCGCTCTTCGAGAACCTGGAGCGTCTCCGGCTGGATGATAGAGGCGGGGTAAATGCCGGCGCTGCTCGGCTCTATGACGTCGGCCCCGAGGTGCCTGGCCAGAGCCTCGGCCATGGGGCTGCGGCACGAATTGCCAATGCAGACAAACAGGGTACGCACAGGATTGTTCGAGCTTGCGCCATTCATGCTTTCGAAACCGGCTCTGACGCGGCGGCCTTGGCGAGAAATAGCCCGTGGACTCGCGTATCCGAAGTCAGTTCGGGGTGGAAGGTGGCCGCCAGATGGCTGCCTTGCTCCACCAGGATCGGATCGTTCTGATGCCGGAGCAGCACGATGCCGCCGGGGCCAACCCGGCGAATGATCGGCGCGCGAATGAATACGGCTTCCAGCGGCTCTTCCGGCTCGCGGCCGCCGGTGCGCTGCGAGAACTCGGCCGTCGGCGGAATCTTGGAAATATGGCTATCCACCTGCCGACCGTACGCATTGCGCTCGATCGCCATATCGATGAGGCCGAGGCTGCGCTGGGCCGGATGCGAGACCTCCGTAGCCATCAGTATTGCCCCGGCGCAAGTCCCCAACACCGGCCGCCGTGCGGCAAAACTGCGGATGGCGTCGAACAACCCTTCCTCTTCCAGGACCTTCAGCATCGTGGTGCTCTCGCCTCCTGGAATGATCAGTCCCTCGAGGCCTTCCAACTGCCCGGCGGCGCGCACGAATACCGGCGTTGCTCCGAGGCGGGCTACGGCCCGGCCGTGCGCCTCAAAATCTCCCTGAACCGCTAAAATCCCGATCTTCATGCGGGAAACGCCTTTTCAGGCTCGCGCTAATTCGAGTCCTGCGGCCGTCTGGCCTTACCAGCCGCGCGTCTGCAGCAGCTCGCTGGCTTCGAGCTTTGCCACATCCAGGCCTCGCATTGCCTCTCCTAATTCTTCACTGGCTTCGAGCAGCTTTTGCGGATCGTTGTAGTGCGTTGTGGCCTTCACGATTGCGCGCGCCCGGCGTTCGGGGTCCTCGCTTTTGAAAATCCCGGAGCCCACGAAAACGGCTTCCGCGCCGAGCTGCATTACCAGAGCGGCATCGGCGGGCGTCGCGATGCCGCCCGCAGAAAAGTTCGGCACCGGCAGCTTGCCGTGTTCGGCGCAGTACTCCACCAGTTCCAGAGGGGCCTGGAGCTTCTTCGCTTCAGCTACCAACTCCTCCTTGCCGAGAACGGTGAGCTGTTTCATCTCTTTCTGGATCGTTCGCATGTGCCGCACCGCCTCGACGATATTGCCCGATCCGGCCTCCCCTTTGGTGCGAATCATGGCTGCTCCCTCGGCGATTCGGCGCAGGGCCTCGCCGAGATTGCGAGCCCCGCACACAAAGGGGACTTTGAAACTCCGCTTGTCGATATGGTGCTCTTCGTCGGCCGGCGTCAAAACCTCGCTCTCGTCGATGTAATCAACCTTGAGGGCTTCGAGAATCCGGGCCTCCATGAAATGTCCGATCCGCGCTTTAGCCATCACGGGAATGCTGACCCGCTCCATGATCTCGCGGATCTTGGCGATCGACGCCATACGGGCGACGCCGCCCTCTTTGCGGATATCGGCGGGCACGCGCTCGAGCGCCATGACTGCGGCGGCGCCGGCGCGCTCGGCGATTTCCGCCTGTTCGGCGTTGGTCACGTCCATGATCACGCCGCCCTTCAGCATCTCAGCCAGGCCGACCTTCAATCGAAAACTCTCGTCCAAATACATGCCCTCTCCCCTCCTTCTCCCATTTTGCACCAGCAGACTGTCTCCGGGCGGCGGCGCCAGCCGCGCCTGCGCTTCCAGCCTGCCGCCGGCTGCGCGAGGCGGCGCGCTATGATTCTCGAACGGCCGCCTCCTGTGCTGGCGCTTTATTACGGCTCCCCGCCGGCGGCCAGTCTACAATGATCCTATGGCCGCTCATTTGGAGTTGTTACGGCCGGGGACCACCGCTCTCTTCATTATAGACTTGCAGGAGAAGCTGTTTCCGGCCATCTGGGATAAGGAACGCCTGCTTGTCAATGTTACAAAGCTATTGCACTTGGCGAACATCCTGAAACTCAAGACGCTACCTACGACTCAATACCGCCAAGGCCTGGGCGCCACCATCCCGGAAGTGGCTTCTCTACTGCCGGAAGCACCGATGGACAAGACATCCTTTGGCTGTCTGGGCGATGAGCGGATCGTCAAACGGCTGGAGCAGGAAGTGCCGCGCACCCATACTCTGCTGATCGCAGGAATCGAAACCCACATCTGCGTAATGCAGACGGTGCTCGGGGCTCTTGCCGCCGGATACCGGGTGCACGTAGCTGCTGACGCCACCAGCTCGCGCAGCGCTTCCAACGTGCAGCTTGGTCTGGAGCGTATGCGCGAGGCCGGCGCGGTCATTTCTTCGACGGAGATGGCCATTTACGAGTTGCTCGCCCGCAGCGACCGGGAGGAGTTCAAGCAGATGCTGCCGTATTTGAAATAAAGCTGCGGCGCGCCTACAGGCCCTTTAGAAAATAGTTGTGCTCCCGCTCTCTTCCCACGGTTGTCAGCTCGCCGTGTCCGGGAACTACGATTAGGGAATCGTCGAGGGTCAGGATCTTGTTCTTGATCGAGGCCAGGATGTGGCGGCTGTCGCCGCCGGGAAGATCGGTTCTGCCGATGCTGTCGCGAAACAGCGTATCGCCGGCGAGGAGCTTGTTTTCCTGGGCGGCCAGCAGGCTGATGCTGCCGGGCGTGTGGCCGGGGGTGTCGAGCACTTGAAACGTGCACCCGGCCAGGCGGATCAGATCGCCCTCTTTCACGGTCACATCAATCTGCGGCTGCTCGGGAACCGGAACCCTGAGCCATGCTGCCTGCATGGCGAGCTGCTTCGCTATCGGCAAGTCCCGCTCATTCATGTAGACCGCCGCTCCGGTCAGCCGGCGCAAGGCGGCCGCGCCGCCGATGTGGTCAATATGGGCGTGCGTAATAGCGATGGCCGTTACGTGCAGGCCGTGCTGGCCGACGATCTTTAGTATTTCCGGCAGTTCGTCGCCCGGATCCACGACCAAAGCTTCACGCGTGGTCTCGTCCCCAAAAATCGAACAATTGCATTGCAGTATTCCGACAGGCAAGATGGTGTGAATCATAGGAAAAACCTGTGCTGTGCACTTCTAGTGATCGCGTTTCCTGCGCCCCGCGCCATTCGAGCTCCGTCCCAGGCCCTGCCAGTCCCCGGGCGGCGTCCAAGCGTGACCATACCGCGCTGAATCATGTGACTGGAATTCCACGCCGGGAGGCAGCCATGGCGTTCGGGCCGATGGAATTGGGCCGCCACCCCGAAGAATTGTGGGCGGCCGGGCAATGGGGGCGGCGGCCCTAGGCCACGGCATGCGTGCCGCGATGGCGCACGCCGCGAGTTGGAGGCCAACTTGTTAGTATAGAGCAATGAACTGGCTCGATACGTTGATGCAGTGGCTGCATCTTTCGGCTGCCGTGACCGGCGTCGGCGGGCTGATTTACGGGCGCTTGGTGGTAGGGCCTTCGCTGGCCGGCCTTCCGCAGGAGACGCGCAGCAAGCTGGTGGGGGACCTCACAACAAGAATGCGGCCGATTTCCTTCACCGTCATTGCGGTGCTGCTGGTCACCGGCTTTTACAACTACCTGACGCGCCTGTCTGAGCGGCCGCCTTCGTATCACATGATTCTGGGAATCAAAATTTTGCTGGCTCTGCACGTGTTCAGCGTGGCGGTGCTGCTGGCCGTGCCGCCGGGCGCCAATCCCACCCGCGACGCGCGCCGCCCCCGGCTCATGGCTGGAGCGGCGATCTCCGGGATTCTCGTTCTGCTGCTTTCCGCGTATTTGCGCCGGAATTACTGAGGATGAACGTTTCCGCCGGGTATACGGCTCTGCATGAATCGGCCGCCTGGTTCGACCTCTCAGCCCGCGGCAAGCTTCGCTTCACGGGCGAGGATCGCGTGCGGCTGCTGCACGCCATGCTCTCCAACGACGTGCGGAGCCTTCAGCCGGGGCAAGGCAACTACAACTTTCTCCTGAACGCGCAGGGCCATATTTTGGCGGATGCAAACCTCTATGTCTTTCCCGATTCGATTCTGCTCGATGTGGAGCCGGAAGTTACGGAGCGTGTTTTGCAGCACCTGGACAAGCACATCATCGCCGATGACGTTCAAGTCGAAAACGTCACGGAAAAATTCGCATGTCTGGCCCTGGAAGGCCCGGCGTCCGAGCGGATGGCCGGCATCTCTGCTTCCCTGGAGCCAGGTGCGCATATAGAATCGGGCGGAGCGATCGTGGCCCGTGTATCGGCAACCGGCGGGCCCGGTTTTCGACTCTTTGTCCCGGCTGAGGAAAAGGAGCGGCTGGCAGCCCGGCTGGAGCAGGCCGGGGCCGTCGCCGCTTCGGTCGAGGATGTCCGGGTCGTGCGCGTGGAAAACGGCGTTCCGCTTTACGGGGAGGATTTCAAGGAAACCGCGCTGCCACAGGAAACCCGGCAGGAACGCGCCTTGAACTTCCAAAAGGGGTGTTATCTGGGCCAGGAAATCGTCGAGCGAATCCGCGCCCGCGGCCACGTGAACAAGCTGCTTGTCAGGCTGGGCCTCGATGTTGATCAGCCGCCGGGGAAGGGAAGCGCGGTAATCGCCGGGGGCCAGGAAGTCGGCCGGCTCACCAGTCCGGTTTACTCCCCGCGCTATCAGCAGTCGCTCGGTTTTG
>DASREK010000244.1:0-9897 GCA_035652135.1 Bryobacterales bacterium | reverse complement strand
CGATTTGCCGGAAGATCCAGGGGTTGGAAGAAGCCGTCCGGCCGATCATGACGGCATCGCAGCCGGTCTCGGCCACCATGCGCACTGCGTCCTCGGGCGTCTGTATGTCGCCATTGCCAATCACGGGGATTTTTACGCACGCCTTGACGGCGGCAATGCGGCTCCAATCTGAATGGCCCGAATAACCCTGTTCCCGGGTGCGGGGGTGCAGAGCCAAAGCCTCGACGCCGCAATCCTCAGCCAGGCGCGCCAGGCGGGTGTCCACGATCTCGTCCCGATTCCAGCCGGTTCGAAATTTGATTGTGAAAGGCATTTTCACGGCTGACCGCACTGCCCGCAGAATCCTCTCCACCAGCGGCAGATCGCGGAGCAAGCCGGACCCACCGTTGCAGCGAACCACCTTTTTCACCGGACAACCAAAATTCAAATCGACGATATCGAAGCCGAGATCTTCCACCACGCGGGCTGCGTCAGCCATGACCTGCGGATCCGCCCCGAACAGTTGAGCCGTAATCGGCCGCTCATCCGGCTCGAAATGGAGGTAGCGCAGCGTCTTGTTTTGCCCGGGGCTGTGTAGCGCCGCGCTGATGCCGTTTGAGCTGGTGAACTCTGTCATGAGCAGGCCGCAGCTTCCGAGCCCGCGAATAAAGCGGCGGAACACGGTATCGGTGACGCCGGCCATGGGCGCAAGAACCGTGGCCGGGCGAATCGGCACATTGCGGATATAGAACTGGGCAGGAAAGGTCATTCTCGTCAAGTTTAACAAACCCACTTATTGCCTCGGAGGCTGGAGAGCCGCTGCGCCGTGCGGCACAGGGGCTTCGCGTCGAGCACGGTCTTTATGGATTCGTGCGCGCTGCTTGCCACAACGAGGATCTTTTGCGGGCAAGCGGCCGTACGAACGTGCGCTCTTTATAGCGGACGGAAAAAAGTTACTGGCGCCAGCGCTGAGATCTTCCATTGCTTCCCGCTGCGTTTGATCCGGCAGATCACCTCGCTGCGGCGTCTTTCCGCGGGCTTGTCGCCGCTTATGGTTTTCAGTTCGAGCAGCCAGTCCAGCCTGAGTTCATATCCTTCGCCGGTTTTACGTTGCTCGAGCACTGCCACCGACGACGCCACCTCGTCCTGCGCCGTCATGGCCACAACGTTGTCTTCCAACACTGCGTAATCTTTGAACCGGTGGTCGATGTGACTCAGAAATCGCGCGGCGCTGCCCTCTTGTAAAGATGTGCTGAGATCCAGCAGCAGCGATGAGACTTCATCCGCCTCCGGAGGGCCAGCCGCGAGAATCGCCCCGAAGCACAGCGCGCAAATCAGGCTACGTGCGGTAATTGGCATTGATGCGGACGTATTCTTCGGTCAAATCGCAAGTCCAGAAGCGCGCGCGTCCCTTGCCCTGGCCGCGAATCAGAAAGCGGAGCGAAGATTCCCGGCCTGCGAGCGAACGTTTCACTTCATCTTCGGAAAACTCGGCCGCTGTGCCGCGGCGGCAAACCGCGAAGCCATTGAGATCGATGTCCACTTTGGCCGGATCGAATTTCGCCCCAGAGTTTCCCGCGGCGGAAAGGATGCGCCCCCAATTCGGATCGGCGCCGGCCAGCGCGGTCTTGACCAGAGGCGAGTTGGCGATGGCGCGGGCGATCGTAGCGGCGGCGCGATCGTTGGCAGCGCCTTCCACGTCGATCGTCAGCAGCTTTTGCGCACCTTCGCCGTCCCGCACGATGGCGATTGCGAGTTTCTCAGCCACCTCGGCGATCGCCGCCTGCAAGCGCTGCCGCTCCCTGCCCGACGGCCGCACTCCGGACGCTCCATTCGCCAGCAAAAACACCGTATCGTTGGTCGAGGTGTCGCCATCGACGGAGATCCGATTGAATGTGGCCTCGGTCACTGAGGCCAGCAAGGATTGAAGCTCCGCAGGCCTCGCCGCTGCGTCAGTAAAAAGGAAGCCGAGCATGGTGGCCATCCGCGGATGGATCATTCCAGCGCCCTTTACCATGCCCGCCACCCGTACGAGGCCCGTTTTCAGCTTGACTTCGGCCCAGGCGGTTTTGGGAACAGTGTCTGTGGTCAGGATGGCCAGAGCGGCGGCCTCAAAATTTTCGGGAGAAAGAGACGAGGCCAGCCCCGGCAAGGCGGCGGTGATCCGCTTTTCGTCCAGGGGAACCCCGATCACCCCAGTCGAAGCAATCAGGACCTCGTGCTCCAAAGAGCCCAGCGCAGCCGCCGCTGATTTGGCTGTGGCGCGCGCCACAGCGAGGCCGGCCGGAGTAGCGCAATTGGCGTTGCCGGCGTTGGCCACAATGGCTCGGGCGTAACCTTTGCTTCTTGTGAGGTGACGGACCGAGAGGATCACCGGCGCCGCCTTGACGAGGTTGGTCGTGAAAACTGCGGCCGCGGCTGCGGGCCGGTCGGAAACCATGAGCGCCAGGTCCGGTTTACTGATTTTTCGAATGCCTGCGTAGGTCGCCGCAAAGCGGTATCCAAGGGGCAACGTCACGGATTCTTATCTCCCAGAATTTCTCCAGTTTTCGGCTGCCAGCCGTTGATGAACTCCTGGGCTAGCAGCTTCTTCTTGCCTTCGGGTTGCACCTCCAGCAACTCGAGCCAGCCTTGACCGGCGGCGGCGCGCAAGCGGCCGGAATCCACCACCAGAGCGCCCGGGGGCGTGTTCCCCGGCTCTGCTATGTCTCCCAGCAGCCTGGCTCGGCGGATGTGCAGGAGCCCGCCGCGGAAGGTTGTGTACGCGCCGGGCCAAGGGTCGAAGCCCCGCACGCGGTTAAAAATTTCCCTTGCACTGCTGCGCCAGTCGATGCGGCCGTCCTCTTTTTTCAGCAACGGGGCATAGGTCGCCTCGGCGTCGTTCTGTTTCTTGCCGGAGATTTGGCCGCTCCGCAGCCCGCGCAGTGTTTCCACCAGCAAATCGGCCCCCAGGATCGCCAGCCGGGCCGACAACTCAGGGGCCGTTTCTTCGGCGCCGATGGCCGTTTCCCGCTGCAAGAAAATATCTCCTGCATCGAGCCTGGCCTCGATCCGCATCGTGCTGACGCCGGTCGTTGTCTCCCCGCGGGCGATCGCCCACTGGATCGGCGCCGCGCCGCGGTATTTGGGAAGCAGGGAGGCATGTACATTAATGGCGGCAAGGGGAGGCAGGTCGAAAAGCGCCCGGGGAATGATCTGGCCGTAGCCGACCACGACGATCACGTCGGGCTCCGCCCGCCCGATTCGCCCGATGGCTTCCGGATCTTTTATCTTGAGGGGCTGAAACACAGGAAGCCCCAGCTTCAAGGCGAGCGCCTTAACGGGAGAAATCGCCGGCCGATGGCCGCGGCCTGCGGGGCGATCCGGCTGGGTGATCACTTCCATCACCGCCACGCCCGCATCCGCCAGCGCCTGCAAGGAAGGCACGGCGAATTGGGGGGTTCCCATGAATACCGCTTTGAGCCCGCTTAGTTCCACAACTCAGGTCCATTCGCCTTGCCTGATCAGCTTGCGCACCTTGCGCTTGATCAGATCACGCTTGAGCGGGCTGATATGGCTGATATAGAGCCGGCCGTTGAGGTGATCGGTTTCGTGCAGAAACGCCCGCGCCAGGAGCTCTTCGCCCGTTATTTCGAACGATTCGCCATGGATATCCTGGGCGCGCACGGTCACCCGCCGGGGCCGCCGCACATCTTCCCGGAATCCCGGAATGCTCAGGCAGCCTTCTTCTCCGTTTTGCCGGCCTTCGGTGTGGATAATCTCCGGGTTGATGAGTACGAGCTTGTCTTTTTCGTTCTCGCCGAGTGAGACATCGATCACTGCAATGCGCTTGGAAATGCCGATCTGCGGAGCGGCCAGCCCCACCCCTTTGGCGGCGTACATGGACTCAAACATGTCCCGAACCAGCTCCTGGAGTTCGGGCGTGTCAAACTCCGTGACGGGTTTGGCGCGCTCCTCAAGCACCGGATCGCCGTATTTCACAATCTTATAAATCATCGAATGCAGATTCCGGCTTGCGCCTTGCGGACGCGCCGGCGACCGGGCTTCGTGCCGGATCTTTGATTCAGGCGTTCGGAGGCCCGGATGTAATGCCCGGCTGTGTCAGGCCGATAGACCTCTTCCCCGGGAGCTTTTTCCGGCGAGACCCCAGACCCGGTCTTTGGCCGCCCCGCCGCAAGGCTCAAAAATTTTTTACTTGTTCCAAGTAGCCGTCGAAATTTCTTTTCATCTCGGGGAGTGAATCTCCACCGAACTTCTCGATCAGGGCGCCCGCCAAGGCGAGCGCAACCATAGCTTCACCAATCACGGCCGCCGCCGGCAGCACGCATACATCCGAACGCTCGTAAGCAGCCAGGGATGTTGCGCGCGTTCGAAGGTCTACCGATTCAAGCGGCTTGCGCAGCGTCGAGATCGGCTTCAGATATCCGCGCACCACGACATCCTCGCCGTTGGTCATTCCCCCTTCGATCCCGCCGGCGCGGTTGGACGGCCGCAGAAAGCGGCGCTGCTGGGGGTCGTAGCGGATCGGATCCTGCGCCTCGGATCCGAAGCGGGCGGCGTTTTCCACGCCTTCGCCGATGGCGACAGCTTTGACCGCCTGCATCGAGACGATCGCCTGCGCCAGCCTTGCATCCAGCCGCCGGTCCCATTCCGTGTGAGCGCCCAGGCCCGGCGGAACATTGTGGGCGACCACCTCGAATACGCCGCCCACTGTATCGCCGGTTCGATACGCCTCGTCCACCACGTCTTTCATGCGCTGTTCCACGGCCGAATCCACGCAGCCCAGCAGAATCTCGCTTCGTTTTTCGAGAGCCGCGATCTCTTCCCAGGCCGCCGGGCGTCCCAGCGCTGCGTGCCCGACCGCGATCACGTGCGCCAGAACCTCGATGCCAAATTCGGAAAGCAGCAGTTTCGCGACCGCGCCGGCGGCGACGCGAGCCGCCGTCTCCCGGGCGCTCGCGCGCTCGAGAATGTAGCGGGCTTCCGGAAAATCATACTTCAAGCAGCCCGCCAGATCGGCGTGGCCCGGCCGCGGCCGCGTTACCGGCTTGGCTTTCTCCGCACTGCCCGGGTAATCCTCGACCGGCAGGCTCTCCCGCCAGTTCTCCCAGTCGCGGTTGCGGATGAGGAGGGCCACCGGCGAGCCGATGGTCTTCGAGTGCCGCACGCCGGAAACAATTTCGGCGCAGTCTGTTTCAATTTTCATTCGCCCGCCGCGGCCGTACCCTTGCTGGCGGCGCCACAATTGCCGGTTGATGAACGCGAGCGAAACAGGCACACCGGCGGGCAGTCCTGTCACGGTTGCGACCAGACACTCCCCGTGAGATTCTCCCGCGGTTTCAAAGCGCAGCATAGGCGCCGAGGCGAGGCTAGAAGTTTTATGATAGCGGAAGCGATCGTCGGAAATCCAATCGCCAGCGTAAGATGGCGGCGGAAAGGTTTTGCCGATGGTGCGCCCGGCCGCAGGACCTGAGGCGGCGCTCCGGGAAAAATTTGATGTCACAAGCGGCCCTTGCGCCCCCTGGTTCAAGACAAAAAACGCAGGCCGGACGGGGGCGACCCTTGCCTTCCGGCTTCCTCGCGCAAAGGCTGTTCTGTTCTCCCGCCTGCGGGCCGCAGGCCGGGCAAGGGCAGGGGTCAGCATTGATCCTCCCGTCCGGAATGTGGTTAATTTGGGGGCTATGAAACTCCGGGTTCTGGGCGTCGTGCTGGCAGGGGGCAAAGGATCGCGCCTCTATCCGCTCACGAAGGAACGCGCCAAGCCGGCGGTTCCGTTCGGCGGCAAGTACCGGATTATCGACTTCGTGCTCAGCAATCTCATCAATTCGGGAATTTACTCCATCTATGTGCTGACCCAGTTCAAAAGCCAGTCGTTATTGCAGCACTTGAGCGACGGCTGGCAGTTTGCGAACCTGCTTAAGAATCAATTCATCATCCCGGTGCCGGCCCAGATGCGCAAAGGCGAGATCTGGTACCAGGGCACCTCAGACGCCATCTTCCAAAACATCAACCTTATCGAGCAGGCCGATCCGCACCTCGTGGCGGTTTTCAGCGCGGATCACGTGTACCGGATGGATGTCAGCCAGATGATCGCGTATCACGAAGAAAAGCGGGCTGCCGGCACCGTCGCCGCGCTGCCGATGCCCCGCGAACGGGCGCGGGAATTCGGCACCATGGAGATCACCCCGGACTGGCGGATCGTGTCCTTCCACGAAAAGGTTCCGGACCCGCCGGAAATTCCCGGCCGGCCCGGCTGGACGCTGGCTTCTATGGGCAACTACATCTTCGAAACGCGCATCCTGGTCCGCGAGCTTTACGATGACGCCGGCAATCCAGCGAGCAATCACGACTTTGGCCGCAATATTCTTCCGGATATGATTCACCGCTACCCGGTCTTCGCCTACGATTTTCTGACGAACGAGATCGCCGGAGAGCCCCCTCAGAATCAAGGATATTGGCGCGATGTAGGAACTATAGATTCCTATTACGACGCCAACATGGATCTGCGCTCGGTTTCGCCCTCGCTGAATCTTTTTAACCGCCAGTGGCCGCTGCGGACGGCCAGCTACCAGGAGCCTCCGGCCAAATTCACCTTTGATGAAGAGGGGCGCCGCGGGCACGCGCTGGACTCGATTGTCTCGGAAGGGTGCATCATTTCGGGCGGCACGGTTCGGGGGTCGGTTTTGGGACGCAGAGTCTTTGTGCACTCTTACAGCCTTGTTGAAGACTCGATCATTATGGATAACTGCGACATTGGCCGCGGCGCGCGCATCCGCAGGGCCATATTGGACAAAAACGTCCGCGTCCCGGCTGGAACCGAAATTGGCTACGACCTCGATCGGGACAAGAAATATCACCATGTGACGGAAAGCGGCATCGTCGTGGTCGCGGGCCAGCGGTCCCCGGTCGAAATCGCATCCATCGTGATTTAGGAAAACCTTTCGCCGCCCTTTCGGGGGTCGCGTTCCCGCAATTGAGACTGTTCTTTTTTTGAGCATTCGGGCATAATACGGGGGCGGAGGTGTGAGGAGGCGCACAGATGTCATCCGGTCCTGGCGGCTTTCGGGGCGGTCGAGCTTTGCGGGCGGGCATCTCGATCGGCTTGGCTTGTCTCATTGCGACCCAGGCGGCGCGGCCGGCAGCGGGAGCTCAGGCCGAAGGCGCGCCGGGACTCCAAATCGTGATTCTGGATGGGGAAGGCGCCATAAACAATATCCGCCAGCGCACGGCCCGCGAGCCAATCGTCCAGGTGCAGGATGAAAATCACCGGCCGGTCGCGGGAGCCGTGGTGGTGTTTTCGCTTCCGGAACGAGGCGCGGGCGGCGCCTTCGCCAACGGCAGCACGACCATGACGGTGACCACGGACGCGCAGGGCCGCGCGGTGGCTACAGGTTTGCGGCCTAACAGCGTTCAGGGCAATTTCCAGATTCACGTAAGCGCATCCAACCAGGGCAGGACCGCTACGGCCGTCATCAACCAGACAAACAGCCTCTCGGCGGCAGCCGCCGCTGGGGGAATCTCGGCCAAGACGCTGGCGATCATTCTGGCTGTAGGAGGCGGAGCAGCAGTCGGCGGGATTGTGGCGGCGACTCGGGGCGGCAGGAGCGCCCCCACGGCGGCGCCAGGTCCCCCAGCCACCACGATCACGGCGGGCACGCCGACCGTTTCAGCGCCACGCTAGCGGCGGGTGGACATGAGATACGGAACTTTCGCGATCGTTTCTATTTTGTTTTGTGGCTCCCTAATCAGCGCGCGGGCGGATGGACTGATCAGCGGGCCGACGCTCGGCTACCTATGGGATCAACAATACGCCGGGCTGCGGCCCATCCTGGGGATACCCGGCGCGTCGGTTGTAGGGCCGGTCATGAACCTGGGCGGTGCGTTTCGTTCGGTTGAGGTTTCCCCCGGACTGGAATATGCTCTGGCAATCGCTGCCGGCTCCGGAAAAGTGCTTCTGGTAGACCTGCGGACCGGCGCGCCTGCGGGGCGGGAAATCGACGGGGCCCTCATAAACCCGGCCCGAATCATTTTCAGCCCGTTGGGCAGGTTCGCCGGGTTGTATGACTCGCAACTGCGATCCGTTCAGGTCATCGGCGGTCTACCCGACGCCCCCGCGATTGCCGGCACGGCTGATCTCAGCGGCCCGCCTTCTGTACTGACGGCGATGGCCATCAGCGATCAAGACGGCCTGGTGCTCGCTGCCGCTTCTGAGAACCGCCGCGGATCTGTTTTCGCCGTGAGTCCCGGAAACCCGCCGCGCTTTGTTGCTCAGGTCGGGCGGGCGAGCGCTCTGAGTTTTCTAGAGGGGTCCCAGGACGCCTTGATTGCCGACTATGATCGGAGCGAGTTGCTTCTGGTTCGCGACGTGCAGGGCGCCGCGCAAGCTCTGACTCTGGCTGGTCCGGCAGACGGCATTGCGAACCCAATTGCGATAGCTTCTGCTGGCCGCGATGGCCGCGTGCTGGCAATATCCGAGTCGCAGATCACCGTGCTCGATTTGAACGGGAGCGCGCCGGCGGCGCTTCCTTGCGCGTGCAGTCTATCAGGAATTCACCGCTTGAGTGGCAACGGGGTGTTCCGCTTGGATTCGGCCGCGGGCAAAACTCTGTTGCTGGACGCCGGGGCTTCAAATCCGCGGATTCTCTTTGTTCCCTCGGCCGATTCCGCTTCGGTTTCGCCGCCGCGCTTGCCCGGCTTCTCGGGGAGGATCCGGCGATGAGGCTTGGGAGGCTGCTTGTCGGATTCTCGTTATTCGTTGCCGGAGCGGGGGCGGCGACTGCACCGCCGCCGTCGAGTTTTAGCGTATCCACCGGATCGGTCGCCTTCGGGAATGTTTACCTGGGCGCCAGCGCGACTATGACGTTTACCGTGACCAATACTACGCCCAGCGATTTTCCAACTAACTTCAGCGTCGTATCCGATAATCCCGCGTTTTCCGCAGGCATCAGCCCGTCGAGCATTAACGACCAGCAGCAGGGAACCGTGTCGGTCACGTTTACACCAACTTCGGCCGCCAGCTTCAGCGGCACGCTTACGATCACTGCTTCACAGACGGGTTTTCAGACAACATCACAAAACGTGGCTGTCAGCGGAACCGGACTTCTTGCATTTACCTTCTCGCCGAGTTCGTTGAGTTTGGGGAATGTCCTTCTTGGATGTTCTTCCTCCCAGAGATTTACGATTTTCCCAGCCACGCCTCTGACTTTTAACCTGAGCTTGACCAGCGGGGCTTTCACAGTCAATCCATCGACCTTCAACGCTCCGGGCGCGACGAATGTCAAAGCGACTTTCGCGCCGACGGCGGCGGGCACGGCGGCTGGGTTCATAAACTTAAACGCAGTAACGCAGCAGGGACAGTCGGTGCAACCGCAACTGCTTCCCATTGTAGGGACCGGAGTGGACATCACGGCTCTGCCGGCGGCGCTCGATTTTGGACAGGTGCCGGTTGGCTCGACATCGTCTCCCAGAACCGTGACCATATCGGCTAATCCTTCTGTGCAGACCGTCTACCAGTTTTCCGCTACCAGCAGTTCGGGCGCTTTCACGGTGTCTCCGGTTTCGCCCTCCGGCAGCGTCCAAATTTCATTCGCGCCGGCTGCGGCTGGGGCAGCCCGGGGGACAATCAGCATTACCGCGACCGATCCCCAAAATCCGTCCTGCCCTCTTACGCGAACCGTCGCGGTCACTGGTACGGGCATCGCGCTCAATTTATCTCTCAGTCCCGCCTCACTGAATTTCGGCAATGTGTCGACCGGAACTACCTCAGCACCCCAATCCGTGGCCTTAACCAACGGCTCGACGCTCGCATTCACGGGGACGGTGTCGAGCAGCAACGGTTTGTTTGCGGTCAGCCCGGCATCGTTCAGTGTGAACGCCGGCGGCACGCAATCCTTTAGCGCCACTTTTGCCCCTACTTCC
>DASREK010000243.1:0-13861 GCA_035652135.1 Bryobacterales bacterium | reverse complement strand
CGGGAACCACCCAGCGCCAGTCCAGAAACTTCAGATTCTCGAGAAAGTCTCCCCATTGAAAATCGTAAAGAACCCATGCCAGACTGGCCGCCGCGGCCGCATAGACCAGCACATGCAGCAAGGCTCTCCGAATTCCCGGATGTTCCACGATCGGTACTGGCTGGTCCACTTCTCCCTTTACCCTTTTTTTTCATTGTACCTAACCGGCTGCAGCGCCCTTGGGCCGATGCTTTCGTGCGCCGCGCTGCGCGCGGTGCGGGTATAATCTTGCACAGTTGGAGGTTTCCATGAAGAGAGCACGCGATCCTCATGCGGCGCTCGGCGCGGTTCTCGTCCTGATTCTGACGGCAGGCAGCGCTGCGGCGCAACAGCCGAAACATATCAACAAAGCAATCGATCTGCTCTCGCAAGGCCAGCCGATTTACTACACGAGCGGGCATGGCGGATACGAAGAGGGCGTGAAAATGGCCCAAACGTGGGCCGATTACATTACCTACGATATGGAGCACAGCCCGTTCGATGTCGCCAAGCTCGCCGACTTCATGCGCGGCTTGGTGAAGGGAGGCCCCACCAAGAGCGGACATCGCACTCCCGCGGTGATTGTGACGCTGCCGACTGACGGGACAGATGAGGCGACAATGCGCGCCAACGCGTGGATGGTTAAGCAGGTGCTCGCGACCGGCATCCACGGGATTCTGCTTTGCCACGCGGATGACCCTGGAGCGGTGCGGGCTTTCGTGGAGTCGGCGCGGTTCCCGTTCCAGCACCTGGGCGTGAACGAAGGTCTCGGCGAGGGAAGGCGCGGCGCCCACGGCACCGCCAGCGCCGCCCGGATCTGGGGAATTTCGCCGAAGGAATACGCGCAAAAGGCCGATGTCTGGCCGCTGAATCCCAACGGCGAGATCATGCTCGGGCTTAAGATTGAAGATAAGCGGGCGTTAGCCAACGTCGATCAGAGCCTGAAGGTTCCCGGCCTCGCTTTTGCCGAATGGGGGCCGGGCGACATGGGCTATTCGCTCGGATTTCCTGAGAACCATGACCCGCCGTATCCGCCGGAGATGATCGCAGCCCGAGCCAAAGTTCTGGCCGCCTGCAAGGCGAATAAGCTCGCCTTTCTGAATCAGGTTCGGCCCAACGACGTCATCGACATGATCCGGGAAGGCGTCATGATCGGGGCCTCGGGACCGGAAGCGGCGGAGATCGGCCGCAAATTTACGAAGCGGCCGCAGCCCTGGTAATCAGGTCTCTGCGGCGCGCCGCAGCCTCGTTCCAGCGTTCCCGCCGGGCGGGATCGTATCGCTTCGGCGGGAAAGAACGCCGCACGAGATCCCGCGCCTCGACGGGCGTGCCCACATACCCCAAGGCCATCGCCTGAAGAAGTACATTGCCGATCGCCGTCGCTTCTTCAGGGCCAGCAAGGACTTCGCAGCCCGTGGCATCGGCCGTGAACCGGCAAAGCAGCGGGTTGCGCGAGCCCCCGCCTACGATGTGCAAAGTCCGCAGATTCCGGCCGAGAATCTGTCTGAGCTCATCCAGTGCAGAGCGGTAGGAGAGGGCCAGGCTCTCGAAGATCGCCCGCGTGAAAGCTCCCTGATCTTCAGGGACCGGCTGGCCCGTCCGGCGGCAGAAAGTGACGATTTTGCCCGGCATACCGCCGGGAGTCAGGAACATCGGGTCGTCGGGATCGATGATCGAGCGAAAAGGGTCCGCGGCCAAAGCTGCTTCGCATAATCCCTGGTAGCCCGTTGGCATCCCTTCCCGAGCCCATTCCCGCCGGCACTCTTCGAACAACCACATACCCGTCAGATTCTTCAACAGGCGAGTGGTGGTCCAAGCGCCGCCCTCGTTGGTGAAATTCAGGGCTAGCGCCGCCCCATTGATGATCGGCGCAGGCAATTCCACGCCCAGCGGCGACCACGTCCCAGAGCTGAGAAACGCCCAATCGCCGCCCGGCTGAGCCGGAACGGCAGCGACAGCGGAGCCCGTATCGTGGCAGGCCGGCACAATCACCGGCATGGGCTGAATGCCGGCCTCGGCAGCCACCGAAGGAAGCAACGGCCCGAGCTGCGTGCCGGGCGGCACAATGCCAGGAAGGATCCGCACGGGCAGATGCAGCTTCTCCAGCAGATCGCGCGCCCACAAACCGCATCGGGGATCGTAAAACTGTGTCGTCGTGGCGATGGTGTACTCGCTCACGGCCCGGCCCGTCAGCCAATAATGGAACAAGTCGGGCATCATCAACAGCGTGTGCGACCGCTCGAGGACATGCGGCCGCTGGAGCTTCAGAGCATAGAGCTGATACAGAGTGTTCAATCGCAGGAATTGAATGCCCGTCCGTTCAAAAACCTCTTCTCGCGGCACCGTGGCCAGAAGCTTTTCCATCACGCCGTCGGTGCGGGAATCGCGGTAGTGATACGGATTTTCGAGCAGCGCTCCGTCGGCTCCCAGCAGAGCGTAGTCAACGCCCCAAGTATCCACGCCCGCGGAGGCCAGGCCGCCTCCCGCCTGCTTTGCCCCGGCCGCCAGCCCCCGCTTGAGCTCGCCGAACAGGCGCAAGACATCCCAATGCAGGCTGTCCAGCACCCGCACGGGACTGTTGGGAAAACGGTGCACTTCTTCGAAAGCGAGGCGCGCGCCATCAAAGCGGCCCAACATGGCCCGGCCGCTTTCTGCTCCCAAGTCGAAAGCCAAGAAATTAACGTGAGCTGGCATTTGTGAACATAATTCGGCTCTGGAATAGAAATCCATGCGGGCGGCTTGGCCTTCGGCGATCGCCGGATCGCATGGCGAAAAGCGAAAACGTCGCCCAATCCTGCGCCCGACCGTATTCCCGGCTTCTCACCGCAAGAGGCGCTTACGCGTGCTCCCTGGCGAGCCTCTCGTTGAGTTCGATGCCAAAGCCGGGCCGGTCGGAGACGCGGATCTTCCCGTTCGAAAACTCTTCCGGCGGAATGATCAGATCCTTACGCCACGGCGCCTCACCCCAAGCGTACTCGAGGGTAAGGAAATTGGGCAATCCGGCGCAGAGCTGCACGCTGGCGGCCGTCGCAACAGGCCCGCTGGGATTGTGGGGCGCCACTAGGACGCCATCGGCTTCCGCCAACACGGAAATCTTCAAAGCCTCGAGGATCCCGCCGCAATGCTTTACATCGGGCATGATGATGTCCATCGATCGCCGACGGCACACGGGCGCAAAACCTTCCAAGCCAAAAAGAAGTTCCCCGCCCGCCATGCGCTGAGAGATTTTCGAGCGAATCGCTGCGCTCTCCTCAATCCTTTCGGGAGGAACCGGTTCCTCATACCAGTAGAGATTCTGCGGTTCCAGGCGCCGGGCGACTTCGATACCAAGCGCGGGATCAAAATGGCTGTGGCAATCGATCAGCAGATTCGGGTGCGGGCCAACGGCGCGTCGTATGGCTTCCACGCGCGCTATGCCTAACTCGGCGAACTTCTGCCGCTCGCCGGCCGGAGCGTCCAGCTTTGGGAAATCGTCGAACGGGGCGGCCTTGATCGCCCGAAAACCTTCTTCCACTGCTTTGCTGGCGTTGGCGGCGAAGCCAGCCGGAGAGCGGTCCTCATTGGTCGCCCGGTTGATGTTCGCGTAAACGTCCAATTCGCTTCTTAGCTTTCCGCCGAAAAGCTCATAGAGCGGCGCTCCCAGCGCTTTCGCAGCCAGGTCCCACTGCGCCTGTTCGATGGCGCTGAATGCGGTCGCCGCCAGCCGGCCGCCAGCCTTAGCACGCGCCCGTCCCCGCGCTCTGTAGGCCTCGATTTCAAACGGCGAGCCGCCACGGACCAGCCCAAAGTATTCGGCCAACTGGGTCGGCATTTGAGCGTCTCCCTCTCCCTGGAAGCCGCCGCCGTGGGAAGCTTCGCCAAGCCCGGTCAGCCCCAGGTCGGTCTTGAGGCGCACAAAAATCCAGTTGCCTCGGACGTTCACTTTGACGACGAATACTTCCATGTCCGTGATCTTCAGACGCGGGCGCTCGGCGCCGCGGAGCAGCGCCAGACTGGCGCAGCCCATGATCCATTGCCGGCGGTTCAATCGATGCGGCATAGGCTCTACGCTAATGTATTATGGAGCACGCACGCTTGGAAAAACCATGCCTTTCGGGCTATGCTCCCTTGTGCTGCAATCCGTATAATAGTTCCGGAGCTGGATCGTGAATCGCCGCACCGTTTGTTCGCTGGGTGCATACCGGCGCGGATTCCCTGGCGCGCTTTCCCGTGGCGATGCGCATCCCTGGCGGCCAGGGCTGAACCGGGACCACACGGTTCCGGCGCCAACTTCGTTGGCGCTGCCTGAGACTGACAACGCTGCACGCAACGCTCGAACTTCATCTTCTTCCATCCCCTGCAAAGCTGCTCATGACCGGGCTTGCGTCGGCGCAGAAAGGCGCCGTTTTCGGCTTTAGCTCGAGCGGGCCTTACCCGCTGCTATGGGGCCAGAACTCCGGCGGCGCCGGGGAAGAAATCGCCCGATGACTACACGCGAACACGCAGCAGTGATCGTCTTATTGCTGGCGCTGGAGGTTCCCCTCTTTCTTTGGGCCCGCCCGCAGGCGGCTTCCAGCGGACAGCCCGCCGGCGCCGCAGAACGCGCCACGGGCGACTTCAAAATTTCCATGGACGTCAACCTGGTCGTGCTCGGCGTAGCCGTCCGCGATCATGGAGGTGGATCCGTGTCCGGCCTGGGGCGAGACTGTTTTCGGGTCTACGAGAACGGCCGGCCGCAAGAGATCAAGCTCTTCGAGCCGGAGGATGTGCCCGTCACCATCGGCCTCGTTGTCGACGGCAGCGGCAGCATGATGCCCAAACGCCGGGAGACCATCATGGCCGCCCTGGGATTTCTGCAATATAGCAACCCGGACGACGAAATGTTCGTGGTGAATTTCAACGAGAAGGTTTTCCTGGGCCTCCCGCCCGAATCGCCTTTTACCAACGAGCGTAGCCAGATGTTGACCGCCTTGATGCGCTTTCCTCCCGCCGGCAGGACGGCCCTGTACGACGCCATCGCCACGGGACTCAAGCAACTCGAGCGAGGCAGACGCCAAAAGAAAATACTTGTCGTCTTCAGCGACGGCGGGGATAATGCCAGCCGTGCCAGCTACGCCGACGTCCTGGCCGCCGCCGAGCAATCGAACGTGATCATCTATACGATTGGGCTCTTTGATGATCAGGATCCCGATCGAAACCCCAAGGTGCTGAAAAAGCTCGCGCACTTGACCGGCGGCGAGGCCTATCTTTCAAGGGAGCACCGGGACTTGGTGGGCATCTGCAAACGGATCGCTCACGACATCCGCAGCCAGTACACGATCGGATATGCGCCCAGCGTTGCCGATGGGTCTTACCACTCCATCAAGGTGACGGCGGAAACGCCGGATCACAAAAAGCTCTCCGTTCGAACGCGCACGGGTTATCGGACCGAGCCCCATAAAGACTGAGTCTTCTTCGCCTAGTTAGCGCCGTACTTAGGGTGGACCGCCTCGGGTAAACCGCCTCCTAGCCCGCCCTATCTATAGAAAGCCAGTAAAAAATGCCCCAACATGTAGTATGCCTCGCCGAGGCCCTGGCGGGCCAAGAATTTAGAGCGGAAAATTTCTATTGACACAGGCTTTGTTTTAAGGCACTTTTATGTGGGAGCCAGTGGAAGATTTTGGCGTATTTCGGATAAAAGTGGCTCAACCTGGAGCAATCCTGAATGTTCCGCGGCACGGCGACCGTCAAAGTGGACGACAAAGGGAGGCTGAAGCTCCCCGCCTTCGTCAAGGAACGTCTGGATGAGCGATACGGGGCGAATTCGATATATTTCGTGACCAGCATCACCGGGGACATTGTGCTCATTTATCCGATCAGCGAATGGGAGCGAATCGAGCAAACTTTATCGCAGGCTCCGCAGTTTGACAAGCTGAAAAAGAAGTTCCTGTTCCAGGCCAACCAGTACGGGGCGGAAGCGAGCCTGGATGAACAGGGGCGGCTGCTGATCCCCGCCAAGCTCCGCGATCAAGCGGGCATGAAGGGGGAAGTGAAGCTGAACTGGGAGACAAATCACATCGAGGTGCTGAGCCAAGCCCGGTACGAGGAGGAGGCGGAGCGGAATCGCTTGACTCCTGAGGACTTCGACAACTTGGCCAAGCTGGGGGTTTAGGGCCGGGGATTTCAGGATGCATGGCGCATATTCCGGTGCTCTTGAACGAGGCGATCGAGTGGTTGCGCCTCTCCCCAGATGGGATCTATGTGGATTGCACCGTGGGCGAGGGCGGATATGCGGCGGCGATCGCCGGCCGTCTCAGGGGAGGCCGGCTCATCGCCATCGACCGCGATCCCAGGGCGATCGAAGCAGCGCGCCAGCGGCTGGCGGCTTTTGGCGACCGGGTGATGCTGCGCCGCTCCCGGTTCAGCGAACTGCCGCAAATCTTGCAGCAGGTGGGAGTCGAAGCAGTAGACGGCATTGTGGCCGACTTGGGAGTTTCGAGGGGACAACTCGAAGCGCCGGATCGAGGCTTCAGTTTTTTGACGGACGGGCCGCTCGACATGCGTATGGATCCTGATCAAACGCTGACGGCGGAACGAATCGTGAATCAATACGGCGAAAAGCCGCTCTCCGATCTGATCTACAGATATGGAGAAGAAAGGAGGTCGCGGAGAATAACCAGAGCCATCGTTCGGGCGCGGCCGCTTACAGGTACAAGGCAACTGGCGGAAGTAATCAAGCGTGCCGCGCCGCGAACGGGGGGTGGACGGATCGATCCGGCCACCCGGACGTTTCAAGCTTTGCGGATTGCAGTGAATGATGAATTGGGAGAATTGGAAAGGTTATTGGAATCCGCGCCGCCGTTGCTCAAGCCCGGCGGTCGTTTCGTCATCATCAGCTTTCATTCTCTGGAGGATCGCGCGGTCAAGCAGGGATTCCAGCGTTGGGCGCAGCGCCACTTGCTCAGGATTTTGACCAAGCACGTAATCAGGCCCAGTGAAGAAGAGGTTCGCGCTAACCCCGCCAGCCGCAGCGCGAAGCTCCGGGCGGCGGAAAGAACGACGGCTGAAGAGGAATAGATGCTCATCGAGATGGAAACCCAAACTGGAGCGCCGGAGAGACACGACAGCCGGCCTTACAAAGGATTTTTTTACGACGGAGTGGCAGCGGGGCGCGAGGTGCGCGCGGGACTCTCTCGCCGTCCCGCTGCCACGCGGCCGCTTCCGATGGAAGACCTCTGTTTCTTCGTCAAGGCCATCGACAACTCCAGGCTGGTTCGCGTCGTGGACCCTAACTCCCGCCGGGAGTGCCTCGGCCTGATCGGTTGCGTTTCCGCCTTTTTCTTTTTGGCGCTGCTCTACATCGTCCCCTCTCTGGCCATTTTGAGAACGGGTTACCGCTTGCAGGATTTGAAGAAAGAGCACGAGGCCTTGGTAGAGACGAGCCGCCAGTTACAAGTGAAAGAGGCGACGCTTCGGGACCCGCAGCGGATTTACACTATTGCGAAAGGCAAGCTGGGGCTCGATGAGCCTGTGCCCGAACAGGTGATCTGGCCCGAGGCCGACGGGAATCTTCCCACCGGGCGCGAAATGCTGGCCAGAAATTCGCCTGTGACGATCCGGCAGCGCGCGAGATAGGAATGGCCCGCCGAACTTCTAGCCGATCTGGCGGCGGGCGCTCTCCGGCCCCGGGACCCGTACAGGGCAGTCTCTTCCCGCCGGCCATCGAGTTAGGCGGTTTGGATCCGATCTTTGATCCGGCGATGGCGATGCGCCGGCGGAAGGTCGTGTGGTTCAGCATCGTGGCGCTCGCCTGGGCGGCCGTTGTCTTCAGCCGGCTCGTCTATCTCCAAATCATTCGGCGCGGCTTTTTTGAAGAGCGGGCGAGGCTGCAACAACAGCGCGCAATCCCGGTGCGGGCGAGCCGCGGCTTGATTCTCGACCGCCGCGGGCGCGAACTTGCCATGAGCATGCCCGTGGATTCCATCTGCGCCATGCCGGCGGAAATTTCCGATCCCGAGGGAGTCGGCACAATCCTGGCGAGAATTCTCGGCATCCCCCGCAATCCACTGATCAAGAAGCTCTCCACCGGCCATGGCTTCTGCTGGATCGCAAGAATGGTGGATCCGGAACTGGCTGATCGCGTGCGCGCGCTCGACTTGCGCGGGATCTATTTCCAGAAGGAAAGCAAGCGCTACTATCCGAAAGGATCCACCGCGGCCCACTTGATCGGCGCCGTAGGGTTGGATCAAACCGGTCTGGCTGGCATTGAGCAGGCCCGGGAAAGCGAACTGGAGGGCCGGCCGGGCTTAATGCTGGTCTCGACCGACGCGCGGCAGAAACAATTTGACGGGCGGCTCAGCCAGCAGCCCGACCCCGGAACGAACGTCATTCTCACCATTGACGAGCGCATTCAATACGTCGCCGAGCGGGAACTGAATGCGGCGATCGAACGAACGGCCGCCGCCGCCGGCAGCATCGTGGTGCTCGAGCCATCGACCGGTGCTCTGCTAGCCATCGCCAATTATCCGACCTTCAACCCGAACCAGCCGGTTCGCTCACCCGCCGATGTTGAGAAGAGGCGCAATTTCGCCGTGAGCTCGTCGTTCGAACCCGGATCGACGTTCAAACTGGTTACGCTTTCGGCAGCCCTGGAAGAAAAAGTGGCGCGCCCCACTGAAGTCGTCGATTGCCAGATGGGATCCATTGTCGTAGCGGGCCATCGCATCCGCGACCACAAGCCATTTGGAAACCTGACCGTCGAACAGATCCTCGTCAACTCCAGTGATGTCGGGGCGATCAAGATGGGTTTGCGGCTGGGCGACAACCGCATGTACGAATATATGCGGAGATTCGGCTTTGGCCAGCCCACCGGAATCGAGCTTCCCGGGGAAGCTCGCGGCTTGACCAAGCCTCCCAAGCAATGGTCGAAGATCTCCATCGGCGCCATCTCAATGGGACAGGAGGTGGGTGTTACAGCAATTCAGTTGGTGCAAGCTGTCGGCGCCATCGCCAATGGCGGCGTGCTGGCGCCGCCCCACATCATCGAGGCGACGTTTGAGGACGGTAAGCCGCCGGTCAAGATGCAGCATCCTCCGGCACGGAGGGTGATTTCTCAGGAAACCGCCGCCGAAATGCGGCACATGATGGAAATGGTGGTCCTTCAGGGCACCGGCAAGCTGGCGCGGCTTGAGGGATACACCGCCGGCGGTAAGACGGGCACCGCGCAGAAGATCGATCCTCGCACCGGCGCTTATTCGAAGACCAATTTCGTGGCGTCCTTCGTCGGCATCGCGCCCGTGAACAATCCGGCCATTGTAGTAGCGATCATTTTGGATTCGCCTCGCGGGATGCACATGGGCGGCAGCGTGTCGGCGCCGGTATTCCCGCGAGTGGCAGAAGAAGTGCTACGCTATTTACGGGTGCCGCAAGAACTGCCGATTGACCCGGCCGTGCGCCGGCGGCGAGGCGCTCCCGGGTCCCAGCCCGATCCCAAGTTGCTGGCTGAAGTGACGGATTTTACTCCAGATAATGGCCTGACAAGCAGCCCGCCACCCAAATTCCAGAAAGCCATGCCGCATGGAATCGCTGCGAATGAAGCGCAATCGGAGTTAAGGGAGCCGTCCCGCAGTGTGGGATCGCCGGTTCTGTTGGCTGTCAGCGCCTCTTTGATGCCCGATTTTTACGGAAAGCCAGTCCGTGAAGTCGTGGAGCAAGCCACCGCAATTGGCCTGGCGGTCGATTTGAAGGGCAGCGGGGTAGCCCGCCGCCAATCGCCATCTCCAGGCAGCCCGCTGTTTCCTGGCGTGCGGGCCATGGTGGAATTCGAGCGGTGACCCTGGAACATGACCCTGGATCAGATGCTGGAAGGCGTGGAGACGCCGTTAGCGGCGCCCTCGGTTCCGGTCTTCGGCTTACAATATGACTCCCGCAAATTGAAGCCTGGCGAGGTGTTTTTCGCTTTCCCTGGCGAACACGTAGACGGCCATCAATTCATCTCGCAGGCGGTCGGCAAGGGCGCGGCGGCTATTGTCAGCGAGCGGCCGCCCGGCAGCGGCGGCGCGCTTCCCGAACAGATTCCCTGGGTTCAGGTCCGCCACGGGCGGGAAGCCCTGGCTTTGGCGGCCCTCAACTTTTACGATCACCCCGATCGCCGGCTGCGCTTGACAGGGGTTACCGGCACGAACGGCAAGACCACAACCGTCTACTTGATCGATTCGATTCTGCGGGCGGCAGGTTTCACCACTGCAACGCTCGGCACCATTGAGCAAACCATCGCCGGCGAACACAGGCCCACCGCCAACACGACGCCGGAATCTCTGGATCTCATCCGCCTCTTTGCCGAACTGCTGGACCGCGGCGGCAGCCATGTAACTTTCGAAGTATCCTCGCACGCCCTGGAATTGCGCCGGGTCTACGGCCTTCAGTTCCACACGGCGGTCTTCACGAACCTGACACGGGATCATTTGGACTTTCACGGAACAATTGAGAATTACGCCGCGGCCAAACGCAGGCTCCTCGAAGGGACCGGCGGACCGCCGCCCCGGTTTGCCGTAATCCATCACGAGGACCCCTGGGGACGCAAGTGGGAAAAGCTAGGGGGGTTTCATCTGCTGAGCTATGGCCTGAATAGCGGCGCGTGTATTACTGCCTCCAAGGTAGTTTCGAGCTTCGAGGGGCTGCGGTTCACCGCCAATACGCCGGGCGGGCCGATTCCAATCCGCTCCCCACTGCTGGGAAGATTCAACATTCTGAATATCCTGGCGGCCGTCGGGGTCGGGCTTTCCTACGATCTGAGTCCCGAGGTCATCGCCGCCGGGGTAGCCGAGTGTAAGGCTGTGCCCGGCCGCTTCGAGCGAGTAGATGCCGGCGGGCCGTTCGTCGTGATTGTCGATTACGCTCACACCGATGATGCGCTTCGGAATGTCATCCGGGCGGCGCGCGAATTGGTCTCTGATCGCAACCCGCCGGGGCGCGTCATCACTTTGTTCGGGTGCGGCGGTGATCGAGACCGCACCAAGAGGCCGCTGATGGGCGAGGCCGCCGGCAGCCTGAGCGATTTCGTGGTCCTCACATCGGATAATCCCAGATCGGAAGATCCGCTCAACATCATCAACGATGTTTTGGTAGGGCTCCAGCGCGCCACGGCTCCCTATCGTCTGGAGCCGGATAGGGCGGCGGCGATCAAGATCGCAATCGAAACAGCCCGCGCCGGGGACATTGTCATTCTGGCCGGCAAGGGGCACGAAACGTATCAGATCATCGGCTCGAGCGTGAACCCGTTCGACGATCGGGAGGTGGCCCGGCAGGTGCTTAGAGGGATGGGCTACGACCATCGATGAAGCTTCCTCTGCGAGAAATTGCGCAAATGACCGGGGCGGCCATCCCGGAAGACGAAAGTTTACAATCCGCGGTGGCGGAAGGCTATTCAATCGACTCCAGGACCGTCGCCCCGGGAGAGATCTTCTTCGCTGTTAAAGGACCAAACTTCGACGGGCACGATTTCATTGAAGCAGCACTGGCCAGGGGCGCGGTGGCGGCCGTGGCATCTCGCGCTCCGCAGAGGCTTCGCGAGCGGGTACTGCTCGTACCGAACCCCAGGAGCGCCCTACAGCAGCTTGCGGCCCAGGCCCGCCAGCGCTGGGGCGGCCGGATTGTCGCCATAACTGGAAGCAATGGGAAAACTACAACCAAGGAAGTTACGGCCGCACTCCTCTCCACCCGCTTCCGCGTCGCGAAGAGCGAGGGAAATCTGAATAATGATCTTGGGGTTCCTCTTTCGCTGCTGCGGATTCCCGATCAGAGCGAAGTGGGCGTCCTGGAGCTGGGCATGAATCATGCCGGCGAAATTCGGTCCCTCGCCGCCATCGCCCGCCCGGATGTGGGAGTGGTGACCAACGTCAATGCCGTACACCTGGAGTTCTTTGAGTCCGTAGACGGAATCGCCCTCGCGAAACGTGAGTTGATCGAGGCGTTGCCCCGGGGCGGGACCGCCGTGCTGAACGCCGACGACAGCCGCGTGCTCGGATTCGCTCAAATTTTCCAAGGCCGCGTCCTGACATTCGGCATAGACCAGATGGCGGACATTCGCGCACTCGATGTTCGCGACCAGGGGATCCAGGGATCGCGCTTTCGTTTGGAGCAGAACGGTCCGGAGTTCCTGACGCCGCTGCCCGGCCGCCATAACCTCTACAACACTCTGGCCGGCATCGCCGCCGCACAAGCTCTGGATGTCCCGGCCGGATCCTTGGGGGATGCGGTGCGCAAACTCTCGGCGGTCCGCATGCGCGGAGAAATACTGGAAATTGGAGAGATCCGCGTCATCGACGACTGCTACAACTCGAATCCACGGGCGGCTGAAGCCATGCTCGACCTGCTTGCCGCGATTCCCGCCCGGCGTCACGTCGCCGTGCTCGGCCAAATGCTGGAGCTAGGAACGGACGGTCCGCAGTTGCACCGGCAAGTGGGCCGGAAAGCCGCGCAGGCCGGCGTTGACCTGCTCGTCGGGGTCGGCGGCGCGGCGCGGCAGCTTGTGGATCAGGCGATCGATGACGGCATGCCCGAGAGCGCCGCGCGGTTTTTTGCCGACGCGCAAACCGCAGGAGAGTTTTTGCAGCTCGCGGTTCGCCCGGGGGATCTCATCCTGTTCAAAGGATCGAGGGGAGTGAAGCTGGAACGGGCTTTGGAAGCCGTTCGCAACCGGTTCTCGGAGATGAGCAAGGAAGCCGCGCTCGGGGGGTCGCTGATGCCAAAGGGCTGACGTGCTGCAGTTATGCTTTATTACCTTCTGTACCAGCGGCTGTTTCCCCATTTCAGCCCGTTTCGTGTCTTTGGCTACATCACCTTCCGCACGGCGTACGCGAGCCTGACCGCGCTTACCATTTGCCTGGTGCTGGGCCCCTGGCTCATCCGGAAATTGAAGGAATTCCAAATCGGCCAAATCATCCGCGAGGAAGGACCCAAATCCCATCAGGTGAAACAAGGCACGCCGACCATGGGCGGCCTGCTCATTAATATCTCAATCCTGGTTCCTACGCTGTTGTGGGCGGACCTCACCGACGTTTACGTTTGGATCGCCATTTTTGCGCTCGTCGGTTTTGGGGCGATCGGGTTTATCGACGATTACAGCAAGCTGCGCCGCAAGCACAATCTCGGCCTGACGGGCAAGCGGAAGCTGTTGCTTCAGGTGCTGGTCAGCTTCGCCATCGGCATCGCCTTGCTCGTGCTCCAGAAGCACGGGCTTTATTCGACGCGAATGAACTTTCCGTTCTTGAAGTTCTACCGGCCGGATCTTTTGATCGACTCCCTGCTGGCGAATCCCTACACGTACCCGCTCGCTTTTGTGTTTTTTTTTCTGTTCCTGGTGGTGGTACTCGTGGGATGTTCCAACGCAGTGAACTTGACGGACGGCTTGGACGGCCTCGCGATCGGGCTGACGGTGATTGCAGCCGGAGCCCTCACGGTGCTGACATATGCATCAGGCCATGCCCAGATTGCCACGTATCTGGAGATCGAACGCGTCTCGCGGGCGGGCGAGCTAACGATCTTCGGCGGCTCCATGGTAGGGGCGAGCCTGGGCTTTCTTTGGTACAACGCCCATCCGGCGGATATTTTTATGGGCGATGTCGGGTCCCTGGCGCTGGGCGGAGCAATTGGCACGGTAGCTGTGCTAGTAAAGCAGGAAATCCTCCTGCTTTTTATCGGCGGCGTATTCGTGATCGAAGCTCTTTCGGTGATCGTGCAGGTCGCCAGCTTCAAGCTGCGCGGCAAGCGTGTCTTCAAAATGGCGCCGCTGCATCACCATTTTGAGCAACTGGGCTGGACGGAATCGAAGATTATCGCCCGCTTTTGGATCACCGGCCTGGTGATGGCTCTATTTGCGCTCACG
>DASREK010000242.1:0-2320 GCA_035652135.1 Bryobacterales bacterium | reverse complement strand
CTGACGTGATCGCCGTCCATAATGTCTCCAAGCTCTACCGTCTTTATGACCGGCCCGCGGACCGGATCGTGGAAGCGTTGTCCTGGAACCGCCGCCGGCGGCACAAAGATTTTTGGGCGCTTCGCGACATCAGTTTTGCCGTCGAACGCGGCGAGACCCTGGGCATAGTCGGCCCTAACGGATGCGGCAAGAGCACGCTGCTGCAAATTATCTGCGGGGTGCTGGAACCTACGGCGGGACGGGTCGTAAAGCAAGGACGGGTAGCGGCGCTGCTCGAATTGGGCGCCGGTTTTAACCCCGAGTTCACCGGCCGCGAAAATGTTTATCTGAACGGGGAGATTCTTGGCCTGCCGCGTGCTGAAATCGAGCGCGTCTTGCCGGAAATCGAGCGTTTCGCCGACATCGGGGAGTTTATCGACCGCCCCGTAAAGACCTACTCGAGCGGCATGTACGTCCGGTTGGCATTCTCGACTGCCATTAACGTTTCGCCTGATATTCTGGTGGTCGACGAAGCTCTGGCCGTAGGCGATGCCGTATTCGCCAATCGTTGCGTGCGCAAATTCGAGGAGATCAAAAAGCGCGGCGTGACGGTCGTTTTTGTTTCCCACGATCTGGGCCTGGTGAAACTGATCTCGGACCGCGCGATTTTCCTGCTCAACGGGCGCATCGAGGCAGAAGGCGGGCCTGGCCATGTCATCAATCGATACATCGGAGTCGTGCTCGAGCGGCAGAAGGCGTTTGATCTGGCTGAGAGGCCGCCTTCGCTCCTCCCCGCCACGCACCGCCACGGGGACCGGATGGCGGAAGTGATCGCCGTCGAGCTATTCGGCAGGGAAGGGCGCCCGGCGCTGGTGCTCGAAACGGGCGAGCCGGTGACTGTGCGGGTGACGTCGCGCTTCTATGCCGATCAGCCGGATCCGATGGTGGGCATCATGATCCGGACGCGGATCGGGATGGACGTGTTCGGGACCAACACGAAACTCGAAAAACTGTCGCTGGGCCCCTGCCGGGCTGGCGACACTCTGGAAGTGGACTTCCATTTCAACTGCTGGCTGGCCCCGCAGGAGTACACTTTGACGGTGGCAACCCAGCACCCGGATGGCTCGAGCCACGACTGGCTGGATGGAGTGCTGGCCTTCTCAGTCGTGGCGGAGCGCTATACCGCGGGCGTGGCCAACCTGCACGCACGGGCTGTGGCGCGGCGTTTTTCGGAGCAGCCATGCCGGTGAAGGCGCGACCCTGGAAAGCCGCCGCGCGGCTCCGTGTGCAGCCGCGTGCGCCGAGAGAACGCGTGGCCGGCGTGGCCGGCGAAACCAGCCGCCACAAGCGCATCGAAATTGATGGAGTTTCGCAGGACGACTTGAACCGGTTCCTTCAAGAAAGAGTCCGCTGATGCTTGATACCGCCGCCGCCAAAACCGCCAGCGACACCGGCTTCTTCGGCCATCCCCGCGGCCTCTCCACACTGTTTTTCACCGAAATGTGGGAGCGGTTCAGCTACTACGGGATGCGAGCCATCCTGATCTACTTCATGACCGATCAGGTTGCCAAGGGCGGGCTGGGGTTCAGCGACGCCAAGGCCGGCGCCGTCTATGGCCTCTACACCGCCATGGTCTATCTATTGTGTCTCGGCGGCGGATGGGTGGCGGATCGCATCAGCGGGCAGCGGCGTGCTGTTCTGATAGGCGGGCTTTTCATCGCTGGTGGTGAATTTTGCCTGGTGGCGCCCAGCGAACTTTCTTTTTATAGCGGTCTTGTGCTGCTGATGGCGGGTACAGGCCTGCTAAAAGGCAACGTCAGCACAATTGTCGGACAGCTTTATGCGCCGGGTGATCCGCGGCGCGATTCCGGTTTCTCCATTTTCTACATGGGTATCAACCTCGGCGCCCTCATTTCGCCGATCATTTGCGGGTATGTGGGCGAGCGCATCAGTTGGCGTCTGGGATTCGGCGTGGCGGGATTGGGCATGCTGGCGGGGCTTGTCCAGTATCTTCTGGGAAGCCGCCGGCTAGGGTCTGCCGGACTGCATCCGCCCGGCACCGGCGATCCCGAACAGGACCGGCAAAGAAGACGCAGAGCTATCTTAGCAGTAGGGTGCGGACTGGCGGTTTTTGCGCTCCTGGGCGCACTCGGAGCCGCCGGCGTCATCGGGTTTACAGCCACCTCGATTTCGAACGGCCTAGGCTGGGGGCTGCTGGGAATTTCGGTGGTGGTTTTCTGGTGGCTGATTTTTTCGAAAGGCTGGTCGCTGGAAGAACGGAAGCGCTCGGCAGCCATTCTGGTCTTATTTATTGCGTCGGCTTTATTTTGGGCGTCGTTCG
>DASREK010000241.1:0-20415 GCA_035652135.1 Bryobacterales bacterium | reverse complement strand
TGTATGGACCCATCCGGCTGGGTTAGTAATAACTGATACTCTCCGGCCTTCCATTCCCGCAGGTTGACCAGGACCTCGAGATTTGCCGGCGCTGCGGCGCCGCGCAGGGGCAGCGTGTGAAATGTGAGTTCGGCCGGCTTCGCGCCCGGCCGGGCGGCGTCGCGCAGCCCCACCGATTGGACAAACTGGAAATCGCCGCCTTCGAGCTCGATAGCGGCCTGGCCGCTTCCGGAAACGAGCCGGTCTTGCGAGGCCTCCGTCAGGCGCGCCTTCTCGAGCGTGCTCAGGGAGAACAACCGGAAAGACCCGGCGACGTCAAGCCGGTCCCAATCCCACTTGCCAGTGAGGCGATAGACGCCGGGCGGGCCGCTGAAGCGGCTCAGGTCGACCTCGAGGGAGCGGAACTGCGGGAGCGGCTTCACGGTGACGGGAATCCCGGCGGAGTCGTCCTGGGGAACCAGGGTCCACTCGCGGACGCGCTCCAGCGGCGGAAATTTGGACGCGCCTTCCCATTTCACAGGCACAGCCCACTTGACGCCGATCGGCAGATGGACGGAGTCTCCGACAGATATGGCGGGCGCGACGTCGTTGGGAAGCCGGAGCGCCCAGAGGTATGCCAGGCGGGCTCTCGATTTAACGTCTCCCTGCGCGGCGCACAGAGTCATGCCGTCGGAGAAAGCCGGCCGGGCCAGGGCGCTGCGAAAATCGGTGCCGGGGAACAACAGAGTTCTAAGATTGTTGAGCATAGCCGCACCGTCCACGGCCAACCCCACCGGATTTCCGAGAAAAAGGCCGGCCAAAGAGGCTGCCAAGCCGGCAGACTGCTGCATGCGGGCCGCCGGCTGCGGCGCGAGCGGATTGTAAGCCCCCACCGCCGGGTTGAGCGCACGCAGCAGCGCCATCGCCTGCGCCTCGGCGGAGGCATTCGAGTCCAGCTTGGAGGGCGATGAGCCCGCGAGGCCGCCCAGAGCCGCGCTGAGTGCCGCGCCCTTGTCGGTCTCCTGTTCGGCCGAGGAAAGTTTTTCGATGAGCGATTCGACCTGGGTAGATTGAGCCGCGTAGTCGGCCAATTGCGACATCAGCTCATGATCTTGGTCCAGAAGAGAGGAAACTTTTGCGACGTCTAAGCCCTGCGGACCCACCACAAGCCCCAGCACTTCGGTTTGATAAGGAACGGCCCATTGGGCCGGCTGGGCGGCCGGTTTGGGATCGAGCACGGTCAAATGACCGGAGGCGGGCAGGCCGGCGGGCGCCAGAATCAGAGCGATCTTCCCGCTCTTCTTGAGACTCGCAGTCAGATCGAGCGGCTCGTAAAAAATATGCTGTCCGGACCGGATCTGGCTCACGGACCGCACGGGCAGAAGCGGCTCGCTCGAAGTATTCTCTACGGAAAGCTGGAAGGTGGCGATGGGCGCACCCGAAGGACAGCCATGGGGGGAGGGCTGCAACCGCGTTAAAGAACCCGCCAGCAACAGCAGCGCCGCGGCCTTGCTGGCGGCCGGCTTCCCGCACCTGCCCATCGTTTCTATTTTGCCACCGTTCGGCTAGAGTGCGGGCCGGATTTGTTCGACCCCAGCCGCGCGGCTTCAACGTACTTCATAGCGTTCAGTCTTCGCCCACTTGATTTCGCGCCGCACGATGAAGTCATCGAAGAAAGCGCGAGCAACCACAGGGATCCAAAGCTGGCAATAGGAAAAATACATCACCATCGTGAGCAGAATGTTCAGCAGCGAATCCTCTCCCGGCTCGCAGGAGAGCGCGATGACAAGCTGCAACACAAAGGTCACATAGGCGAAGAGCCACAGAATGCTGAAAGGTCCCGGCACGCCGATGTGAATCACGCGTGCGGAGCTCAGCACGAACAGCGCATCGGAAATGACGATGGCCAGAAAAAAAACGTAGTAGAGCGAAAGCGAGTAAAGCAGCTCGAGGCCCACGCGGCGCGGGCGAGCCTGGAGCAGCTTCCCGGCGTATTTCCGGAACAGGTAGTTATAGCCGCGCACCCAGCGGTGCCTCTGGCGGAACCACACACGGATGGTTTCCGGTTCCTGTTCCCAGGTGACGGAAGCAGGCACGAACTGAATCAGATAGCCGGCCTGGTACACGCGGATGGTCAACTCGGCGTCTTCCGTCAGCGCCTGCTCGTCCCAGCCGCCCAAAGATTCGACCAGTTCGCGGCGGATCACGTAATTGGTGCCGGGCAGAGTGGTAAGGCGCATCAGCATCCACCGGCCGGCCTGGATGATCCACTGGAATCCGATGCCTTCGATGTTGAGAAAGCGCGTGAGCAGCGCTCTGCGGCGATTGACGGCGCGATAGACGCCGATGGCGGCCCCGAGGGAGGGATCGGCGAGCAACTGCTCGACGAGCGGGCGGAGAGCGCCCGGCTCGGGCGTATTATCGGCGTCATAGATGGCCAGCACGGGGTAGCGGGCGTGACGGAGCGCGAAGTTCAGAGCGGCGGCCTTGCCGCGTGCGGCCTCGGTCATGGGCACGTCGAGGAGCCGCACGCGGGCGTCGCTGGCGAATGTGCGCGCGATTTCCGCGGTCCGGTCCTCACTGGCGTCATTAATCACCAGAATTTCCAGTTTGTCGCCAGGATAGTCGAGCGCCAGCAGAGCGCGCAGCGTTCGGGCGATCACGCGCTCTTCATTACGGCACGGCAGCAGAAGTGAAATACAGGGCAGCGCCGAATCAGGGAGCGCCGCCCTGGGCGGGCGTGTGCTTCGCCGGGTCAGCCGGTAATAGCGATGGCCGAGGAAGAAAAGCAACGACTGGTAGGCGAGCATGAACCAGATCAGCGTGACGGCGACGATAAACAGAATGTCAAGAACAATACTGGAGTACACGTGCTATGGCCGTGTGGGCAGCAGGACGCCGTTGCTGGTCCACGATGCGGAGGTGACCTTAACCATCGCGGCGCCGCCGGGCGTTCCGGAAGGAACATCAAAATTAATTTGGTACAGGCCCGCATAGAGGGGAGCGAGCCCGGCGAAACGAACATTGGCCTGTGCGCCGCCCACCGTTACCACAGGAAGGCTGGCGGCTGGAGAAAGGATATCGGCGGGCGCAGGCTGTCCGTCCATCGGAGGGGGGCTGGTGTTGCCAAGCCCCGTGCAGTACAGCACGATCGTTTCACCGGCGCGAGCCGGATTCGCGGTGGTCACAGGCGAAAGATCGGCGCCATGCAGGAAGGCGCCGATGCCGCTCGCCGGATCCGAAAATATGCCGGGAGCGGCGGCCGCGACGCTGACCGGCGCCGGAGCGCTGACGTAGGGAGGCGAGCCGGGCGGGCCCAGAACCGTAACCGAGACCTGGACCGGCGTTACTTGCCCGTTGCCGAGACCTGCCGCCAGCGCCAAAAGGCCGGCGGGCGCGACGGCATTGATCTGCGCCGGGCTCGCATAAAGCAGCGCCGCCGGCACGCCGTTGAAGTCGACGCGAACGTTGGCCAAAGTAGTCGGAAGCGGAAAATTCCGGGCTTGATCCGTGGAAGCTCCGGGGAAGCTTCCGAATACCGAGACGATCGAGCCTCCACTGATCGGATAGGGCGCCTTCTGGAAGCCGGCCCCCTCGACGACGCCTCCAGGCGAAATGATCACCGGCGAAGGGCTCGGCGCGATCTGGAGAACCAGTTGTTCCGAAGCATTGCCATCGGGGTTCACTACGGAAATGCCCGCGCTCGAGCTGGCCAGTGGCGGAACAATTGCCTGCCACGTCTCGCTATCCACAAAACCCGCAGGGGCGGGAGCCGCCGGGCACGCCGAGGCGGCGCCGGCAAACGCCGACCTGTTGTACCAAACGGCCGAGGCCGGTACAAATCCTTCCCCTTTCAGCGTGATCAGGCTGCAAACCGGCGCGGGGTTGGGGGAAATTTCGAGGAGCGTAGGAGCGTTCAGAAAGGCAAACTGCACCGGCGCGCCGCCCACCGGTACCGAAGTGGGTTTGTCGGTGCTGGTATCAATGACGCTGATGCTGCCGGAAGTCAGGTTGGTGACGTAGAGGAAGTTCTCATTGGGATCAAACTGCACGCTGAACGGGCTGCCACCGACCGAGATGACGTCGGCCTGGGCGTTCGCGGTGAGGTCCAGCAGGCTTACCGTGCCGTCTCCCTGATTGCTCACATAAGCGAACTTGCCGTCGAAGGTGACGGCGATCGCAACCGGCCGCGCCCCCACGCCGATTGTAGCGATCACGCGGTTTTGCCGGGTATCGATGATGCTGACGCTGTTCGAATCGCGGTTGACCACAAAAAGGCGCTGCCCATCGGAAGAAAACGCCGCGGTGACCGGGCCGGCGCCCACCGGAACCGAGCCGGTGATGGTATTAGTACTCAAGTCGAGAAGGGAAACGCTGTTGGACCCTGTATTCAGGATGTAGGCAGTGTTCAGATTGGCGGCGATCGCGATCTGATTCGGCTGCTGGCCGACAGGCAAAGTCTGTTTCACCTGATTGCGAATCGCGTCGATCACGGTGATCGTCCCGTCATCTTGATTGACCACGTAGACGAACAGCCCGTCAGGAGACAGGTTCACCTGCACGGGCGTTGTGCCCACGGGAATGGTGGCGACGACGGCGCGCCGGGCGACGTCGATAACCGTGACGTCGTTGCTGCCCTCGTTGGCCACATAGAGCAGGCGCCCGTCGGGCGTGCCGGCGAGACTGCCGGGACCTTGGCCGGTGGGAAGGGAGGTCACGAAGGCGCCGGCCTGGAGATCGAGCAGCGTGACATTGCTGTCGCCCTGGTTGGAAACAAACGCGAAACGGTTGTTGGGCAGAATGTAAATCTCGCCGGCCTGATTCCCGGTCCGAATACTGGAAATCACTCGCCAAGAACCCAGATCGAATACATCCACCTGGCCGTTCCTATTGTCCACAATGTAGGCGACCCCCTGCGCGAGCATTGGCATCACAGACAGGGCCGCGGCGAGGAAGAAATTTCTGCTCATTTTTCACCCCAGAGGCGAAAATGGAAAGCCGCGCCGCCGCTGAACGCGTAGCACGAACTATTCAGATCAGAGCGTCCGAAGCTGCGCCCGCCGCCGGCGAAGACGCTCCATCGCGGCGTCAACATGATGGTGAGGCTGACCGTCGCGTCCGCGCGAGACCGGTTCAGACCCAAATCGCTGATCAAGGCCGCTTCGCGGGTCACTCTCGCGGCCGAAAGAATCACTGTCGGCGTCACGCGGCTCCACAGGTTCAATTCACCGGCGAGAGAGTGGAACAGAATGCCCCGGGTGACGTATCCGCCCATGTAGTAGACCCGGAAGTCATCGAACGATTTTTGCAGGATGAACGAAGGGACGAAGTTCACGCGGCCGGGGGCCAGCACGTCTTGGTGAATGCTGGCTGGGCCGAGAATCTCGAGCATGGGCTTCAGGGCCAGGGCCGGGCGGCGGCGGCCCTCCGGAAAAACTAAAAACTTGGCGGCGAGGTACGAATCGGCTATGCCGGAAATGCGGGTCTCTTCGAACAGCGACTCGGCCCTCCCCAGATCCGCGGACACTTCGATACGCTTGTGCAGCCCCAGGCTCAGGTAGGCCGACGGGCCGTCGAGATCGTGCCCGGCGTCCACCCGGGTGTAGGAGAACGACGCGCTGGCCGAAAGCACGCCGGGATCTGTGGGATCGGCGTCATCATAGAAAGAAATCGGAGCGGAGACGCGGCGCGGCGCGGATGGCGTCTGAGCCGCTCCTGGGATGGCCGCGGCGAGAGTCGCGAGGCAGGCCGCTAGCGCGGCGCCGGTCAAGACAGGCCTCCGCGCCGGGCCAGACGCCGCATGCGGATGTGAAGGTAAATCACGGCCATCAGCGCGGTCGTGAGGGCGCCGAAGCCGGCGATGGCGGAGGCCGACATCCATCCCCAGAAGTTGACGAGCACGCCCGCCCGGGTAAACGTTTCCACCACGATCCGGTGCTCGCCGCGCGGAGCGGCAACGACCCAGTCGCCGCCGGATGCTCTTTCCCACTGGGCTTGGGCCGGGGCGCCGTCCACAAACATCTCCCTAGGTTTTTGATTTAGAACCAGGACCGCGCGGCCGGGGCTGCGGTATTGGATTTCGATGCCCGTGCGGCGCGCGCGGGCGTCGAGGAGCTCTCCGTTGAGGTCCACGAGCCTCGCCGGAGGGCTGCCGCGGTCCAAGGCGGCGTACCAGGGCCGGACGGCGGAAAGGCTGCGCCGCCCCGCAGGCACGAGCAAACCGTCGGAAAGCCGCGCCGGCCACAGGCGGCCATCGAGATAATACTCGGCGCCGGCGGGCGAGCCCAGCAGCAGCGGAACCGGGGAATGCAGACGCCAGCCGGCGTTGGCGGCCGAGACCGCGGCGGGGCCCGCCAGGGCGGTTCCGATCAGCCGCCAGTCCTGCGCCGGGACTGTGTATTCCGAGTAGATGGCGGCGCGTCCCGAAGCCGAAGCCGCCGCAGCCGCCGTGCGGGCCAGCTCCACGCCGGCGGCCGTAGAGGAAGGCAGCGAGGTTCCCTCCACGCCGCGATCGGGGACGACGTTGATGTCGAACATCAGGCGGCGCGGATCGGGAACCAACCGGCGGTACGTTTCGGCGAACCGCCGGTAGCGATCAGGCGGCGCGATCCAGTGCTCCGAGGGATCTTCCACCTGCAAAGTGAAATCAAAGCGGCTCATCAAGGCGATGATGCGGCGCGAATCGACGCCCAGCGCAGGCTGGACGTACCTGCTGTGCAGGCTGTCAAGCATGGTGATAATCACTTCCCAGCCGCGCGCGCGGGCTAGCGGCGCCAGATCGGAAAGCACGCGCTCATGCCAGGTTGCGACGACGTCCTCGCGGTATTTCAAGAAGCGCTCGAGCGCCTGCGGATTGCGCTTGTAGTAGTAGGGCGAGGCGGGAGCGAACAGCAAAACGGGATCAAAGCCGGCTTGGCTCCGGAAATCCGCGCGCACATCGGCGTTCATCGGAACGAAGCGATCCGGGCGGAGGTAGTCTTCGAAATCGGCGTCGAAGTTCAGCTCGCTGATATTGACGCCGTCCCAGGCGCGCCCGGCGAGCAGGCCGTTCATCCACTCCATGGCGGCGCGAAAGCACGCCGGGTTCTGTAAATTCATGGAGTACCGCCAGCTCACGCGGCCGGCGCCGCCGGAGGCCGTGCGCTCCCGCCACTCCGGGTGCTGGTCCCACATGAGGGGCGTGGTCGCCGGGAGCACGAGCCACGCATAGACGGCGATGCCGTTGCGATGGCAAGCAGCGATCAGGCGCTCGTAGTCAAACGCGTAGTCCCGATAGAAGTGCCACGCCGCCGCATAGATCGTACGAATACCTTCCTGACGCCAGGATGCCGCGAGCCGTTCCAGGTTGGCGCCCTCGCGGTAGCTCGGGTCGAAATACGCCTCTATTCCCGGGCTGCGCGGAGAGGGCGGCAGGCGAAATGCTTCTGCCAGATACTCGGGAAAATAAGGATAGTGGCTGGTTGCGCCGGGCGTGTGAGGATCCAGCGGGACAGCAAGGTAGACGTAGCGTCCCGAGCCGTATCCCCCGGCCAGAGCCAGCAATTGCTTGCTTTGCGGCTCGACCATCAATTGTTCGGCGCCTTCCGGCGGCGTGAAGCGTTCGACGCGATCCTCCGGCCTCCAGCGCAAGTCCATTTCGGGATAAAGCACATCGGTGACTGTGGAGACTGTTATGGAGTGTCCTGACCAGCGGAAGCCGAGCGGTTCGAGCCACTTCTGCCGCCCTTCCAACACGGCCAAGCCGCCGGCGCGGATATAGGAGAGCACGGCGTCCTGCTGGAACGGTTCGAGATGCTCCCCGGCGCCTTCGGGAACGACAAGTATGGTTCCGCGGCCGGCTGGCCCGGCCCGGAACCGATCCAGGGGAAGAATGGCGGTCTGGTAGCCGAAGGTTTCGAGCAGGGTTCGATAGCTTCGCTGGTTGTTATCTTCCGCGGGCGAGGCTGCGGACAGCCACAACACCCAAGCCCGAGGGGACGGCGCCAGATCGCCGTTGCCCCCCAGGAAGCGGCGGGCCGGCCACAGCCGGCTCTCCCACTGGGCGAGACGGGCTCGCCAGCCGGCCGTAGAAGTTCGCCGGGGGGCCTCGGCTATGCAATCCACGACCGCCCAGCCGCCGGCCGGCGGGCGGACATCCACTTCGACGGCGCCGGATGAAGGGGATGCCGACACGGTTTCGCTCACCAGCTTCCCCGCCCCATCGAAACCCCGGCTCCGCCAGTATTGCTTCTGCGGCGTGAGGCGCACGCGATCGGAGGAGGTCCGCAGGGCGTAATGGCCCCCGAGATCCACCGCGCCGCCGAATTCACGCAGTGAAACAAAGCGGAAGCCCGCTTCTGTAATGCCGCGCGCCGTCTCGGCAAGCAGCGCGGGATCGAGGAACGGATGGAAATAAAAGGAAGCTATTGCATCCCGCACCACGCGCATATTCCGCGCGCGCTCGATCAAAATTCTGGGATCGGGATTCTCCGCCGGCAGATAGCCCAGATTCTCAGGAACCACATAGCGCCCGAACCGGTCGATTACGGGATAGGGGAAGTACTGGATGGAGGCCACATCAGGCGTGGGCATGGTGCGCTCGTTGAAAAGCGAAAACACCTGCCGCATGGCGAGATAATCGGTCTCGGACGCCCCGTAGTGAGGCGTCTCAAACGCGATCGGAAAGATCCCGTTCGCCAGACACTCCTTCCAGCCGAGCCCGAGCCGTTCGAGCACCAGACCAGCCGAGTCTCGCTGAATCGGCCGTCCGCCGGCCTCGTCCCAAAACTCGTAATCGTCGCCGCTCGGCCCCCGGTATTGGTGCGTCGTGCCGTGCATCACCGGCGCGCCTCCGCGAGCGATCATGTAATGGATGGCATCGACCAGATTCTGCCGGTCGGAAAGATAGACTTCAAATCCTTTCGATGGATTGCGAAAGATCGGGATGATGCTGATCTGGAACGGAATGCGGCGGGCGGCGAGAGTGTCGGCCACGGCCCGCAGATCACCGGGATCGATTTCGGTGCTTACGTCCTCGATACGCACCAGTGCCCGGGCGCTGGCGCCGTGAGGAATCTCCAGAATGTCATGGAGGAGATCGCAGAAAACCAGATAGCGGCTGCCTTCCTCCACGTAAGAAAAAGGGCTATCGGCGAAATACCAGAACCGGCCTTGGCGCAGCGCGTACGGATGCCGGTCGTTTTCGTCGTTAACGGCGACAGCGAGCACCTGAACCGAACGCGGATCGGTGACGGAGACGATGTTGAGATCGGGATCTCCCTTGGGCAAACGCGTGTTCTTGTAAACCACCTGGCGAAACTCGAGGTCGTCGCGGTAGTCGATGTAGGTGAATCCGAGGCGGCGCCCGCGAGGCGAATTCGCGAGGCTCCCGATGTGGCGGCCGATCCAGCAAAACGGCTGGTGCGAGGCCAGCACCTCGCCCAAAAAGCCTTGGGGGAAACGCGTGCCCGAGACAGTTCCGATAAAAAAAGCCGCGCGATAGCCGGCCAGTTCGCCGGGCTGGTAAGCGGCGATGGGTATGTGCCGGCCGCGCAGGCCGAAGTGGCCAAGCAGGTTTTCGATCTGCAAAGCATCGAGGTAGCCTTCCGCAAGGGGCTGAGTGGGGCCGTCGTAAAAGATGGCTATCTCGGCGGGCTTCTCAGAGTCGCCGGGGGGCGGGGTGCGGGCGGGTTGCGCCCGAAGGGCGAAAGCCGCCAACACTACCAAAGCGCTTATCCAAACCGGTAGTTTCATTACTCACAGTAAGGAGGGACGCAGACTGGGGATATTATAACAGAACGTCCGTTCCCTCACAGGGACGCATGCCGGCTCTGGACCGCTGGACGGCGAACCCTTTTGCCTTGAATGTCCTTGATTCGTTGTCAGCGGCGGATTGGCCTGTTTGGCCGCCGCGTTGCTTGGCCGCAAAGAAAGCGGCTCGCAGGTGGAACGCAGGTGGAAGGAAAGACGGGTTCCCCTGTCGAATAAACACCCTGCCCGCCGGGGGCGAGTTGGCCGCGTGCCTCGCTTGCCGGGCGCGCGGGGGCATTCGTTACAAATCATGCAAGCTAGTCGAGGGTGTGGCCCCGTTGGTGCTAACTGGTGAGACCGTTCTCAAGCCAATCGGAGGTGGGGAACGGTAAAGATTTACCAAGATCGGCGCACGCAAGCCGCCGACGAAAGGCAGGCTGAAAAAATGAGCGAGAGCAAAGCTGCGGCCGAAAAGGCCGGTTATTTTCTGGCGGACATCCGCGAAATTCGCCGGCGCGCCCGCCAGCATATCGATCAAGGGGCCGTCACAGAGGCTTACAAAGGCGATCGGGAGACCGTGATCCGCGTGCTGAACGAAGCTCTGGCGACGGAGCTGGTGTGCGTGCTCCGGTACAAGCGGCACCACTTCATGGCGAAGGGCATTCATTCGCAAGCCGTGGCGCAGGAATTTTTGGAGCACGCGGCGGAGGAACAGGTCCATGCCGACCAGATCGCCGAAAGAATCGTCCAACTCGACGGCGAGCCAAATTTCAATCCGGAAGGTTTGGCGACCCGCAGCCACTCGGAATACGTGGAAGGAGAAACTTTGGTGGATATGATCCGGGAAGATCTGGTGGCCGAGCGAGTGGCCATCGAATCCTACGCGGAGATCGTCCGATACCTGGGGAATAACGACCCGACCAGCCGGCGCCTGATGGAAGAAATTCTCGCCAAAGAAGAGGAACACGCCGAAGACATGAAAACGCTGCTCGAAAATATCGAAAAGGAAGCCGAGCAGCGCCGCCGCGGCTGAGGCTTCCAAGACCGCTGCCGCGCAAGGCGGACGAGTTCCTGAAGGACGCCGAAGATGCGAAGCAGCCGAGGGCGCGTAGGCAACGCCGATTACACTCTTCGCGGGCAACAGGCTGGGGGACCGGCTACCGAGTCGACTCCGGAGCCGCGTATCATCCGGGATCCAAGGGCTGAATCGGCTCGTGGAACCGCAGACTGCCTTCTGACCGCTTGATTTGGTTTCTATTCTCGCCTCTGCGGCGTTTGGATCGATAGCGCGGATTCCAGAAGTCCGTCTGCTCTGGCGAATAGTGAACCTTCGGGGGACTTCCAAAGATTGATTTTCTTGTTCCCTGAATGTAAGGCGGCCGCCGCCGTCTGGCCGGCGCGGCGGCCGCACGCGTAAACGGGATGCAACCGGAGCTTTCCGGTTCGTTTAGTTGCCGGCCGCGCCGCCGTTCGCGGCCATCGCGTCCAGGCGCTGCAAGAGCGCTTTGTGGTGGGCGATGAGGCGGTCGTAAGTTCCGAATTGGTGCCATTCCAGAATGCGCTCGATCCGGTAAAAATCCCTTTCGGCCTGCGCCAGCGGCGACATATCGCGAATGTCTCTGCGGCCCCTAGGCGCCTTGGCTTCCAGGGCTTCGAGCTTCTTCTGCACATCCAGCAGCAGGAAATCGAGCTCCTTGATTTTCTGCTGGCGGGGCGGCACGTCTTTCGGCGGATCAACCAGCGCTTCGGCAAGGATTCTCCCATCGGAATTGATCGGCGGCCGGACGCCCATCAAATAACAGAGAGTGGGGACGACATCGATGGACTCGGCATAGTCGAAGGTCTGGCCTTTTTTTATTCCCGGACCGGCCATTACCAGCGGCATCGTCCAGGCGTCGCTCGCCTCCGGCGGATGCCAGCCGAGCGTCGTCTGGCCATGATCGCCAGTGATGAAGATGATTGTCTTATCCCAGATTCCCTCTTTCTTCAATTCGTCGATGAACTGGCCCAAATAAACATCCTGTTGAGCCACCGTCTTCATATAAGGCGACCCTTCACCCCAAATATTGTCCTTGTAAGGAGACCCGGGAGGGGCGGTTCGGCTGGCGCCGCCGGCGAAGCCCGTATCCTGCATGTGGATCAGCATGAAGGCAGGATGCGCCACTTTGAGGAATTGGGTCGCCCAGTAAAGCGTGCGGTCATCTCCGGTTTTGTAGCCCGCCCGAATCATGAGCTGGCCGCCCGCCTGGGCCGTGAAATGGAAACCAACGTTGAGCGCCCGGTAGCTAATCTCATTGACGGCGTGGGCCGTGATCTTTAAGGGAAAAAACGACTCCTGCACGTAGTGCTGCTTGCCCGGCAGCAGCATCGCCGTGCCGGCCAGCAAGACCGGGTTGGGAATCGAAGAAGTGTGGTACTCGGACCACATGCCCGGCTGCCCGGAGGGATCGGCTGTCTGGACCGTGTAGTTGTTGCGGTAATATACGCCCTCCTTCATCAACGCCTTTAGGTTTTTCAAATTAACGCGATCGGGCGCCTGTGAACTAAAGCCGTCCACCACCCATAATATGGCGTGCTCGGGCGCCGCCGCCTGAGATGCCACGGCCGAAACAACCGCCAGAGCGGCCATGCCGCAAAAGCGCCTAAATTTGGATCTCATTTCCGGATACCTCTCCTGGGGATTTTGCGCAAAGCGCCTTACATCATACGCCAAACATCCAGGCATTGCACCCGAACGCCATCCGGTTGACCCGAGGCGGCCGGAAGGCGGATACTATATATAGCACCACCTAATAGTGGTGTTGTGGTGTTATATTTCCCACAGGGAGGACGCCATGCCCGCCGCCGCCGTCTCGACGCCTACCGAAATCTCCGGAAAGTTCCTCACCATTGACGACATTGCCGGCATTGCCCGGCATTACCAGCCGGTGCGGCTGCCGTCCAGCGAGGACTTCCGGCGCCGGATCGAGCGCGGGCCGGAAGCCGTTCGCGCCATGCTGGAGCGCGGGGAGTTGATCTATGGCGTCAATACCGGGTTCGGCGGCAATGTGAAATTCATTATCCCGGATGAAGAGTTGCAGCATCATCAGGAGAACCTGCTGCGCTTTCTGTCCTGCGGCGTCGGAGATCCATTGCCCGAGGATGCGGTGCGAGCCGCCATCCTGCTCCGGGCGAACGCTCTGGCGCGCGGTTACTCGGGCGTCCGGTGGGTAGTGCTGGAGCGGTTGCTCGATTTGCTGAATCACGGGATCACGCCGATTGTTCCCCGTTACGGGTCGGTGGGCGCCAGCGGTGATTTATGCCCTTCGGCCTACGTAGCGCGGACTCTGCTGGGTCAAGGGACGGTGAGATACCGGGGCGCCGTTGTTCCCGCATCAACAGCGCTGGCGGGCGAGGGACTCGAGGCGATCCGCCTCCAGGCCAAGGAGGGGCTGGCGCTGGTTAACGGAACGACCACCATGACGGGCATCGCGGCGATGGTGGTCTGGGATGCCGACTATTTGCTCCGGATCGGCCTGGCAGCCGTGGCGCTGGCGGTAGAGGCGCTGGAATCGTCGCCCGATTATTTCCATCCCTTGATTCACATGGTGAAGCACCATCCGGGCCAGCTCCGGGCGGCGGAAATGCTGAACTCTCTGTTGATGGACAGCAAGCTGGCCGTCCCGCTGAACGAAATTCGCCGGCGCGCAGCGGCGGAGAATGTGCATTCCCATGAAGTAGTAGTGGCGCATGAGGCGATTCAGAGTCCCTATTCGCTCCGCTGCGTTCCGCAGGGGCTCGGGCCGATGCTGGAGAGCCTGGAACAGGCCCGGCTGGTGATCGAGCGCGAGGCCAACTCGGTGAACGACAATCCGCTGATCGACCCCGAGCAGGGACGCGTTTTCCATACCGGCAACTTCTATGGAGGTCACATCGCGCGGGCGATGGACGGGATCAAGCTCGACATGGCCAACCTGGCGAACTGGATGCACTCACTCATGGCCCTGCTGATGGACGAGCGGTTTTCGGCCGGGCTGCCTAACTCGTTGAGCCCGCATCCCGGCGTATACCAGGGATTCAAAGGCATGCAGATCGTGCACACCAGCCTGGTGACGGCGCTGCGCCAGATGTCGGCGGCGAGCTTGATCCATACGCTGCCCACCGAGCAGTTCAATCAGGACGTGGTCAGCCTGGGAGCGCATGCCGCGCTCACGGCGATGGACATGGTTCGGGTGCTGCGCGATTCGATGTCGATTGTGCTGCTGGCGCTGGCCCAGGCCATTGACTTACGGAAGGGCGCGGAGATTCTGGGCGCCGGCACGGGGCCGGTTTACCGGAGCATCCGAGAACTCGGCGCTTTTGTTGACGCCGACCGTCCGCTCGACGATGACATTCGACGCCTGTCGGAAGCGCTGGAAGCCCACAAAGTGCCCGTGCTGCAATAGCGCCGTTGGCTTTCCCGCCAGCTTTCCTACTCCACGATTTGCCGCCTTGGAGAAGGTGCGCGGATTGCGAGTCAGGCGCCAAGTGTAGTTAAATCGATGGCATGAAGTTTCCCATAGCTTCTTTTCTGATTTATTTCGCGCTGGCCGCTGCCGCCGCGGGCATCTCGCAGGCGGCCGACGTCATCCAGACAAACGCTGGTGATCTGACGATCACCCCGATCCATCACGCGAGCCTGATGCTCCAGTTTGAAGGCAAGGTGATTCACATCGACCCGTGGAGCCAGGGCAACTATTCGAGCCTGCCCCGGGCCGACTATATTTTCATCACCGACATCCATGGCGATCACCTCGACAAGGGCATGATCGACAAGCTGAAAAAGGAATCGACGGCCGTTGTCGGGCCGCAAGCCGTGGCCGACCAGGTCCACGGGATTACCGTTCTGAAAAACGGAGAAACGAAGAAATTTGACGGCTTCGAAGTGGAAGCCGTGCCGATGTACAACCTCAAGCGAGGACCCCAGCCCGGCGCGCTCTATCACACGAAGGGGCGCGGCAACGGCTATGTCTTCACGATGGGCGGCAAGCGCATCTACGTCTCGGGTGACACCGAAGCCATCCCGGAAATGAGAGAGCTGAAAAACATCGACGTGGCGTTCATCTGCATGAACCTTCCCTACACGATGACGCCCGAGGAAGCCGCGGAAGCGGTGAAGGCGTTCCGGCCGAAGATCGTCTATCCATACCACTACCAGAAGAGCGATGTAAACGCTTTCGCCAATGCGCTCAAAGGCGAGAAAGGCATTGAAGTCCGGTTGCGGGACTGGTATTAGCGGCGGCGGGCAGGAATCCCTGAAAAAATCAAATCTCCAGGTGCCGCCGAGCGACTTCGGCGCTAAGCTCGCCGATCGGGCCTTGCGCCACAATGGAGCCTTTCTCCATGATGTAGAAGTAATCCGCCAGGCGCAGGGCGAACTCCAGATATTGTTCCACCAGCAGGATCGAGACGGCCTTCTGTTCCTTGATTCGGACCAGGACGTCCTCGATCTCATCGATGATCGACGGCTGAATTCCCTCGGTCGGTTCGTCGAGCAGGAGCACCTTCGGCTGGGCGAGCAGGGCGCGGGCCAGAGCAAGCTGCTGCTGCTGACCGCCGCTCAAATCCCCGCCGCGCCGTTTGAGCATGGTCTTCAGCACGGGAAACAGATGGAAAACCTCGTCCAGCAGGCCTCCGTTCTGCCGGGGGCCGGCCATCAGGCCGAGCGTCAGGTTTTCCTGCACAGTTAACTGCGGCAGGATTTCCCGTCCCTGGGGCACATAGCCGATGCCGGAACGGGCGCGGTGGTCGGGGGGCCAGGAGGTGACATCCTGGCCCTCAAAAATGATTCGTCCGCCGCGAGCGGGCAGAAGGCCGATCAGGCTTTTGAGTAAAGTCGTCTTGCCGGCGCCGTTGCGGCCCATCAGGCAGGCTGTTTTGCACTGGGGAACGCGCAGCGCCACGTCCCGCAAAATGTGGCTTTCCCCGTAATAGACGTTTAAGCTTTCGATCCGAAGGCTGTCAGTTTCCGGCATGCTCACGCGCCTCGCGGCCCAAATAGATCTCTTTCACGCGGGCGTCGCTCTGCACCGTCTCCATCGATCCCTCGCAGAGCACGGAGCCTTCGTGAAGCACCGTCACTTTTTTGGCGATTTGCCGGACGAAAACCATGTCGTGCTCGATAACCAAAAGGGAGCGTTCGCCGGCGATCGATTGGAGAAGTTCGCCGGTCCTTTCGGTTTCTTTGCCGGTCATGCCGGCGACAGGCTCATCAATGAGCATCAGCTTGGGGTCCTGCATGATGACCATGCCGATTTCCAGCCACTGTTTTTCTCCGTGGGAAAGCGATCCCGCGATCTGCGCGGACTTGCTGGCAAGGCCGATGGTCTCCAGGGTCGAAAAAATCGCTTCTCTCTTGACCGGCGAGGGCGAAGCAAAGAGCGTGGAAAACACTCCTTTGCTTTTGTCGCGTGCGGCCAGATCCAGGTTTTCGAAAACGGTCAGATTCTTGAAAATCGACGGCGTCTGGAACTTTCGCCCAATGCCCAGCCGGGCGATTTCGTGCTCCCGCAAAGAGCAAATGTCAGTCATGTCGCCGAAGATGACTCGCCCCTCGGCGGGCCGGACCTTGCCGCAAATTACGTCCAGCAGCGTGGTCTTCCCGGCGCCGTTCGGGCCGATGACGACGCGGAGCTCGCCGCGATCCACAATGAAATTCAGATTGTTGAGAGCCTTAAAGCCCTCAAAGCTGACCGTGACGCCTTCCAGATAAATGATGGACTCCGCCATTACTGGCTCACGCCTCCGGCACGCTGCGGCACTGGCTTTTCCATTTCGGATTTCAGCTCGGCGCCGGGCGATTTTCTGGCCGGGCGCCGGAATCGCTCCCGCGCGCGGAGGAAAATGCCGACGCAGCCTTCGGGGAAAAACAAAACCACGCCTATAAAAAGCAAACCCAGAAAGTAGAGCCAGAAATCAGGGAACGACTCGCTGAATGCGCTCTTGGCCGCGTTGACCAGCACAGCGCCGAGAACAGCGCCGGAGAGCGTTCCCCGGCCGCCGACCGCCACCCAGATCGCCATTTCAATCGAGGGCACTACGCCGATGTTTGACGGCGAAATGATGCCCACCTGGGGAACGAACAGGGCGCCGGCCAGCCCGGCCAAGGCGGCCGAGATGCTGAAGACAAACACCTTGAACATGACCGTGTCGTAGGCCAGAAAGCGCACCCGGTTTTCCGCGTCGCGGATGGCGGCGAGAACTCGGCCGAATTTGGAGCGAACGATCCAGCGGCAAAGAACGTAGCACGCGGCCAGGCAAAGCACGGTTATGATATACAAACCGGTCTGCGTCTTCTTGGCGGCGATAGGGAAGCCGAGAATGTCGTTGAAATCCGTGATCCCGTTGGTGCCGCCCGTATACGGCTGCTGGCCGATCAGCAGGAGGCTGGCGACGAGGGCCATGGCCTGCGTAATGATCGAAAAATAGACGCCCTGGACCCGGCTGCGAAAGGTTAGGAATCCGAGAATGGCCCCGCACAGCGCCGGCAACAGAACGGCGAGCGGAATGGCGATCCAAAAATGATACATCGGTTTCCAAAACCAAGGCAGCGCTTTGAGGCCGTTCCAGACCATGAAATCCGGCAGAGCCACCATGTAGGTCCCGGCGGCGCCGACCGCAAGCTTGAGATACATCGCCATGCAGTAGCCGCCCAGCCCGAAGAAAACCCCGTGCCCCAGGCTCAGGATTCCGGTGTAACCCCAGATCAGATCGATACCCAGCGCAAGAATAGCCAGAGCAAGAAATTTGCCCAGCAAATTGAGACGGAAGGGGGAAAGAGCGTTCGGCGCGGCAAAAAGAAGGACCGCCAGAAGGGCCGCAAAGACGAGCCACTCGTTGGCAACTCGCGTTTTCAATCGAGACTCCGAACCTTCGATGGAAATACGCCAGACGGCTTCCACTGCAAGAACAAGATCACGACAGTAAAGACCAAAACCTTGCCCATCGTGGCCGTGCTGAAAGACTCGAACAGCACATTGACTTCACCGATCGCGAAGCTGCCGGCGATTGCTCCCGCCAGCTTGCCGACTCCGCCGAGCACCACGACCATGAAGGCGTCCACGATGTAATTCTGTCCGGTATTCGGCCCCACCGAACCCATCAAGCTAATAATGCAGCCCGCCATGCCCGCCAGGCCGGAGCCGATCGCAAACGTGTAAGCATCCACTTTGCCGGTTGAAATGCCCAGGCATGCGCTCATGTCTCGATTTTGGGTTACGGCGCGGATCTTCAACCCGAGAGTCGTCCGGAACAGCACGGCGTACATGAGCAGCACACAAACGGCAGTAAAGGCGATGATAAAGAGGCGGATGTGGGGCAACTCCAGTCCAGGGAAAGGCTCCCAGCGACCCGTCAGCCACGCAGGGCTCCTGACGTCCACGTTGTTGGCGCCGAAAATCTGCCGCATGAGCTGCTGGAGAATGAGGCTGACTCCCCAGGTGGCCAGCAGTGTTTCGAGCGGGCGGCCGTAAAGGAAACGGATTAGCGAGCGCTCGAGCAGAACGCCGACCGCGCCGGCCACTACAAACGCAAGCGGCAGAGCGATGGCGAAGTAGTAGCTGAAGTGCTCGCTATAATGCCGGAGGAAAATATTTTGCAGCACATAGGCGGTATACGAGCCCAGCATCATCAGCTCGCCATGAGCCATGTTGATCACCCCCATTAAGCCGAAGGTGATGGCAAGGCCCAGTGAAATGAGCAGAAGGATGGAACAATAACTGAGGCCGTTGAACGTCTGGCCCAGCAGAAACGTGTTGGGCGTCATGTCAACCTATCGCTGTCAGACGACGCGAGCGCAAAGAAACACCAATTATACTCTCTACGCTCGCGGCGACCTACGGTAAGCGGCCGGCGCCGTGTCTCAGAATTTCAACGAATTCCATCCCGCCGCCACCGCTCCCTCCCCACCGCCGCGCCATACACCGGCGAAAGCGCGGGCTTGAGAGGAAGGCGGCCGTACTTCGCCGGCGGGCCTCCGATACCCGCGACGCTAGGACGCGTTTTCAACCGTTCCTCCCCGGGTCCAATCGCAATCCCGCTTGGGGAACTGGATTTTATCCCAAGGCTCGGGCCGGATCGGGCCGTCGGTGCTCCAGACGATGTCAAACTGGCCGTCTTCCCGAATTTTCCCGATGCGCACCGTCTTCCAGGTGTGCTGGTTCTTCGGGTCGATGCGGACCAAGCCCTCAGGCGCCTTGAACTCCTGGCCGAGAGCCGCGGCGCGGATGGCGTCCACTTCGATGGAGTTGGCTTTCTGGACGGCCTGGGCCCAGAGATGAACCTGGAAGTAGGCCGCCTCGATCGGGTCATCGGTCACGCGATTGTCGCCGTACTTGGCCTTGAATTTCGCGACGAAGGCCTTGTTTTCCGGGGTATCGACGCTCTGGTAATAATTCCAGGAAGCATAATGGCCCGCAGCCACGGAGCCGCCGATGCCGCGCACCTCATCTTCGGCGACGCTCACGGCCATGACCGGGATGTCGTCCGCGGTGATGCCCGCGTTGCGAAGCTGCTTGTAAAAAGCGACGTTGCTGTCGCCGTTGATGGTGCTGAAGACGACGTCCGGCTTCGCGGCCCGGATCTTGTTTACGACGGTGCTGTACTCCATGTGGCCGAGCGGCGTGTATTCTTCTCCGACCAGCTGCCCTCCTTCCTGTGCGAGCTGGCCCTTGATGATGCCGTTAGCGGTGCGCGGGAAGACGTAATCGGATCCCAGCAGGTAGAACTTCTTGCCTCGGTTCTTCAGGAGCCACGTCACCGCCGGCCCGATCTGCTGATTAGGCGCGGCGCCGGTGTAGAAAACGTTATGGGAGCATTCATTGCCTTCGTACTGCACCGGATACCACAATAAGCCGTTGTTTTTTTCAAACACCGGAAGCACGGCCTTGCGGCTGGCCGAGGTCCAGCAGCCGAAAACCGAGCAGACCTGATCGCTTAACAGAAGCTTGCGGCTTTTTTCCGCGAAGGTGGGCCAGTCAGAAGCGGGATCTTCCACGATGGCCTGGACCTGCCGGCCCAATACGCCGCCCGCAGCGTTGATCTCTTCAATGGCCATCAATTCGACGTCGCGGAGCGAGGTTTCGCTGATGGCCATCGTGCCGCTGAGGGAGTGCATGATGCCCACTTTGATCGGCTGCGAAGAACGCCCGCCGCAGGAAAGCCCCGTGAGGCCCGACGCGGCAGCCGCCAACGCCGCTCCTGCCGTCTTTTTCAAGAACGCCCGGCGCCCTGGATTTGCCAACCCTTTCTCTTTCCGTCTTGACATACGTTTCTCCTGATTCAAATTCAGAACGAATAGAAGACAACGCCCATGACCTGATGGGCCTTGAACAGATCTCCATTCGTCCAGTTGGTGCGCAGGTAGTTGTATTCGCCCCCGACCTTGACGTGAGCGAACAGATCGTACAGCGCATTCACGAAGATGCGCTGGTTGTGGGTGTAATTGCCGTTGTTGTTTGAGATGCTGCGGAGATCGGTGTCGTTGGGATCGTCGTCGCCCCAGCCGCCGGCCACGGACCACTTCGAGCCGTAATATCCGAGTTCCGTCCAGCCGGCCGTGGTCCGGATCGGCAGGCCGCGGTTGTTGAACGCTTGGCCGAAACGGAAGAACTCGTCGCCCAGCCCCTGGCCGTGGCCGATCTTGCCGGACCACCGCACGGAGGCGAGGATTGGGACGACGAACTCGAAGTT
>DASREK010000240.1:0-19223 GCA_035652135.1 Bryobacterales bacterium | reverse complement strand
CCGGCGTGGGCTTCTCCGGACGGGGCGAGATGATCCCTAACGAACATTGCTATTGCGAGATCGATCCCAATGTTGTGGACCGCTTCGGCATTCCGGTTTTGCGCTTCCACTGGAAATGGGGGGAACCGGAGCTGAAGATGGCGTTGCACATGCGCCGGACGTTCGAAGAGATCATTCAGACCCTAGGCGGGACAGTCGTGCCGCAGCCGGAATCCGGCGGAGGCCGCCGCGGCGAAGGCCACGAATTCCGGCTGGGATCCGATATCAATCCCGGCGGATCCATCATTCACGAGATCGGCTGCACGCGCATGGGCAGCGATCCAAAGACATCCGTGCTAAACCAATACTGCCAGGCCCACGAGGTGAAAAACCTCTTCGTTGCCGACGGCGGGCCGTTTGTCAGCAACCCTGATAAGAACCCGACCCTGACCATTCTGGCCCTCTCGTGGCGGACGTCAGACTATATTTTGGATCAGGCGAAGAAAGGAAATCTTTGACATGGGAACCACACGCCGTGAAATGCTCTATCAGATAGCGGCCTCGGTGACTGCCGCCGGGGCCGGAGCGCTGCCGGCCGCCGGACAGCGCCAGCAGGGGCTTCCGCCGGAGCACGCCGACCACAACGCTCCCAGCCCGGTTCGGCGAGGCCCGCGCAAGGCCTTTACAGAGCATGAATTCAGAACCCTCCAGAACCTTTCTGAGTGGATCATCCCTTCCGACGAGCGCTCAAAGGGCGGCATCGAGGCCGGGACAGCGGAGTTCATTGATGTGATGGCCGCCGGCGACCAGGAACTTCAGTTCGCCTTTACCGGAGGGATCGCCTGGCTCGATCAGCAGATGGAGTCGCGCCACGGCAAGCCGTTCATTGCTTGCAGCCAGGCTCAGCAAAAAGAAATGCTCGACCAGATCGCCTACCGCGACAAGGCGCCGCCGGAGTTGGGCCCGGGCGTGAAATTTTTCGCGCTGATGCGCGCTTGGACAGTGGACGCCTTCTACTCAAGTAAAGTGGGTATCGAAGACCTTGGATACGTGGGCAACACGGCGCTGCCGGAATTCAACGGCTGTCCTGACAGGGTAGTAAAGAGTCTCTTGGAAAAATCTCCGGTGTGAGCCGGCCCCCGGCTCGTTTCCCTGTCTGGAACCAGCGCCGCGCCTCCGTTTGGCAGAAACGAGAATCCGATCAGATTCATTCCTAGAACCTGAGAGCGCCGCGTCTGCCACATTGCCTTTGCGCCACAGGAGGGAACTGCCTACCTTGCGACCAGCCAAAAAAGATTCCAACCGACGACCAGGCCCATCAGCACGGTGACTTTCCGAAGCAACAGCAATCGCCCGCTGTAAAGAAAATAACCGGCGAGCGAAAGCGCCATCAGTTTCGTCAACACGAGTCCCTGCAATCCCGTCAAGTGTAATGCTGATGAGACCACGGGATTCAACTCGCGGAAACCTTCACTGAGTCCGACGATTGTCGTGCAGACGTCCAGGAAGAAGAAGAACAGCAACCACAGCATCAGAGTCTTGCCGCGCTTGTTCACTGCCGGAGGAGCCGGAGGGTTCATAAGTAGACTGTTCGAGATACGCCCTCAACGTAACGCAAGAGACTCTGGCTTGCAACGGAAATTTGGTCCTAGTACTGACATATGAGGGAAAGAGCATACAAACCCGTGCCGCAATGGACGTGTCTTCACAAAATTCCGAAAGCCACGTCCGGCCTTAGTGATGCGCCAAAGATGCGCCGGAGCCGTTCATTTTATGAAAGCCTGCTAAAGCTGGGGCAGGTTGTTTCCGCCCTTGATGGGAACGTGAATTAGAGTAGCGCGGCCGGCGGCAATGCCCTTCCGTATCTCTTGCCCAATTTGCGCCGCCTCGCGGACCCGCACTCCCCGCGCCCCCAATGATTCAGCCAGCGTTGCGAAGTCGATCGGCCCGAGCTCGCTGGCGATGGGCTGTCCAAATTCCCGCTCGTGTCCTGTCCGGGTAATGCCCCAGGCTTGGTCATCCGCTACGACGAGAACGAAGGGCAAGCGCTGGCGAACGGCGCACTCGAGTTCCCCAATGGTGAAGGTCGCGGCGCCGTCGCCGGAGACGAGAATCACCGGACGGTCCGGGAAACGGAGCCGCGCCGCCATGGCCCCGCCCAAGCCCCAGCCCACGGTCCCGCTTGCGCCGCAGGTGAGCCAGTGGCCGGGGTAGCGGTCGCACAGGAGCTGATGACACCACTGTCCGATGCTGCCGCCGTCGATCAGGAGCACGGTCTCTTCGGTGAGGACGCCGCGCAGGGCCTCAATGATATCCAGCGCGTGAATGCCGGCCCGCTGCCGGGGAACCGATGCGAAGGCACGCCGAAACTCGTCCCGCCTCCTCTGGGCTTCCGCGAGCCAAGCCGGCTGAGGCGCCAGCTCCAGTGTCTCCAAGTGCTGTGGCTCGATCTTCACGACGTGAGCGGCGGGATGAATCGCCGGCGCCTGCAAGTAACCCACCCGGTAGTCCGCCGCAGCGCCGCACAACAGAATGAGATCCGCATCCGGCAGCAATCGCGGCCCGCCGCTAGCAGCGCCGATCACGCCCATAAACTGGGGAATCGCCTGGTTGACGCATCCACGGTCCCAAATCGGCGTCACCACCGGCACGGCAGACTTTTCACAGAAACGCGCCAGCGCCTGTTCTTTTTGCGCATAGAAAACGCCGCTGCCGGCGATAAGGAGGGGACGGCTGTAAGACGCCGGCAAAGTATAAAGCGGCGCGGGCGAACGGCTCTGCGGCTCCCGCAGCCGCCTTGCTATCCGCTCGCCGGAGGGCGCCTCTGCCCGCTGGACGTCCATGGGGAAAGTCAAATGCACCGGCCCCGGCCGGGGTGCGACCGCCGCCAAGAGCGCCTCTTCAAGCAGAGGAGCAATCGTTTCCGGCCGATCGATCAGCCGGGCGGATTTGCAGACCGGCGCGGCCAGAGCGACCTGATCAAGGTCTTGGAAATGACCATGCCCCATGGTGGCCACGGCGTGCGCACCGGTCACCAAAAGCATGGGCGAGCCGTCGAAATACGCGTTGACGACTCCAGCCAGCGCATTGGCGTGAGCCACTCCGCTCGATGCGGCAACCACGCCGGGCGCGCGCGTCAGCTTTCCCCAGGCATCAGCCATGTAGGAAGCGGCCTGCTCGTTGCGCGTATCGATCAGCGGCAAACCCGCTCGCCGGCACGCGTCAAACAGTGGATCCAGGCCATGCCCGCAAAGCGTGGAGACCCATCGCACGCCGTGGTCTTTCAGCCGCTCTACGAACAGTTCCGCGCCGGTCATGGGTTTTGCGTTCCTCCAACGACGGTTATCGAGCCGCGGGCGGGACGCCACTCGCCCCCACTGGGCCGGATCCGCAGAATTCGCACTGTCGCCGCCGGGTATCCTGCTGGAACCGTCATTTTCGCCCGTCCCTGGGCGTCGAGATAGCAGAATCGATTGGCTGCACCCCTGGTCTGATTCACATCATAAACCAGATCGATCCAGGAATCGTGGATTTCCCGGACCTCAATCGTGTATTGCTGCCGGGGAACAACCTGCTGGGGAGTAAACCGGACTTCGACTTCAGAAAGAGCCTTGCCCGGCGAATCGGGCTCCTCGCAGCGGTAAATCTGGTAGACGACTTCGCCGGACCGTTCGCGGAACTCCGCTATCTCGCGCATCGGTATCCCGCTGCTGGCCAGCGCGAAAAACTTTTCCCCCGGGTTGGGGAAAAAAACCCTCGGCGGGCTATGCAGCAAAAATACATTGCCGGGATCGCGCATCAGCCGGGCTAGCTGTTCTTCGTTGATCCGGCTGCTCTCGCTGTCGCCGTTGACGGCGAAAAAGAAGTCATCCACGCGGAGATTCCAGCGCCGGCCCAGAAACGCAACCGGATTGGAGAATCCCCAGTCCATCGCGTATAGCCTCCACCCGGAGTTCCGCGCCAGGTAAGGAACCAGCCGGTAAATGGCGTCGCTGAACGCTCGGGTCCCGCCCGTCCGCGTATACACGGCAAGGTGCCGCGCGTTCAGGCTGATATTCACGGCGATGGCGGCCAAGACGACAACCGTTGCGGCGGCGCGCGCCGCAAGCGATGGCCGCCTTTCCGCCGGCGTCCAGAGCGAGACGGCGAGGAAAAGCATCGGAAACGGCTGGATCATGATGACGTGGTGTGCGCTCGCGCCGCCGTCACGAGAAAAGAACATGCAGGCGTAAGTAAGCGCCGACAGCAGCAGCGGAAACAGCAGCGATCTCCGCGAACGCGTGAGCCGCAGATTCAAGGGCAAAAGCGCCAGAGCCGCCGCCAGCAGCGGAAGCGTGATGGTCTGGCGAAGGCGCCCGAGACGGTACATCCACTGGGAGAGCCCAGGCAGAAACACGTCGGCGGCAGGAGGGGAGTTGTCATACTGATCGCCGGCGGTCATATCCAGCATGAAACGGCCGTTGAAGGTTTTGGAAGCCTCAATCAGCTTGAACCACCGGACCTCGAACCGGCCGCGCTCCCTCCAGGTTTCCCCGTGGCGCTTCCAGTTATAGACAAGCAGCGGAGCCGCGCCGATCAGAAACGCGGCGCAGGCGATCAGGAGCAGTTGCGGCTGGGCGCGCAGCCGGGCAATTGCTTCACGCGAAAACAGAATCGCCATCGTCACACTCAAGCCGGCCAGAAACCAGGCGAAGTTGGCTTTGTCCCACAAAGCCAGGCCAAACAGAAACATGCCTGCCGCCGCAGCCCAGCGAGACCGGCTCGCCAGCCAGATCGAAAGCAGGCATAATCCGCCCACCTTCAACAGGTGCATTAGAGCGACGGGCCCATAGTCCAAGCGAATTCCCTGCACAAAGACCGGGTCGGTCGCAATCAGGCCGGTGGTAAGCAGTGATACTGTATCGCCGTAGTGCCGGCGCACGAACCAGAAGATGAGCCACACCGTAACGGCTCCCGCGGCAATGCCGAAGCCCCGGTACCCCACAACTCCCATCGGAACTACGCGAAACCACAGCCACAGCAGCCAGCCCTTGAGCGCTCCTACGTAGGGCATCATCATCAAGGGATACTGATGATGCTTCGTCTTTAGCGAGAAGGTTTCCAAGCCTCGCAACCGGGGAATCAGGACGGAGATGTGCAACAATTCATCCTGTTGAGGTCCCGGCAATGAGATCCAGGCGGCGCCGAAAAACAAGAAGAGCGCCAGACACAAGCTGAGCAGCGCGATATCCAGCCGGGAAAGCGCCCGCATGACCGATTATTCACTACTCCTTTGCCGTCCTGAAACAGCCTGTGCGCCGAGGATCTCTGGCGCGCACATAGGGCCGCCGGACGGGCCGTGTAGACGCCTGCCGGGAGCCTTGAAGCCGCTGCAAGCCGTTACTCGGAATGATACTCCGAAAGCAGCCGGCCTCGAAGAGTGCTGAAAAGATGGATAGGCGGGAGGTGCATCGGCCCAGGTCGTGTCGGGTTGGGATTATTCTTCTGCTTTGCCTGCTACGGTGATTCCGAGTTGGAGAGACCCGTTTTGCACATCCAGCATGTCGCGCGAACTGACGTGCTCAATGCTCGGAAACTTAGCGTTGGGGTCGGGCAGCGCCAGGAAAAGCACTAAGGGATGGTTGATGCCGCTGGCCTTTTCACTCTGCTTAATCAAGGCATCGAAATTGGGATTGGCATTGGGGTCGGTGTCGTCCGCCGCCAGGGAAAGCACCAGATGGTCGCGGCGCGGAGATGCGCCCTGGTGATTGCCGTCCTCCGGCTGGAGTTGATAACGCATAGTGTACACACCGGCCCGGACCTTGTTGCCGCGGAAATCGTTGGTATCCTTGTCGAATCGGATGACCCCAATCAGGGTGCTGAGGGGGATCGAGGTAAAGTCGGCGCCGCCCGCCGAAGGAGCATTTTTGTCGGAAGGAATGCCCTTTCGGAGCCAGACTTCGGCATAAGGGGCGCCGCTCGCGTCTTTCACTTGGTAGCCATTGGGCTCCAAAACATTCTTCACCGCATCGGAGACGCCGGAGGCGTCACAAGCGCCGATCGGCGCTACCGTATATTGGGCTCTAGCCGGCGCCAACAAGATAAGGAACAAGAATAGCGGGGCAAAGGATTTCAGAGCTGGCATGACAGTCGAATTATAGCACGCGAAGACGCAGGGCGGGCTTCGCGCCCGCCCTGCGAGAAGGAATCAAGCAGAGAAGAAATTAGTCGGATTCTGTCGCGAAGCTGCCCAGGAAGGCGCTGTTTTTGTCGGGATTCGACCAAACAACGTTCAAGCCCTGCCCCGAGAACGTATTCGCAACAGTGTGGGCCGGCATCGAATGCTCCAGGTTAGCGCTCAGCGGCGGATAGTAGGTGATCGCATTGTGGCAAACCGCATCACCCTCCCGCAGAGCGCGGGTCTGGATCCTGGCCAGGTTGCCGGCGACGAGCTGCGCCGACCCGGAGTGGATGCTCCCGCCGATATTGAACTCGATCGGCGCCGATTCCACGCGCACCACGGTCTGCACCAGATCGCCCGCCATCTTCTGGACGAAGCTCTGGAGGGCCTGGCGCTGCTCCATATTCGCGCGCTCATCCACGATCAGGATGGCCTTGGTCGGATAGGCGCTGTGGAATGTGTCGCCCAGGGTGCTCTTGGCCCTCACGACGGCCACGACGCCCATACCATCGAGCGATACATTGTTCCACGACCCTTTGTCGATCTTCCAGCCCATAAGGGCCAGATCGCCGACGATCCCTACTTCCGAATTAGCAAAGCACTGCGCGACCCAAATGTCGGCATTGCGGGCTTCGATGTAGCTGCCGCGGATCTCGGCAGCCGACAGCATCGCCGCTGAGGCCAGCAGCAGTGTTGCAGTTAGTAGAACCTTTCTCATCCTAGACCTCCAGTTTGACGAACCGCTCGTTTTTTAGTATACCACCTCTCCCGCTACAGAGCCTCGTAGCAGGAACGATTGGGATTACAGACATCTTCATCGACCACCTGGCCGTCCGGACCCAGGGGATTCTGGGTCTGGACGCACCAGTAAATCCGATCGTTAGACTGCTGGACTGTCGGGTCCCATTCGGCGTCGATAAACAATCCTTTCCACCGTAGATTGCCGCAGCGCTCGGCAAGAACCTTCAGTCCCGCATTCTCCATAATTTAAGCCCTCCCGGTTGCCGCCAGGAGCAATGCGCGCTTCACAGCCACTTTGGCCAATTGCACTTTGTATGCGTTCTTGCTCAGCGGCGTAGCGCGAGCCAGAGCCGCGTCAGCCGCCGCCTGGGCGGTCGCATCGGTCACCGATTTGCCCGTGATCGCCTGCGCCGCTTCGGGCGAATTCCACGGCGTAGGGGCCACATGGCCAAGGACGACCACGGCGCTCTGGACCGTGGAGCCGCTCATCTTGAGCGCGACCGAAGCCGTCGTCAAAGGCCAATCGAGCGCCATTTTCTGGCGGACTTCGTACGTCGCCGTCTTTGCGCCTCCATGCGGCGGGATGATGATCTCCGTCAAAATCTCGTTGGGCTTGAGATCCACTTCGCGCATGTTTGCATTTTCCGGCGTGACAAAAAACTTCGCCACATCTACCGTGCGGTTGCCCGACGAGGACGCGATCACGACCTTCGCCCCCAGCGAAATCAGCGGCGGGCCGAGGCTCGACGCGCTGACGAACTTCGCCGGCCCGCTGTTGCCGAGAATCGCGTGATACCGGTTTTCTCCATTCGGGACCAGCGGGTTGCCCTTGCCATCCTGGCCGAGCAGCCCGAAGCCGTTGCGGAAATACCAGCACCGCGGCCGCTGGCACAGATCGCCGCCCACAGTCCCCATCGCCCGGATCTGCTGGCTCGAGACGCCGTGGGCCGCTTGGTTCAGCGTCGGATATTCCTTGCTGATTGTCGAGTTTTCAATCAGCTCCGCGAAGGTCACCATGGCGCCGATATGCAAGCCGTCGCCGGATGACTTGATCGTTTTCAGCTCTTTGATACCGCCCAGGCTGACCACCCGCCTGGGCGTGTGGATGTAATCCTTCATCAGAGCGAGAAGGTCGGTGCCCCCTGCCAGAATGTCGGTCTCGCCCCACTGGGAGCCGAGCAGGCCAAGGGCTTCCTTCGTCGTCTTGGGACTGGCGTATTCGAAAGCTTGCATTATGCCCTCCCTCCCCTCGCCAGAGCAGCAAGGACTTTGTCCGGTGTCATCGGCAGAGGCTGCACGCGAACACCGATGGCGTTAGCCACCGCATTGGAAATGGCCGCAGGCGGCGAAACGGCCGGCGGCTCACCGAGACCGATGACGCCGCGGCTGTCATAGGGACCCTGCACCATATGCACGACGATGTCGCCGATGTCTCCAATGCCGCTCAGCTTGTAGAACTCCATGTTGGCATTGAGCATCTTGCCAACCTGCTGATCGTAGATCCGCTCTTCGTAAAGCGCCGAGCAGATGCCCATGATCGCAGCGCCAAAAACCTGGCTCTCGGCCGTCTTCAGCGAGATGACCAGCCCGCAATCCTGCACCGCCACGTATTTCTTCATCGTGATGATGCCGGTCTCGGTGTCCACCTCTACCTCGGCCATTCCGACGCCGCCCACGTTGCTGTCGTTCAGGTTGCCCTCGCCGCGCGCCGGCTGCCGGCCAATTTCTGAAATCGGCTTGCTGCCGAGCTTGGCGCAGGCCGCCTTCCATGTCAGGCTCTTGCTCGGGTCGCCCTCGACGAGAATGCGGCCGTCCCGAGCCACCAGCTTATCCGGCGTGGTCCCCAGCGAAGGAGCCACAGCCTCGAACAGCTTGTCGAGCGCCTTGATGCAGGCGCGGCGCGTGGAAGCCGAAACGCCGCCCGTCGTTGTGGACCCGCCGGAGGCGCCTGAAGGCGGATAATTGCTGTCGCCGATCAGAACCTCGACGGCGCTCAGCGGCAGCCCGAAGGTCTCCGCAGCCACGATGCCAATCACCGTCCGGCAGCCCACCCCGAGATCCTGGCTCCCAAGGGCCACGTTGCAACTGCCGTCCGGGTTGATCGTCGCCCGGCAATCGCTGTCGTGCGGCCGGCCGCCCCAGGTGTGAATCGAAACGCCCACACCGCTCTTGATATGGCCGTTTCCGCCCTGGCCGCGCGGATGCCACTTCGCCTTCCAGTCCATCAGCTCCATAGCCTTCTTGAGCTCGGCCTCGTAAACGTCCGGACGCGGCGTGTAGTGCAGGTTCTTCATGAACACCTCGACCGGATCCATGTTTAGCTTGGCCGCCAGATCGTCGAGGGCGTTCATCGTGAGAACGGCCGCTTGCGGGTGATTCGGCGCCCGCCAGGCCCGCGCCGGCCCGGTATTAGTCGAAACCGCAATGTGCCGCTTCTTCTGGTTGGGAATGTCAGCGAAAATGTATGGCAGTGGAGGAGCGCCCCCGCCAGCCATGCCGCCAGTGGACCAGGACTCCGACTCCCAGGCTACGACGGTTCCGTCTTTCTTCGCGCCAACTTTGATTTTCGCGAAATCGGACGGACGCATGCCGGCCATTTGCAGTTCCTGATCCCGCTCGAGCATCAGCTTCACTGGCTTGCCTGTGCGCCGCGCCAGTTTGGTGCAAGCGATGCCCCAAGTGTCGATCGAGAACTTCGACCCGAAGCCGCCGCCCATGTACTGGGTGATGACGCGAATATTAGAGGGCTTGATGTTCTCCGTTCCCGGCGAAGAAGCGAGTACTTTCGCCAAATCGCCGCCGAGCCGGCCGACGGCCTGCGTGGAAGCGGTGACTGTCACGTTGTCGCCGTTCCACTCCACAACCTGGCCGTGAGCCTCGAGGCAGCAGTGGCATTCCGTGTTGATGCCATACTCGCCTTCGTGAACAACATCGGCGCTGGAGAAAGCCTGGTCGGGATTCCCCTTGGTTTCCTCCGCCGACGGCTTGGCCCGGTTACCCGCCTTGGTCAAATCGTACTCGTGCACCAGGTGCGGCAGCACTTCATATTCGACCTTGATTTTGCGGACGCCGTCGCGCGCCAGCTCTTCGGTATCGGCCGCTACGGCCGCGATCTCCTGCCCTTCCCACTGGAGCTCGGTTCCCGCGGGCGCGATGACTTCGACGGCGCGCACGCCCGGCAGCCGTTCCGCTTCGCTGGTGTCGATGCGCGTCACTTTCGCGTGGGCGTAAGGGCTGGTCAGCATCTTCGCCGTCAGCAACCCCGGCGGATTGGTGTCGTAGGCATATCTGGCAACCCCGCTTGACTTGTGCGGGCCGTCCAGCCGGTTCACCCGTTTGCCGATCAGGCTGCGTTTTTCAGCGGGAGGCCAATCATATTTACTAGGCACGACGCCCTCCTTTCATCTCCTTCGCTGCGTCCAGGGCCGCTTGCCGCACGCCCACATAGGTGCCGCACCGGCATAAGTTGCCGCCCAGGCCCCTCTTCACCTGGTCCATGGTGGGATTGGGATGCCTGTCCAGGAAAGCCTTGACCGCCATCACAAATCCCGGTGTGCAGAACCCGCACTGCTGGGCGTCGTTCTCCACGAACGCGGCGGAAACCGGATGCAGTTTCGAGAGAGAGCCGATTCCCTCGATGGTCTGGATCTCTTTGCCCTGCGCTTCAATAGCCAGGACGCTGCAAGAATAAACTGCGCGCCCGTTCAGAATCACAGTGCAAGCTCCACAAGTGCCCCGGTCGCAGACTTTCTTCGCCCCGGTCATATCCAGATGATTTCGCAGCGCATCCAACAGTGTGACCCGGGGCTCGATATTCAGGTTGTGAACCTTACCATTAATACGTAGTGAAACCCGAACCGGCCCGGGCCCCATGACGGGGGCCGCGCTCGCAACCTCGGGCTCCACCAGCAAGCCGGTGGGCAAGCTGGCTACCGCGCCGCCTCCAATCCCAACCCCTTGCAGGAATGAGCGCCGCGAGAATCCTTTCTTGCCGGGCTGTTTCGTTTTGCCATGGTCATCAGAGTCTATTTTGCTCACCAGGCACCTTCCTTTCCGGAATGTAGAAAGCTAGAGCGTCCGCGTGGACGAACTTGTATGGAACGGAATCCTACTATATCAAATTCATATACATAAGCAAGAGCGGCAGCCCCGGAAGTTGTCAAAAAGTTATGAAAGCCGGGAAGCCCGGCCTATGTGACTGAAAGCTTTGGTCTTGGATTAGTTCACGTTATCACGGACGAACTCGTAACGCTCGATCGTTGCAGCCACTCCGACCAGACTCGCCTCTTGCTGCTCGACACGCGTCACCTTGCCCTTGCAAAGCAGCCGAACCGGACCGGCGATTGAGATTTCATCCGGAAGAGTCACCACGAACTCCAGCAGGCTTCCGAGTTCCACCGCTTCGCCGACCACGAAGTAAACGCCGGTGGAACTCAGGTTCCTGGTCTCGCCAATCCGGTTGATCTCGCCCCGGCTGCCCCGAATCAGGGTCAGCGGGAGGGTGAGCTGAAAGCGCTGGGAGCGTCGTTGTTCCTTCACGGACCATTTCACCTTTGATTTCTATCCCCTTGTTGTTTCTCTCCGATGAATGCCTGCCAAGCTTTTTTTGCAAAATCCCCTGCGATTGTAACAGCGATGCGACAAAACACAATAGGACAATCGTTTAGAGGCAAGACAGGTACCTCTTAAGACAAACTCTTGGTACCTGGCTCACTTGCTCGTCAAATACGCCCGCAACAGGCGAGTCAGGCCCTCGGGAGTGAACAATTCCGCATTAGAAGGGTTTTGCACAAAATCATCCCGAATGTAACCGGACTGGTCAACCACGAAGACGTGGGGGATGGAAAAGCCGTGATTCGGGTCGGGCTTTAGGTAATCGATCGCCGCCTTGTTGGTTGGGTCCACTAAAACCGGATAGCTAATTTTATACGTTTTCACGAACTCGGCCACGGTCTCGGCGGTGTCGGGAAAGGTCGAGATCCCTACCACCGCCACGCGCCCTTTCAGCCGGGTGTAGACCGAATCCAGCACCGGAGCGAACTTCTGGCAATGGGGACAGGTAGTAGACAGGAACTCGACGAGCAAAACCTTCCCCTTGAAGGAGCTCAGGCTCACCATCCGGCCCTGGGAATCGCTGAGGTGAAAATCCGGCGCCGGGCGATTGGACAGTTCCCCAGCCGCGCACAGCAAGGAGCAAAAGCTCGCCAGCAATGCGCATAATCGCCGCAGAATCATTCTCTTCATTATACTGATTGCGTTGCGGCGCAAGCGATTATTAAACTGAAAGAGGTCAGGCGGGGCTGCGGAGTCTTCCTTCCAAATTACCCGCACGCCCGCAAACACATGCACAGACGCGCGATTACAATCACGGCAGCCGGCCCGGCCTTCTGGCTCCCGCCCGGAGACGCCGTATGAAACACCCGAGCCCGGACCTCGAGGCCGAACTGCGGAAAGAGATCGAAGGTGAAGTACGCTTCGACGCCTATTCCAAGGTCCTTTACTCGACAGACGCCTCCATCTACCAGATCGAGCCGATTGGCGTCGTTGTGCCCCGGCATCGGGATGACGTGGCTGCGGCGGTGCGTGTGGCCGCCCGTTATGGCATTCCGATTCTCCCGCGCGGCGGCGGTACGAGTCTTTCCGGCCAGACGGTCGGCCATGCCATCCAGATCGATTTCGCAAAATATATGCGCAACGTGCTGGAGGTGAACACCGAAGAGCGGTGGGTCCGCGTGCAGCCCGGCGTGGTCCAGGATCAATTGAACGCGTACTTGCGGCCCTACGGATTCGGCTTCGGCCCCGACACTTCTTCCTCGAACCGAGCCACCATCGGAGGGATGATCGGGAACAACTCGGCCGGCTCGCATTCCATTCTTTACGGCAAGACCATCGATCACACGCTGGAGCTCGATGTTGTTCTATCCGACGGCTCCGAAGCGCGCTTCCGGGAAGTGACGCCCGAACGGCTCGAGCAGTTGTCGCGCGGCGACGCACTGGAAAACCGGCTGTACCGAGAAGTACGCGCTCTGGGAGCAGCCTACTGCTCGGAAATATTCGCGCGGTACCCCAAGATCATCCGGCGCGTCAGCGGCTACAATCTGGACGAATTCGTTCCCGCTCCCGGAGCGGAGAGACCGGGCATCTTCGGCGCCGGCTTCGCCACGCGCCCCGGCCTGTTCAACCTTTGCAAAGCCATCGTCGGCGCGGAAGGCTCGCTGGCCGTCGCCAGCGAAGCGAAAGTGCGCATCGTGCCCCTGCCCCAAAAAAAAGCCATCGAGATTGTGCTCTTCGATGACCTGGTCGATGCCGTCGAAGCCACAGATGAGATGACGGTCACCAGTCCCGTGGCCACGGAACTGTTGGATCGCCTGATCATCGAGCGGGCTCGCGCGACGCCGCAGTTCGCCAAGCAGATGGATTTTGTGCAGGGCGATCCCGGCGCCCTGCTGATCGTCGAATTCTATGGCGACACCGAGGCGGAGGTGCGCTCGAAAGTCGAGGAACTCGATGCCCGGCTCAAACGAAAGCGCATTGGCTTCGGCCATCTCCCCGTGGTCGATCCGGCCAGGCAAGCCAGCATCTGGAAGGTGCGTAAGGATTCCCTCGGTCTTCTTATGTCCGTGCCGGGCGATCGGAAGCCGATCGCCTTTGTGGAAGACCCGGCGGTGCCGGTCGAGCGGCTGCCCGAGTTTGTACGCCGCTTCCGCCAGATTCTCGCCGATCACGATACCACCGGCGGTTATTATGGCCACGCGTCGGTAGGCTGCCTGCACATCCGGCCCTTGATCGACTTGAAGCAAGAGTCGGAAATGTACAAAATGCGCGACATCGCGGAAGAGGTCTTCCAGCTTGTCGTCGAGTGCGGCGGCTCGATGAGCGGCGAGCACGGCGACGGGCTGGCGCGGGGCCATTTCAACGCCCGGCTGTTCGGCCCCAAGATCTACGAGGCGTTTCAGAAGCTCAAGGCGATCTTCGACCCGCAGAACATCATGAACCCGGGCAAGGTTGTGAACGCGCCTGAAATGACGCAGGATCTGCGTTACGGCAAAACGTACCAGACCATCCAGATCCAGACGCATCTGGATTTCTCACGGGAAGGAGGGTTCGCCGGCGCGGTTGAAATGTGCAACGGCATGGGCATCTGCCGCAAGACGCTCGAGGGCACGATGTGCCCGTCCTTCCATGCGACGCGCGAAGAGGAGCATTCGACGCGCGGCCGGGCGAACGCTTTGCGCGCCGCGCTTTCCGGGCGCTTGCCCGCCGAAGAGCTGACGTCCCGCCGGATGTACGAGACGCTCGATCTTTGTCTGGAGTGCAAGGGTTGCAAGCGCGAGTGCCCGTCCAATGTAGACCTGGCCAAAATCAAATACGAGTTCCTCGCCCAGTACTACGCCAAACACGGCGTGCCCGAACGCGCTCTGCTCTTCGCCAACATCGGCAAACTGAACCGCTGGGGAAGCCGCATGGCGGGCGTCGCCAATTACATGATGAGCCGGCGCTGGGCAAAGAATCTGGCCGAAATGGCCTTCGGCATCGACGCCCGCCGCGAATTTCCGGCTTTCGCCAGCGAGACGTTCCAAAGCTGGTTTGCGAAGCGGGCCGGCGGCAATGGCAGGGCCAATGGCCGCGCTGCGAGGGGTGCGGTCGTACTCTTCGACGATTGTTTCCTCAGTTATAACTACCCGCAGGTGGGCCGGGCTGCGACCGAACTGCTGGAGCGGGCCGGATTTGAAGTAATATTGGCGAAGCACGATTGCTGCGGGCGTCCCATGATCTCCAAAGGTCTGCTGGAAGACGCCCGCCGCGCCGCCCGGCGCAATGTGGAGGCGTTGGTTCCTCTGGTGGAAAAGGGAGCCGTCGTCGTCGGCTGCGAGCCGAGCTGCCTGCTGACATTGCGGGACGAATATTTGGACCTGCTTCAGGGACACGCCGCCGAGCGCGTCGCCCGGCAGTCTTACTTATTCGAGGAGTACCTGTGCAAACTGGAAGACGAGGGTAAACTCGGCTTGCAATGGAGGCAGGAGCGGAAAAAGATCCTTTTGCACGGCCATTGCCATCAAAAAGCTCACATTGGCACGGCATCGACTCTCCAGGCCCTGCGCTTTCCCGCCGGCTACGAAGTTTCGGAAATCAACTCCGGCTGCTGCGGCATGGCGGGATCGTTCGGATTTGAGAAGGAGCATTACGACATCAGCAGGATCATCGCTGAGACGCGCCTGATTCCCGCTGTCAACGCGGCCAGCCCCGACACCGAGATTGTGATTACAGGGGTAAGCTGCCGCCAGCAGATCTCGCACTTCACACGGCGCACTCCGCGCCATGCCGCGGAAGTGCTCAGGGACGCCTTGGCGTAAGGGGCCGTTCGCGGCCGAGTAAAAACGCGGGCGTCTGCCTCGATTGCCTCATTGCCGCGCCACGGCATATTGGATGACGTACAAGGCCGCAAATACGTAAACCACCGCCGGGCATTCTTTCGGCCGCCCCGCGAGCAGCTTGGCCGCGGCGTATAGCACGAAGCCCGCTCCCACGCCGGCGGCGATACTAAACGAAAACGGGATCAGGATCATGGTCAAAAAGCCGGGGACCGATTCCGTCGGGTCTTCCCAATCCATGTCGCGCGCGCAACGCATCATCATGGCCCCCACCAGGATGAGCGCGGGCGCAAGGGTCGGATAGGCGACTCCGCCGCCTTGCGCGCTCGGCACTGGAACGCCGCCCCCGATCATGCGCGCCAGAGGAGCGAACAGCATGCTGATCAACAGCAGCGTTCCCGTTGTCATGCTGGCCAGTCCGGTTCGCGCGCCGTCAGAGACCCCGGCCGCCGACTCGATGTAGCAAGTCACGGTGGAAGTCCCGAGCGCCGCTCCCACGACGGTGCCGGTGGCGTCGGAAAACAATGCCCGCTCGGCTCTCGGCAGCGCGCCGTTTCTCATCAGACCCGCCTGCCTTCCAACGCCAACCAGGGTTCCCACTGTATCGAACAAGGCCAGAAAAAACAGCACGAAGACCACTACGGCGACTGTGGCCGGGTCGCGATGGAACAGGCCGGCGAAATCCATCTTCCAGAGCGTGGCGCTCAGTCCGGCGGGCGCCGCGACGATGCCGGAATAATGCACGCGCCCAAAGCCCGCCGCTACCGCGGTGGATCCCAAAATCCCTAGCAAGATGGCCCCCCGTACGCCGAAAGCCAGGAGGCCCAGAGTGAGCAGCAGGCCGGCCATGGTAATGAGAGCGATCGGGCTGCGGAGATCGCCGAGTTGCAGCAGTGTAGCCGGATTCGCCACGACCAGGCGCCCGTATTGCATGCCGATCAGGCTGATGAACAGGCCGATACCGGCTGCAATACCGGTCTTCAGCGCATTGGGAATCGCGTTGACGATCCTGCTGCGAAGACCGAAGGCGGCGAGAGCCATGAATGCCGCTCCCGCGGTGAAGATCGCCGCCAAAGCTTGCTGCCACGTCAGACGGTAGGAACCGCAGAGCGTGTATACAAAAAAGAAGTTCTCGCCCATTCCGGGGGCCAGCGCAACCGGGTAATTCGCGGCTAAAGCCATCAGAAGCGTCGCAGCCGCCGACGCCGCGCAGGTAGCCACCAGCACGGCCTGGAAATCCATGCCCGCCTGGCTAAGCAGGCTGGGCTGGACAAAAAGGATGTAGGACATCGTCAGAAACGTGGTGACGCCGCCTACGATCTCCCGGCTGATGGTGGTTTCGTGTTCCCGCAAGCGGAACCGGCGCTCCAGCACTTCTCGCATGACCGTTTATCTTCTGCTCCTTTTCTTTAACCCGCCCGTGCGTTACAACTGATGACATGAGCGAAACGCAACGCGCGCTGGTCGAACGCCTCATGGCCGCCTGCGGAGGCAGCTATTCGCCGGAGGTCCGGCGCAGGCATTTTATCAGCGGGCCGCAGTGGGCCGCGGCCTATCAGGGCCAGGCGCTGTTCCACGCGCCAACCCGGGACCCGATCACTTACCGCGATGTGATTCGCGAGTATTCCCGCATCGGCATCGGCTACTGGAGTACGCACGATACGGACGTGATTCCCGCCGGCACTCTGCTTACTGAGCGCCAGTGGGAAATCGTCGATGATATCAAGCGCGCGCTCGACGAGCATGGGGTGCGCTGCTCGATGGTGACTACGGAGACGTTCCATCACCCGGTATGGGCCGCCAGTTCGGCTGCCGAGGCCCCGGAGGTGCGCCAATATGCGGCGGAGCGCCTGGCGAACACGGTCGAGATCGGGCGCCGGCTGGGAGCCCAGTTCGTGGTCTACTGGCCGGGTACGCTGGGCTACCTCGTGCAGGGCGCGATCGAAGAGACTCGGACGCTGCGCTGGTTCGCGGACGGCATCAACGCCGCTTGCGCGCGCGACAGGGAAGTTGCGCGAAGGGACGGCCGGCCCACGCTCCGGCATTGCCTCGAGGCCAAGCCTTTTGAGCCGCAGGCCGAAATTCTTCTACCCACTACGGACGCCATGTTGGCCTTCATAGCGAGCGGCTTGCTGACCCATCCCGAGATGGTGGGCGTGAACCCCGAATATCTGCACGAGTTGATGTGGGGCGGAGCGCCGCGGGCTGCTCTGGCCCGGGCCCTGCTCGCGGGGAAGCTCTGGCATTTCGACATCAACGATGGCTACCGGCTCAAGCACGACGTGGACATCGCCGTCGGTTTGGTCAATCCCCTCGACTGGCTGAACGTGCTCGTGCTGCTTCGCCTGCATAATTACAATGGCCCGTTCAACCTGGACTACAAGCCGCCGCGCACAACGTCCAACTGGGGCGTATTTCATGTCAGTTTTCCGGCCGCTGTGGACCGCTTCATCACCCTTTGGGAAATGGCCGGGGAGGTAATTTCCGATCCGATCCTCGGCGAGGCTGCCGCCGCGCTCCGGGCGGGCGGAAACGGCTCCGGGCCGGTTGGAAATATCGTGGAGGCAAACCGCGAGCTGCTGACTTTGCATGAGTTGATCGGACACCGGATTTTTCAGATTCTGATCGGACAGCACGGGGGTAGGCTGTACTCGCTGTAGAGTGCTACAATCGCGTCCAAAGGAAATTGGCGGATGTCAAATATCGATCGGCGTGCGGCCCTGAAACTGATTGCGGCGGGGGTTCTGGCCGAGCGGCTTGCCGAGGCCCAGCATCACCTGGAAACGATTGCCCGCGCGCCCGGCGCCTATAAGCTTCAGTTCTTCACCCCGGCTCAGAATGCGCTGCTCGATCAACTGTCCGAATTGATCATCCCTGCGGACGGGCGCTCTCCGGGAGCCCGCGAGGCGAAGGTAAGCCTCTTTATCGATCTTATGGTCGCCAATAGCCGCAAAGACGTGCAGCAGCAATGGATCTCGGGTCTTCAAGCCGTCGAAAGCGAGGCCAAGAACCGCTTCCGGAATCGGTTTCTCGACTGCAATGCCGGGCAGCAAGATCAAATCCTGCGCGCGATGGCCGCCAATGAGAACAAGCCGGCAAACGATCTGGAACGCTTCTTTGCGGCGCTGAAGCTGATGACGATCAACGGGTACTACACATCGCCCGTCGGGATCCATAAGGATCTGCAATACATAGGAAATACGGCGCAGGTGGACTTTCCGGGGTGCGCAGCGCCGGAGCAAAGGGGCTGAGGTATGCGGCTCGCCCTGCAATCGGACGATCCGCTTGAAATCGCCATGCGCCGGCTGCGCCCGGCAAAGGCGCGGCGGATGAAGTCGCTTTTATGCCAGTGAAAATCTATGACGCGATCGTGGTCGGCTCGGGAGCCACCGGCGGCTGGGCGGCCAAGCAGCTCACCGAAGGGGGCATGGAAGTCCTGCTGCTCGAAGCGGGACGCAAGCTGGACCCGGCCAAAGATTTTCTTGAGCACGCCTGGCCCTATGATATGCCGTTTCGCGGCTTCGGCCGACCGATGGATCTGGAAGTGCGCCAGGGCAGCGCCGCGGGTTTCTCGAGCGAGTACACAACGCACCTGTTCGTGAATGACGCGGATGTTCCTTACACGACTCCGCCGGACAAGCCGTTCAACTGGGTGCGGTCGCGGCAGGTCGGAGGGCGCTCGATCACGTGGGGCCGCCAGTCGTACCGCTACAGCAATTACGATTTTCAGGCCGCGTCGCATGACGGCTACGGCGTCAACTGGCCTTTCCGCTACGAGGATCTCGCGCCTTACTACGACCTGGTGGAAGATTTCATCGGCGTGAGCGGCCGCGCCGAAGGATGGGAAGCGCTGCCCGACGGCAGGTTTCTGCCGCCCATGAAGTACACATGCGGCGAGCTGGAATTGAAGAAAGCGGTGGATCGGCATGGCGATCGCATCCTCACTATCGGGCGCACTGCCATACTCACGC
>DASREK010000239.1:0-9454 GCA_035652135.1 Bryobacterales bacterium | reverse complement strand
AGCGGCGCAGACTCCCGCGCTGGCGAAAACGCCTCGCAAGATCCGCCGCCCGTGCGCAGAGAACCGAAAAGCCAGATTCACGCCCACGATCAGAGCATTGATGATCGCAAATTCGTGCTTCGATGCCATGCCGAGCCCTGCGGCGCAGCCTGTTATGAAGTCCCAGCGGGAATATGCTGTATCCAGGGTCCGGCAAGCGCCGTAGAGTGCAATCAAGGAAAACAGCAATCCATACGTGCAGGCGAAGCTGTAAGGAGTGGCATAGCTCATCAGGTGCGGCCCGTAGACGGCGGAGTTCAGCACGATGAGCGACGCCACCATCGCCGGCGCCGGAGGCAGGATTTCTCTGCCAAGCAGGAAGACCAGGATGACGATGCCGAAACTGGCGGCCGTGGCGGCCCCCAGCAAAACGTCAGTAGAGCGGCCCAGCAGGCGAAACAGCGCAGCATTCACCCAGGGCGCGAGCGGGAAATAGCGATAGGCGATATCACGGTACAGGATTTTCCCCTGCGAGAGCAAATCGGCCAGCGCAAAATCGGTCCCGACATCCACTTCGAAGTTGTGCATTTTCCCGAAAAAAAGAGACGCATAGCAGAGATACGCACCCGTTACAGCCAACAGCGCTGCCGCATCCGGGTGTAACCTGGCGGCGCCCGCCGCTGCGCTGAGGTATCGTACCGGAGCCGCTCGATTTCCCGCCTGACTGGATGGAAGCTCCAGGCGGCGGGAAGGAGCGCTTTGCGCGGTGTCGGTTTGCACTCGTTGTGTCGGCACTATTTTTGCGCCGCCTCCCGCATTCTCACGCGCGACACGCGATCCGCCGAAAATGCCGCTTCGTCCGGCTCGGCTATAATGGCTGTCACGTTCTGCGCGAAGGTCTCATGAAGATTGCGGTTCTCGCCAGTTGGTTCCGGCGCGGCGGAGGCGGCGCGTTCGTACATCTTTCGGAAATTTACCGGCGGCTGCCGCACGAGTTTGTGATTATCGGGGACCAACAACCGGAAGATGAGCAAGGCGACAGAGACTTGCCCTGGAGGGTGATTCGCGTTCCGGTCGGCGTGCGCCGCTCGATATGGAAGCTGAATACGGCTCTCGCGTTCGCGCGGGGCAGCTCGGCGGTGGAAAATCTGGTGGCGGCGGAAAAGCCGGATCTGATTCACGCCGGATATTACCTGCCGTGGGGCCTGTATGCAGCCCGGCTGCGGCAATCGAGGCAAATTCCTTATGCTCTGTTCACCTGGGGCGAAGACCTGCTGGCCGCTGAACATGATTGGCTCCGCCGCCGGGCCATGCAGCGAGCCGCGCGGGAGGCCAAGTGGCTATTCACAAACAGCGAATTCAGCACCGAGCGCCTGAGGAACTTCGCGCCTCGGGAAACGCCGGTTCACACCGTTTTCGGGGGCGCGGATCTGAACCGGTTCCGGCCCGATTTGCCGCGCGATGTAATTCGCAGACGGCTTGGCCTCGGCCACGAAAGCCTGATACTGCTCTCGGTGGGGGCGCTTCGACCGCAACAGGGCGTAGACCGCCTTCTGGATGCTGTGGCACGGCTGGCAAACCGCTTTCCCACTCTCCGATATGTGGTCGCCGGCAAAGGGTATTACGAAGAGGCATTGCGCCGCCGGGCTGCCGATTTGGGCCTGGCAAAGCGCGTCGCCTTTGCCGGCTACGTTCCGGACGAGGAGCTTCCTCTCTATTACGCGGCGTGCGATGTGTTCGCCATGCTGCACCGCCGGGTGGAAGAAACCGGAGAGGAAATGTGCTTCGGCCTGGTTTTTCTGGAGGCCGGCGCTTGCGGCAAACCGGTGATCGGAAGCCGTCTCGGAGGCACACATTTTGCTATTCGCGACGGCGCGACCGGATACCGTGTGGACCCCGAGTCTCCATCCGAGATCGACGAGCGATTGTCCGCCCTGCTCTCCGATGCGGCGCTTCGCGCCCGGTTGGGGGCAGAAGCGCGATCCTGGATCGAATCTACGTTCAGTTGGGACCGCGCGGCTCAACTGGTGAGGGAGGCCCACGGTTGGTAACAGAGTGGTCCGCCCGCCTGCCTCTCGCTTGGAGAATCTCATTGATCAGCCTGGCCGGCTACATGGCCGTCCCATGGCCCGCCGCGAAGCTGGTTCTGGCTTCCGCCGCAGCCGCCGCCGCCGTGACGTCGCCGGGCCCGGCATTTCCTCCGGCTGTGCGGCGCGCCGCCTGGGGGGCCTGCTTCGCACTCGCTTTTCTTATTCTTCCCTATTGGCTTTATTTCGGCGGAAAGCAACTGGCCCCGCCCTTGCAGATTCTTTGGTTCGCGGCAATGGCAGCCGCAGGGCGGCTTTGGGCCAAAGCGCTGGAAGCGGTCACCGGAGATTCCCGCCCCCTGCCACCCCTGACGTGGTGGAAAGCGGCCGCGGCGGCAGCCGCTCTGCTCTGTATAAGCTGGCCGGCTTTTTTTCAGGTTGTGCCTTCGCGGGGCGACGAGTCGCAGCACATTCTCCGGCTCTGGGAATGGCTTCTTTTTGTCCGATCGCTGTTGCAAAGCTGGACGGGGCGCCTGGCCCTGGGATGTTTCGCCGCCACTCTCGTTCTCGTGCGCAAAAAATGGCGTATTGCCGCTGCCGCAGCCCTCGGCTGCGCGATGGGCTTGTGGATATGCGCCATTCTATTGACCGCCTCAAGCGTCGACATGAACTGGCTGCCCCGCTATCCCGGACTGCAAATCTGGTGGCAAGCCACAGCGCTCGCGTATGCGCCGATCAAAAGCTGGATTGCCCAGGAAGCGCTCTACAGAGTGACGCCTTTCCTCGCAGTGCTGGGCCTGGCGCTCTATGCCATGCGAGGGCCGCTGGCCCCATGTTCCGCTCCGATCCAGTTGGGAGCGGCATTTTTGATCGCCACGGCCCCGGCCGTGCGGTACTACTCGACGCTCCTGTATCTGGATCTTCCGCTGGCGGCGGCGATGACCATTGTCTGCTTCGAAATAGAAGAGTTGGCCGCATTCTCGCGAACGGGAAAAATTCCAGGTTCCGCCGGCTGGTATGCGCTGCTGCTGGCCGGCTTCTTGAAAGAAACAGCGCTGATTTTCATCGCGACCTCTCTTCTATTTTGCGCCTGGGGCCGCCGCCGGTTAACGATTGCATGGGCCGTCGGGGCGCCGGTCGCGCTGTTTTTGGTGAGCGCCGGGGTGCAGCGCGGATATGCATTTCGCCCGGCAAACTGGGCGACCTTCTCGAATTACAAAATCCTCGCCGGCGCTCTTTGGGAACAATACGGGTGGCTGCTGTTGCTCGCGGCGATCGGCGTTGTTCTGCTGGCCAAGGAAAGGCGCGTGCTGCTGATCGCATTCGGCTTGGCTGTGGGCGTTGCTTACACGCTGTTCTATTTGGGCGATAGCGCAATAGTCCTTCAGCAAGGCGTTTGGCGGCCGAAATACCTGGGACACGCGCGCTTCATGCTCGCGTGGCTGCCGGCGCTGGCTGCATTCAGCGCCCAGGCGCTCCGGCTGCTGCCCCCAAAAATTGCGTGGGCCTGTGCGGGAATCGTTCTGGCCGGGAATCTGTGGGTCTACCCGGTAAGCACGATGGCCGCCCCCAACTCGCATTGGGGCGATTATGTTTATGACACCGGCGATCACTTCTATCCCTATAACATTGCTTTCGAACGCGGCCGTTCCGAGTTTCCCCAAGCTCGCCGCGTGATCGTCATCGGCGCCGATTTCTACTATCCTTACGTGTTCTATCAAAGGAAGTGGAGCTGGCCTGCACAGATCGACTCGATTGTGCTCCCAACCGGCTACTCGGAGGATGCGTACCGGCGAAGTGCGGCCGAAGCGGCGGCCCGCAAGCCGGACCTGATCTGGGTCCACGTGATGGATCATCTTCCTGGCGCCGTATATGAATCAGCGCCGAGCGGCTACGCTCCGGCCGGCGATTATCGCTCGCGATTTCACCGGATTCTGGCTTTTCGAAGGCCGTAGCCACCTTGAGCCGCACACACCAGTTTGAGCCACCTAACAAAAGTTCGCCGGCCGGCCCAGGACCAAAGGGGCAAAATGGCCGTGGCCGTCCAGAACGCGGAAACCATCAGGGCGCGCCACGGAAGGCTCGTTTTACATAGCCGGCGAAAACAGCTGGGGGCGCCGAGGTTAGCATCGCCAGCGGCCTTTGATTCGTCAGGCGCGCGACGGCCTGTACGAGCAGGAGCGCTTGCGCGCAATAGGCCGCCGAAGAAGCTGCCGCCGCCCCGGAAATTCCATAGCGAGGAATTGAAACGAGATTGAGAAGAAGATTCAGCGCCAGGCCCGCGCCTGCCGCCGCGGCATTGGTGCCCACGCGGCCAACGCCCGATAGATATGCGGTCTGGATCGAAGAAGCGGCCAACGCACAGATGCCCGGCAGCAAAAGAAGAAGCGGCGTCACAGACGGAGCGAACTGCTCGCCGTAAAAGAACCGTATGCAGAAGGGGGCTGTGAGCGCGAGCACGACCGCCGCTGCCGCTGTGGAAACAAACACCAGAGACGACGAGAGCGGCACCTCTTGCCTTTTTGCATCCGGAGTCCGCTCGCCGGCGATCCGCGGGACGTACAAATTGTTCAGACGCTGCGGCAAAAGCGTGAGCAGCTCCGCAACGCCGTACGCCACTGAGTAGAGACCCACCGCACGCACTCCCAGGAAGATGCTCACCAGAAAAACATCGGCTCGCTGGATGAGAAATTGCAACGTATTCGCGCCATAACTGGTGAGCGAGTACTTCGCCGCGCTGCTCCAGAAGCGGGGGGAAAGCAGCGGCGCACGCAGCCAGTCCAGATGAAGCTGGGAAAAGACGAGCAGCGTGCTTCCAGTAAGGATCTGTGAGGCGACGGTTACAGCCACGGCCGAAACAGGCGTCAGCCTGCCCAGGAGAGCGAGGATTCCGATGAGAACAGTTACAAATAGCTGGCCCAAAGCCGGCAGAGCGGCGAACAGAACGCGGCGCCCTTGCGCCAGAATGACGAATTGCAGAAAAGTCCCCCAGAACTGAAACGGCAACCCGATAAAGACGAGCCACATAGCAGCGGTGAGATGCGGCGTGCCCAACAGTCGGCTCGCGCATCCGGCTCTATCCAGCGACAGAGTCAGCACGAATCCGATCGCGGCCAGCGCGGCCCCCAGAACCACAACTGTTTTCACGAACGAGGCCTCGGGGACATGGCCGCCGCTTATGAAGTAGGAAATCGCCGCGGGAATCCCCAGATTGAGAACGGTCAGCAGCAGCGCGCCGATAAGCGTCGCCAGTGTGAACTCACCCTTGCCGGCAGGACCCAGGACCCGGCCCACGACAATGCTGGCGGCGATGGCGGCGGGAAGAGCAACCGCCATTAGAACGGCATTCCAGAAGACAGCCGAAAGAAATGTTTGCCGAGACTGTGGCATCATTGGCTTGCCATTCTGCCTCTTTCGAACCAGAGTGAAACGACAAGCATTCAGGGAGCCGGCAGGCGCCGCTGCAATTCGCGAGCAGGGATCGCCAGAACGAACCGCAGCTCCCGGCAGAGGGAGCGAACGAAGGCCAGACGCCGCCGGAAAGCGCCGGCCGAAGTGCTGGTCAGAGCGCGCACCAGCGCCATGACGACATTGGCTGCCGCCAAGCCCCATGCCTGAACCGGGCGCCGATGCTTCCGGAGAAAGTAAACCGAGTTCCGGCGCAACAGAAGGCTGACCTCGCTTTCCAATTCGTATCCAGTGCGTCTTTGGTGATGCACGAGGCTGTCAACCGGCACGTACGCCACTTGCCATCCGGCGCGTCGAAGACGAAAGCCGAGATCGGCGTCCTCGATATACATGAAGAAGCGCGGATCGAACATGCCCACTTGCCGGACGGCCTCGGCGCGGAGCATTACGCAAACGCCGTTGAGCATCTTGGCCGCCAGAGGCGCGTCACGCGAGCGCTGATAACGCCGGGGAAACAGCCGGAAGCCGAACCAATCCACAATATTCCCCAGAAGCGAGGGATAGCGCAGAACCGTATTCTGGACCTCTCCCCGCCGCCGCAGATAGACGCGAGGGCCGGCGAGCGCGACTCGCGGGTTGAGATCCATAAAACGCACCAGCCGGGAGATGAAATCCGGCGCAATGCACTCGGTGTCGGCATTGGCCAACAGAATGAATTTGCAGCCTTCTTCGAGCGCCTTGGCGATGCCGAGATTGTTTCCGCCCGTATAGCCCAGGTTCTCAGCGGCAGCCAGCCATTCCACGCCCGGCAGGTCACGGCGCAGGCTGCGCAGATCGGCTTCATTCGCAGCGCTTTCCACAACAATCCGGTGCAGGTTTGGGTAGGCAGCGCCTTCGAAGGACTGGATGCACTGGCGCAGCAGCTCTGGCTGCTTATAATGGACGATCACCAGACCTACTTTAGGGAATGGCGCAGGCGGCGCGTCCCGTCCGGCGGCTTTCTGATTCTGCCCGGACAAATGAAGATAGTCCATGTGCAAGGCGGCAGAATCGAGATCGAAGCGCAGTAAGGTCGGAATGGCAATCACGAGGGCGGCGAACGGCTCCGCCAGCGAGAGGAGAATTCCGCGGAAGGCCTGCGCCGGATGGCTGGGGAGCGCGCGAACCGCCGCCAGCAGACGGCCCGCCGGCAGCTTCACCAGAGCGTTCCAAATCACCCGCGCCCTCGGATGGCGCGTAGGAAAGCGCGGCCACCCAAGATAACCGTAACGTCTGCCCATCACCATGACCCAGGGCCAATGTCTGAGGCGCTGGAGCATGTTCTTCGCTGTCGCCCGCCGGGGCGGGTGCAGCACAACGGCGTCCGGGACCCACACGATCTGCCCATGCCGGCGGATTTTGGCGGCCAAGTCGCAATCCTCAAAGGCGGCAAACGGGAACCGTTCATCGAAGCCGCCAACCAGCGCCAGGGCCTCCCGGCGGTAGATCGCATTGCAGGTCAGATACACGCCACCGGTTTGATTCGACGGAGCGGCTTCACCGGGGCCCAGGGGGCGGCCGGAAGCAACGAATCCTTCGGCGCCCAGAATGGATGGATCCCTGAGCGCCGCGCACAGCCGCTCGAGCCAGCCGGGCTGCGGTATGGCATCGTCGTCGGTCATCGCTATGAGCGGTGCGCGCGCGTGGCGAATTCCCAGATTGCGAGCCGCGGCCGGCCCGCGCTTCGGCTGCCGGAAATACCGGAGGCGCGCGTCGCGGCAGGCCCACTCCTCGATCATTTCTGCGGCGCCATCGCTTGAGCCGTCATCACACACCAGGACCTCGAACTCTCCATGGAACTGCTGCGCCAGCACGGCCTCCACGCAGCGCCGGAGTTCCTGCTTCTTGTTATGCGTGGGGATGACAATGCTCGCGTCCACTTTCCCGCAATCTCTCTTTCATCTTGAGGCTGATGTGATACTCATGCATGCTGGCGAGCAGGCAGAAATGCAGGCCGGCGGCGCCGTCCAGAAATCCCGCGCGCAGCACGTACATATACAGAAAGCGCAGCAGCGGCCGGAGCGGGAGGCGCACCCAGACCCGCTTCAACATGCGCTTGCGCCGCACGGCGCCGTCGAAGGGCTCCTGCGCGAAAAGAGGCTGGCGGCGCAGCTCGAGATAGACCGCCGAGTCCCAGTCGGAATACCGGTTGTGGCGCTCGATGTAGTGGAAAAGGCTTTTGTAGTCCTGATGCAAGAGATCATGCTTCAGGTAGCCAGCCCGTCCCTGCAAGACCACGTGCTCGTGCACTTCGTTGTCGCCGACCTGGCCGGAGCCGACGGCGACCGATTCGTAGCGGCCCAGCCGATGACGGAACAGCCGCAGATTCCAACTCGGGTACCAGCCGGCGTGGCGAATCCATCGGTTCAGGAAAATAAGCCGGCGGTTGATGTAGTAGCCATCCGGCCCATCCGGCTGATTGATACAGGTTGCAATTTCTGCGGCGAGATCGGGCGTGACGCGCTCATCGGCATCCACAATCAGCACCCAGTCGTTGCGGAACGGCAGGTTGGCAAGCGACCAGTTTTTCTTTTTCGGCCCCCCCTGGTAACGGAATTGCACCACGCGCGCACCAAACGCTTCCGCCAGGCGGGCGGTCTCGTCGCTGGATTGGGAGTCAACGACAAATATTTCGTCGGCCCAGCGCAGCGATTCCAGGCAGGCGGAGATATTGGCCTCTTCGTTTTTAACGGGCACGAGCACGGAAACTTTTTGCCGCGCGGCTTGCGGCCGCGGCTTCGCTCCAGGAGCCGCCGGCGCAAGCCCGGCGTCGTCCGCTGCTGTCTCTGGCGGATGGTTTGCCATGCTAACGGGCTACTTCGGCGGCAACCGACAACAGCTCTTCAAAATGCCGCCGCCAACTGAAATGCCTGGCTCGCTCGCGCCCCGCAGCCCGCAGGCGCCCGCGCAGGTCCTCATCTTCCATTACGGAGCGGCAGCGTGCCGCCAGTTCCGATGGATCTCGGGGCGAAAAAAAGACGGCCGCATCGCCAGCCACCTCCCGATGCGCGGGAATATCCGACGCGATCACCGGTATTCCCATGCCCATGGCCTCGACCAGGGTGTGGCTGAACGATTCCACGTAGGAGGGGCAGATCACGGCGTGCGCCGAGCCGTACACGCGGGGCAGACCGTCATAAGGAACGGCGCTCAAAGCCGAGACGCACTCCAGAAGCCCGAGATCTGTCATAAGGCGGTGAGCCGCGGTCGTATCGTAGCCTCCCAAGCGAAGCCCCGGCCGGATGTCCGTTGTAAGAACAAGCTTCACGTGGCCGTTTTTGTAAACGCCGCGCAGATCGGCGAGCGCGCGGAATACGGTTTCGAAGTTTCGAAAGTAGTTGTAGTGGCTCACCAGGAGAAAGCGGAAAGGCGGGGCGGGAGGCGGGGGGCCGGCCTCGGCCCCGGAAGGCCAGGGATCAAAGCCGTGAGGAATGGTGCGCAGAGCGACCGGGCTGTTTCCGGATGCCGCGCGGATCATCTTCGCCATGGCCTCGGTGGGCGTAACGGTCAGCCGCGCGGCCTGCGCCGAGAGCAGGCCCAGGCGGGAGAGAGCCGCATGCCGCAAGGCCCAGAAATAATGCCGCCGCTCGAGCAAATCGCTTGTAAACAGCGGCGTAAAGTACAGGGCGTTGCGGCTCAGAAGAATGACCGGCACGGAAGAACGCAAAGGGCAAAAGTTGCCCGTGCAGATCAGCACATTGGCTCCCCACCGGGAGACGCGGCGAGGCAGCGTGCTCTGCTCCCAGACAAGGCGCTGGACATAGCTCCGTTCGGCCCGCGCGTTCTGTAAAAGCTCGAAATTTCCAGGCAATCCGGCCAGATCGGGCGCCGCGCTGCCCGGAATATATAACTGATATTCGTGGCGGCCAAGCGAGGGCAGGGCCCGCGCCAGGTTCAGTAAATACGTGCGCGCGCCGCCCGTAGTCGCCGAGATGGCGTTGATGGCGATTTTCATCTAAACGGCGGATGCGGCGGGCAGTCTGGCGCTCCCCCGGTCGGCA
>DASREK010000238.1:0-54586 GCA_035652135.1 Bryobacterales bacterium | reverse complement strand
AAAGCCAGGTCAAAGCGGTAACGGTCGAAGATCTGCGCCCAGGCGTGATCGGAGTTCATGGCCCGGATGTACTCGTTGCCCAGTTGCGGGCCGTAAAAATCGCTGCGGCCGTCGATGAAGACCTTTATCTTCGGGTAGTAGCGGTAAATCAGATAATCAGCCCACTGGTCCGAAGTGAAGATGCGGCGGCCGGCGAACTGGGACTCCGCAGCCGTGCAGGCATCCACCGGAAACAGAGTCTTCGGGAACTCTGACCGCAGCCGCTCGCTGCGCTGTCCGGCGAAAAGCGTCGCACCCATCGCCACCACGCAAACCGGCGCCATCCAGGCAATTGCTCTTCGCCGCCCCGTTCCGCCCGCGGGATGGAAGCAGCCGCCAGCGTAGTCGTCCGCCACCTGCTTCAGAGTCGCCAGCCAGCCGATTCCAGCCTTCGCCGCGCGTTCCCAAAGCTGCGTGGCTTCTCGCGCCACCACCGGAGCGGCGACGACTACATACAGCAGCACGTGCCGGCCGGAAAGCAGAGCCGCGTGCGCCCAGAACAACAGCAAAAAAGCTTGCGTAACGTCTTTGCGCCGCAGCAGCGCCGGCACGGCGGCAAGGCCGGCAAACAACATCACTTCGAAATAGCGCATGCCTTCGCCGCGAAAATTCGGAGACTGAAACTCGGCTACATGTTGGAGTATGAAATCGGAACGCAGAAATTCCACGATATGGCGATGCAAGTGGTACGTGTAGGGATTGACCAGAGTGGCCGCTGAGGCCAGCCCGAATAGCAGCCCGTACCGCTTTGTTTGCGCCCAGCCTTGCGGGCCGGATTTATTCCAGACCGTCTCGACCGCGCTCCCGAGCAGATATATGGCCAGAGTCGAAAGCAGCGCCAGAAATCCGCCATGCAGGTTGGTCCACGCCAGGCACAACCCGACTAAGGCGAATACCCAACGAGTCGGACGCTGCCGGTCGGCCTCAAGCAGCCAGATTGCAATAGCGAGGAAGAAATAACTGAACAGGTGCGGCCGGGCCAGCCAGTGAACCGTCGAAGCGGAACTGGCCACCAGCATGACCACGATGGAGACAAACAAGTCAGATCGCTGCCACACCATGTAGCGGAGCATCACGGCCGAAGTGGCGGCAATCAGCACTCCCGCAAGCAGTACGACGCCAGCCAAACCGCCGAATTTGTGCAACCCGGCGAAAATTACGTCGCTGAGCCATTCCCACGCAAACCAGGGCTGGTCCGGCTTAGAGAACGAAAAGAGATCTTGTTTGGGGAAGCTGTGCGTGGCGAGTATATAATCGCCAGTGCGAATATGCCAGCCGGTGTCGCCATCGGTGAGCAGCGCTTCCGGCCCTGAAGCGCCGAGGAAGAGCCACGCCATCACCGAGACGAAAACCATCTCGCTTAGCGAAGGGATCCACCGCGAATTTTGACCCGGGCGAGTTTCGCTCATCGAATCTAGCTCCGCCGGGTCCCAGAGAGGTTTTTCTATCCGGCGGCTTTCGTATCCAACAGGACCGTTTTTTCAGTTCGCGAGAAAGCAGAATAGTAGCTAGTACGTATAGAAAACAATTGAACAAGAGTATAAATTTTGGTACGACTGTCGTTATAGGTTTTAGAATTTTCGACATACTACATATCGGTTCGTCGGTGGTATAAACAAGCGCCATTCAGTAGTATGCCTTAAGTGATAAGTGCGGCGATTCTTCCTGTAATCAGGCGCTTACCAGCTCTACGCGGCGGTCCACAACAAGCCTCGGCCAGCGCGCCTGGTACTCCGGTTTAACCCTTTGCGGTACCCCAGTTTTCAAGAGCCCGTGGTCGTAGGACACAGGACGGGCACTATTACCTGACACGCCCGCTGTTCCGCGTGAAGCAGGCAGGAGAGATCAAGCACCTGCACCTTGCTCGTTCGGCTGTGGAAAACTACGGGCAGGACGGCCTTGATCTCGGCCATTCTCTTTTCGATCAGAGGTAGGCCGGTCTCCAACTGAAAATCGTCGTCACTCGCCAGCCAATATCGAGCTCCGATGTGCCGCGCAACATCGGTGATATGAGCCAGGTCGCGCCGCAAGACCTGGTCATCCTTTTTGTAGAACGCCTGTGTCGAGAAGACGATGGGACGCAATGCCTGGCGGTTGGTGTTGAGGTACAAGCTGACATCCTGATAGGCGACGAAGCGTTCCGCAGGCCCCGTATTTTTGCGGATCCATTCATACGTCTCCGATTTTTCCCGGGCGAGAGCGGCCCGTTTGGCTTTCAGCTCGGAAGAATCCGGCTGGAAGTGATGAAGATATTCTACGGCGGCTCGCGCTCCCACAGCGGCCAGCGCGAGGCCCAACACCCCCGCCAGGGCTTTTTCACTGAACGGGCGTCGTGGCTGGAAGTTGTCGCGCAGCATCGAAACCAAGTGCTCCGTCTCGGCCCACAGGCCGCTATAGAAGAGCGGCGCGAAGATCAACAAAAACCGGTCCATCAGTGTATAGTTCCAGATCAGGGCGAGGCACGAGTAGAAAACAAAGATGAAGTGGATGGGTTTCCATTCCGAGCGGCGGGCTTGCCGGACGGCGCCAGCCAGAATTCCCAGGCTCAAAGTTACGCACAACAGAGTTCCTGCATACGAGCCTTCTCCTAGCGGAGGAAACAAACAAAGCGACGCCGGCGCTTGCAGGAAAGCGTGCACATTTTCCCCAAGCATTGCGAACAGGACGCCGGCGGTAGGAACGCAGAGCTTCCAAAATTTTCCGTAGCTGGTGTAAAAGAGCCAGGTCTGCCGCCAACCCGGGTCGCCCGCCGCGGCGGCTTCCAGGCTCGAGTTCGCATGGGGCCAAGAGAGGCTCAGAACGAGCAGCGGCGCTGCGATCGCGCAGAAAACGGCGCCCTGGCGAAACGCCCGCCGATAAATAGCGAAAATCGCTATTCCGGCGGCGAGAGCCATCCCGAACCCTCGCATTCCCCCGGCCAATCCCGTCACGGCGGCGGCCGCGGCCGCGCGTGTCATCCGGGTTCCGGGACGCATAGCGGAATCCGCCATCACTGCGGCTGTTATCGCCAGAGCCATAAACGGTACGTCGCTGAGTACGGCGCCACTAAGAAACAGGAAGCTGGGCTGGAAAGCGCAAAGAGCCACAATACAAGCAGCGCCGGCGTTCCCAAAACCGAGGCTGCGGAGCAGTTGAAAACTGGCAATCAGGAACCAGCACGCGAACAGCGCTGTGAGGCCAATTGCATAAGAGACGTTTGCGGGAAAAGAAGGCCGCCATCTCCAGATCCAGGACAACAGCCAGGGGTAGAGCACGGGATACTTGGTTTCCAGAGGCGTTCCCGGCACGCTCGGCAGCCGGTAGCCACGGCCCTCGGCGAGCGACCGCGCGGCGCTGAAATAAATCGTGTCGTCGTGATACCAGCCAAACCAATCCTGCGGACGGCGCGCCCCGAGCTCTGCGAGGAACGCCAGTAGAATGAGGGCGACAATTGCGCGCGACCTGCCGGTTTGCCGCATCGTTATTCGGAACTATATCAAAACGCCGCGATTTTGCTGAGGCGGTCCGTGGACTAAGGAAAAAGAATTTCGAAAATAAAGGGGCGTCCTGATTTGTGCGGGCGCGGGTTCCCCTATACTGGCAGCCGATTCTTTTTGCTGGGTAAGCATTCTGTGACCTCCACCCAAGCCCAAGCGGCCTCCGGAAGCCGGCGCGCCATGGAAAGATATGTTCGCCGGACGCTCGCCGTACTGTCGACGGGCGCGCTCGCGCTGATTGCCGCGCACATTGGCGCCGCGCTATGGGCGCAGCACGAAGTCACCCAAAACGAATCCGCCGTGGCCATCCATTCCCTGGGTCTCGCTTCGGGCCAGGGCCTATACCACAAACTAGGATCCTACCCATACACGGTGTCCCCGTACATGCCGCTTTTTTATGCCGCGCAGGCCGCTCTTCACCGGCTCGGGCTGCCCCCCTTTCAAGCAGGGCGGCTCTTGTCGATTCTGGGACTGACCGGCATACTTTGGGGCGTCTGGAAAATTTTGCGATTGTGCACTGGGGAAACGCATGCAACCTGGGCGGGGACGCTGTTGGCCGCTTCCACGGCGAATTTGATGTTTTGGGGAACCGTCGGCCAGGTCGACGTGCTGGGACTTTGCTTTTCGATCACAGCTCTCTATTTCTTTTTGCGCTACCGCCGGGCGCAGGAAACCAGGTTTCTGCTGTTGCCGGGAGCTTTCGTGTTGGCGGCCCTGTTCACGAAACAGACCCTACTCGCCGCCGGCTTCACTATTTTCGTGTGCCTCGCCTTCGAGAATCGGCGGCGCGCCGTGCGGTTTGCCGTTTGTATTGCCGCTGTAGGAATTTCTTTGGCGGCCGGCGTGAACTACGGAACCTCCGGCGGATTTCTAGAAAACACGGTGTTCGCCAACATCAACCCGTTCAGTTTCGTTAAGTTCGCCGCGCAGTTACGCTATCTGGCGCCGGTGGCTTGCGGATCGATGCTCATCGCATTGGTGGGCCTGCCGGCAAGCATACGCGAAGGCCTCCACCCGCTCTACATCTACGCCGGGGCATCGATGGCCGTTTTGTTGAGCACCGGATCCAAAATCGGCGCGGACCTCAACTACCAGCTCGAGACGATGACGGCTCTGGCGTTGTGCGCCGGGTGGAGCCTGCACCGGCTCCGCTTTTTTCCTTTATGCTTTGAAAAGTCCCGCAGCTCCGTGACGCTTTTGCAGGCTCCTCTGCTCGTCTATATAGCGCTGAACCTCGTGATGAGTGGAAGAATTCTGAGCGACCGCATTTCTCAAGAGATGCGCCGCCGACAGGAATACGCGCAACTCCGGCCTTATTTGGATTCGGCGAAAGGCCCGGTGATCTCGGTGCAATTCGATCCTCTGGTGCAGTCGGGGCGGCGGCTTGAAGTCGAGCCTCTGATCTACACCCTGATGGTCGGAGCGGGGCGAGTGGACCCCGGGCCGGTTTGCCGCGATTTGGCAGCCGGAAAGTTTTCCTTGGTGATTTTGTTTGAGGACCTGCTCCACCCCGCCGCCGTTCCCCGCAATGCCGAGTTGCCTTCGCTTCCTGCCCCGGCTCTGGATGCGATCCGCCGAAACTATCGGCTCGTCGAACACATTCCCGGATCGCTGCTGGCCGGCGACTACATCTACGAGCCTGCCGCAGCCAACTAAGAGCGGCCGGCGCTACCCGCCAAAGCCGGCCGCCAGCGCCTGGTTCTCTTCGAGCTCAAGCGAGCCGGCGTCCATGCGGCGGCCGTACATGGCCAGCTCGAAGCGGTCTTTCACGCCCGTTTTCTCGAAGATGTGCATGAGATGAACTTTTACCGTGCCCGTGGTGATGCAAAGGGCGTCGGCGATTTGCTTGTTTTTCATCCCCCGCGTCACAAGCGCCACAATTTCTTCTTCGCGGGCCGTCAGGTGGGGCGTGTTGCGCCTGTTGATGAAGCCGACGAATTGGTCGGAGATGGAATTTTCAATCCAGATGTTGCCGCGAGCGACGGTCCGCAGGCAATCGAGGATCGTCGCGACCGGGAGCGTCTTCTTCAAGATCCCGCGAGCGCCGACCTGGAGCGCCCGGAACGATTCGATCTCGCTGATCTCGGCCGCCCACAAAATCGGCTCGGTCTGCGGTGAGCGAACCTTCATGTCGGCGATGAGCTGGAAGACAGCCTTCGTGCCGAAGGCCTTGTCGATCAGGCACACAGAAGGCTTTTGCTGCTCGACCAGCTCAATCGCGGCTTTCGCCGTCGCCACGGAACCGACGAACTGGAGATCTTTTGTCCCTTCCAGACTGCGGCGCAATCCTTCCACGACGATCGGCTGCGATTCACAAGTGGCTATAGTAATCATCTCGATTCTCTCCCGGCGCTCCCCAACCTGTCCTGGCGTCATGGCTTATCACTGTAGACTGTTGGCATAAGCCATCTATGAGTACCAGGGACAGTTCGGTACTATATCAGATTTTTCCTAGGATGCAACCAGAATTTTCTTAAATCCAAATAGTACTGGCAGGAAGATCCCACCGAGGCTTTTCCCTGAAGTTATTGAATGGAAAAGACTTGTCTGCAAAATCCCGCCCCGCTGCCGAGAAACCTTATGGGCGCCTAAGGAAAATCAAACCGCGGCGGCAGCTGAAACCTCCTTCCGAAATCTAAGCGTTTCCCCCGAGCACCTTCTAAAACCATCGATGCAGCGCCACCGGGCGCGCCACCGCGCGCCAGCCTCCAGAGTTCTGCGAGTGCCAGGAGCGAGGAAAGTCCGGTAATACCACTTTCAATCCCAGTTCCTGCTCTCGTCTTGCATGTTCTCAAAACCGGATACACGACCTTGAGAAAACGATGCGAGTTTATGAAGATTTCAGCGAAATTTCAGATTCAATTCTATTTCACAGCCGGGCGCGACCAAGAAATTCGCTGTCCGCTGAACTCAGTTTGCCAGCTTGACAGGTCATAAATACGGACCGCGCCCGCACTGCTTCGGAACACTTCCGGCAGCGCCGCCTGCGAAGCCGCCATCTTATCTCTAACCAGCGGTGAGACCGCTTCGATATAGTAGTCGCCATCGGCGGCAAGCCAGTAGCGCGCCCCGACCGTCCGGCCCACATCGGTCCAGTGGTTGAGCTGCAATTGTAGATCGCGAGTATCTGTCTCATAAAATGGCGCGGTAGTGAAAGCAATTGGCCACACGGCTTGCCGGCCGGTGTAAAAATAGAGGCAGATGTCCTCGGAAGCAAGGATCTTCGCTGATGCATCGGTGTGGACCGTGATCCAGTGGTATGCTTCGGCTTTCTGTGTTTGCAGCGCGGCGCGCTGTTTCCCGTCCTCTCGCAACCGCGCACGCGAATCGTTCATGTAAGTGGCGGCAGCCGCGGAAGCGGTCCCCGCCAGTCCTGCGGCGATGAGTCCTGCAATCATTTTTTCGGTGAGCGCACCGCGTTGGCCAAACGTTTTCCGAACCATGCCCGCCAAATGGGCGCCTTCCATCCATGCGCCGGCGTAGAACAGGGGCAAGAAGGGAACCAGAAAACGGTTCATGATCGGGTAATTCCACACCAGCGTAACAGGGAGATAGAAAAGCAGCACCCAGTGAATGCTTTGCCAGCCCTGCCGGCGTGCTTTTCGGATAATGCCGGCGGTGATTCCCGCGGTCAGCAGGATGCAGAGCAACGCGCCGCCAAAAGGCCCCAGCGCGGCCGGCGCGGGAAACAGGCACTGAGAGGCTGGCGTCACCAGCAGGTCTTTCACATTGGATTGCACCATCTCCAGAAAAACCGGCCAGGTAGGAACGCTCAGCTTCCAGAACGCCCAGTAACTTGTGTAATAGAGCCAGGTTTGCCGCCAACCGGCGCTGGCTGCGGGACCGCCCGGCAGGGCGACGGCGCCGGCGGGAAGCGTGGCGGCGACAACCGGGGCCGCAGCCAGACAAATCAGAACTGCATCGCGATACCGCTTGCGGGAAACGGCTGCGGCCGCCAGGCCAAGCACGACGGCCGCTCCCATGCTGCGGATCCCGGTCGCTGCCCCGGCCAGGACTCCGGTCCCCAGCGGAGCCCAGGTTCTTTCGTTTTCCGGGGCGAGGTCATTCCATGCGATGGCCGTCATCGCCAGCGCCATGAAGGGCACTTCACTGAGAACGGCGCCGCTCAGGGCGAGGAAATGAGGATGCAAGGCCGTTAGCGCTACACAGATTAAAGCGGCGCACTCGCCGAGCCAACTCCGCAGCCAGTAAAAAGAGGCAATGAGGAACCAGGAGGCAAAGAATACAGTCAACCGGAGCGCCAGCGTCACATTTTGAGGAAATAGGGGCTTCCATCGCCATACCCAGGAAAGGAGCCACGGGTACAAGGAAGGATACTTGCTCTGGGGCGCCACGGTCCCGCCAGGAACCGGCAAACTGGGCAGTGTGTAGCCCTGTCCTGCGGCCAGGGCCTGGGCGGCGCTGAAATAGACCGTGTCGTCGTGATATCTGCCGAAATTGTTTTCTGGATGTAGTGAGCGGGTGTATCCGAGGAAGGCCGCCAGAATCGCACCCAAAATCAGCCAAGGAAGAAATTTTGCGCCCCTCCCGTATAACGGCCGGATTTTCATAAGCGCGGCGCAGAAGCCTCTTCCTGAGACGCGGGGGAAGTCACGACAGGCCGCAGATCATACAAGCGGACAGCTCCCGAAGAGCTGCGAAACAGGACCGGCAGCGGCGCCAGGACTTTTTCTATCTCTTTCTCAATTTGCGTATCGGCGTATTCTCCGTCCACTCGAACCCAATACTGGGCGTGAATATGGCGGGCCGTGTCGAAAATATGAGCCATTTCGGCCGTCAAAGTCTGCGGATTCCTGCTGTAGTAATACTCGGTGGAGAAAGCAATCGGGCGCATGCCGCGCCGGCGGGTGTAGAGATAGAGGCCTCCGTCATCCCAGGCGGCAAAGGTTGCAGAAGGCGCCGTGTTGGCGTTTACCCACGCGTAAAGTTCGCGTTTCTGTTGCAACCGGCGGGCATGGCTGGGGATCACCTCTGTCACGTAGTCCCAGTCGTAACGGGCTCCGGCCTCCAAACCGCGGGCGGCGAACAAGACAACGCCTGCCGCCAGCGGCGCCATCAGAAACCTTGCCCGCGCCCGTCCGGCCCGGAAGCTTTGCACAAACAGTGCGCTCAGATAACGCCCCTCCGTCCAAAGGCCGGCGCACAGCAACGGCAAAAACGGCAGCAGGAACCGCTCGATCATTTCGCGGTTCGTCCAGCAGAGAATGATCGCTGTATGCAAGAGAAAGACGAAATGAATGACCTGCCATCCGTTTTGCCGCGCGTGCCGCAAGACTCCGGCCAGAATAGCAGCCGTCAGCGGAAACAGCAGGTAAATGAGCAGGCCGCCGGGAGGCGGAAATTGAAAATACAAGCCGGGGGTTATGGCAAACATCAGGAAATTTTGAGCGATCAGATAGCCGAAGGCGTGCAGCGAGGAAACGCTGAGTTTCCAGAAGCCGATGTAGTTCGTATAAAACAGCCAGTTGCTTTGAAAAGCGGCCCCGCCGCTCCGCACCCATGGATCGAGCACATGGCTGTCGTGCGCGCGGGAAAGTCCCCAAACTACAACCGGCGCGCAGCATGCGATAAATACGGCAGCCATGCGAAAGCGCCGCCGGAGAACGGCGGCAATCAAAAAGCCGCCCACGATGGCAACTCCGATCGTGCGGGTTAGAACGGCCAGGGCGGCCAGAAATCCGGCAGCCGCGCATAGGAAAAAGCCTTGGCGCTTCCCGAGGGCGCGTTCAGCAGCCGCGGCCGCGGCCAGCGTGAGCGCCATCATAGGCACGTCCGTCAGCAGCTTGGTGCTCAGCACCACGAATACCGGCTGCAAGGCAAGAAATATCGTCATGCCCACCGCTGCCCACGCGCCGACTTTCAAAGTTCGCAGCACGGCATAGGCGGCGGCTAAGGCCAGGACGCCAAAGAAAGCGGCCAGCGCTTGCATCGCTTCCAGATTGGCCGGAAAGTGCGGATTCCAGCGCCAGACGAGCGAGAACAGCCATGGAACAAAAATTGGATATTTGGTTTGCGGCGGCGATGCGCTCGTGGGAACGGCGAGACTCGGAATCGTGTAATGCCCGTTTTCGGCGAGCGCCTGAGCCGAAACCATCAGCATGGTGTCGTCGTGATATTGGCTGAAGGCAGCCGACGCGTGGATCCGGAACGACCACACAGACCAGACGGCCAAAAAAGCTCCGAGCACCAGCAGAGGAGGGCGTCTCTGCGCAGAAATGGCGACGCCGATGCGGGCGCTCGCGGCTTTCGGGAAGGCCTGCCCGCGGGGGCTGGCGGCCATGACCCCGGACGTCTGGAGTGGTTCTGCCATGAGAATCAAGAAATGGACGCCGGCTTCAGAATATCCGCGCGGCCGGATCGCTATCCCGCGGCGGAGCGCCAATCTCGCTCCTGAACCGGCAATGGCCATTCTATTGTGGCGGGAAACGAAGCAGAATCGGGTGTATACCCGATTCTGAATCTCACTAAGGCGCGAATTGCCGGAGGAGAAGCCCTAAAGCCCCGCGATCCCTAGCGGACTACAGCCGGCGCAACGGCGATTTCGGGCCGGCGCTTGTGCCATTCCGTCGCCTGCTCATAGGCGTGGCCGACCAGCAGCACATTGGCTTCATCGAAGGCGCGCCCGAAAATCTGCAACCCGATAGGCAGGCCCTGCGCATCGAAGCCGCAGGGAACAGAAAGCGCCGGAACGCCAGCCACGTTAAGCGCTCGCACGAGGCGGGTTGAGCCGAGCCGAACGTCCTCCTGGCAGCCGCCGATCTCGATAGTGCTCTGGCCGATCTTGGGAGCCGTCAAAGGTGTCGCTGGCGTCACAATGGCGCGCACCTGCTCGAAGATGCGCTGAAAGGTTTGAATCAATTGCCGCCGCCGGCGCTGTGCGTCGAGATAATCGGCGGCCAGGATGAACTGGCCTTCATCGAGCAATGCCAAAACATCGGCTCCGATATCAGCACGGCGCGTCTGGAGAAGGCGGCGGTGCACAGCAGTCGCTTCAGGCATCAGTATGAGCCGGCCGATGACGGTGAAGTCCTCGATTTCCGGGATCTCGATTTCCCGGATTTCGGCTCCAAGATCCTCCACCGTCTTCACCGCCGCCCGCACAGCGTTTTCTACTTCCGGTTGCAGGCGTTCAAAATAATAGTTCCGCGGAATCCCGATCGGCAACCCCCGCAGTTTCACGTCCGCCGGCAGGCTAATCGGGCGGAAAGCCCTGACTGCCGAACTGCCGTCGCGAGGATCATGGCCGGCGATAGCATTCAACACGATCGCTGCGTCGCGGACCGTCCAGGCAAAGTGGCCGACGTGATCCAACGTGTGGCCCAAAGGAAACACGCCATGACGGCTGATGCAGCCAAATGTGGGCTTAAGGCCGACAACGCCGCAAAAGGCCGCGGGGATGCGAACCGAGCCTCCTGTATCCGAACCGAGGGAAAACGCGCACATTCCGGCGGCGAGAGCCGCGGTTGAGCCGCCGCTCGACCCTCCCGGAATGCGCGACAGATCCCAAGGGTTGTGAATCGTTCCGAAATGCGGGTTGTTGCTGGTGATCCCATAGGCCAGTTCGTGGAGGCCCGCCTTCCCTAAAAGGATTGCGCCGGCATCGCGGAGCCGCTCGATCACCGCCGCGTCGTAATCAGGCGTGAAATTTTGGAAAATCTTCGATCCCACCGTAGTCGCCGTACCCTTGGTGTAAAACAGGTCCTTGGCCGCGTACGGAATGCCGTGCAGCGGCCCTCGGTAATTTCCCGCCCGGATCTCGCGTTCGGCTTGCCGCGCCTGGTCCATAGCGGAGGATTCCATCACGGTGATATACGCGTTGAGCACCGGATTCAGTTTGCGGATCTGCGTAAACGTCTCCGCCGCCAGCTCGGCCGGCGAAATCTTTCCCGATTGGATCTGCGCTCCGAGTTCCGCAATGGTCACAGCTCGCCCCCGAGGCCGGCTTGGAATGTGATTGCAGGATCCGTCAGGCTCAGGTCGCGGTCAAGAACCCTGCGCGTGTCATTCCATAGAGAATCGAGTATCGGGCCGATGGCGTCCAACTGCTGCTCGGGAACTCCGAGCCGGAGGGCCTGCGCAATGGTTTTCCACATAGGGCTACTCTACCACCGCTCGTCCGGGCTCTTCTATGCCGTCAGGCGGACAATGATGAGAGAATATCCACGCGCCGCGAGTTGCCGGAGGATTCAAACATGCACGCGCGGTTTCGCTATACTGGGCTCCAGGAAGGGTGAGTGATTTCTATGCGGCGACTTATTATTTTGCCCACAATCGTGATTTGCCTGGCGCTGGCATCCTGCAAGACCGGCCCGCCGCCTTCCGAGCGGCTGCACGCCACCGTATTGATGCGTGACGGAACCCAGGTCAGTGGCATTGTCACCGCGAGTTCGCCCTCGCAAATCACTCTTGCCGGCGATGACAACACGACCCGAACGATTGCTATGAAGGACGTTCAATCGGTGAACTATGACCAGCAGCCCGTTGCCCAGGCGGAGGCTCCTCCGGCGGCGCCTTCACAATCGGCCCCGCCGGCAAGACAGCCGCAACCACCGGTCCAGTCGCAGCAGCCGGTTCATCAAGGCCATTACCACCCCCAGCAGAGCGCTGTGCAGACCAAGACCTACGCGCTTCCAGTAGGCACACAGGTGTCGGTGCGAACCGAGGAGACGATTGATTCGAGCAAGGCGGTGGAAGGCCAGACGTTTGCGGCCGAGGTCACTAGCGATGTTCTGGATGCCAACGGGGATGTGGTGATCCCGCGCGGATCCAATGCGCAAATTGTCATCCGGTCCGCGTCGAAGGGTGGCCGGTTCCGCGGGGCGTCGGACCTCGCGCTCGATCTGCAAACTGTTTCCGTGGACGGCCGGCAGTACCGGCTGGACACGGCCGACGTCCAGCAGCGAGGCAAGGAAGGCATTGGCGCGAATAAACGCACCGCGGAGTACACCGGCGGGGGCGCGGCGCTCGGGGCGATTATCGGCGCTATCGCCGGAGGAGGTAGAGGAGCGGCGATCGGAGCGGCTTCCGGCGCCGGAGCCGGCGCTCTGACGCAGATTCTGACCAAGGGCAGCGCGGTCCGCGTGCCGGCCGAAACTGTCCTGACATTCAGGTTGGATAAACCCCTGCGCGTGGTTGCGGCGAGGTAGCCCGCCTCAGGCTTGCTGCACTCCAGGAGTCCCGGACGCCCGTAGCTTCCTATGACGGGCGCCGCACGCCAAAAAAAGAGCCCGAGACCTTTGGGCTCGATTCCGGCGAGGTTTTGCGCTGTTAGCAGGCTCCCCAAGCTCCGGCGGCCCGCTCCGTCACGGCTCCCGATCTCCGGTTGACATCGTGGAACGGGCGCACTATGCTGAGCGCCATGAAAATCCTCCTCTTTGCTCTGGCAACTGTCCTCCTTTCGCTCGCGCCGGCCCCCGCCGCGGAACTGAAGCAAGGCCCTCCGCTGCCTTATCACCTGGTGAGGGATTGGGCGAAGCTGCCCAAGGGAATGAATTTCGGCGAAGCTTCCGGCGTCGATGTAGACAGGAACGGCAACGTTTGGGTATTCAACCGCAGCGATCACCCGATCGTCGAGCTGGATAAGCACGGCGAAGTAATTCAGGCCTGGAACGAGAATGTGCTGCGCGTGAAGGGAGCCCACGGGGCGCGGGTCGATCCCGACGGCAATCTTTGGTTCATTGACCGGGACGGCCACGTGGTTTTCAAAACCACGCCCGCCGGCAAGATTCTCATGCTGCTGGGCCGGCAGGGAATCAAAGGCGACAATGACAGCAAGGAGTACTTCAATCTGCCCACCAATGTGGCGTTTGCTCCAAACGGCGACTTCTTCATCTCCGACGGCTACGGCAACTCCCGGGTCATTAAATTCAATAAAGACGGCGAATATCTGCTGCACTGGGGGAAGAAGGGCGTTGGCGACGGGGAGTTCAACCTCGTGCACGACGTCGCCCTCGATTCGCGCGGGCGCGTCTACGTCGCCGACCGAAGCAACAGCCGCGTCCAGATCTTCGATCAGAACGGCAGGTTTCTTGGGAAATGGACGGACGTCGGACAGCCCTGGGGTCTCTATTACGTTCCTAAGGAAGATGCTCTCTACATGTGCGATGGCCTGAACAACCGCATTGTCAAGCTGAACACGGAGGGCCAGATCCTGGGTACTCTCGGCTCCTACGGGAAGATCCCAGGGAAACTCGATTACGCACACAGCATTGCGGTGGATCAAAACGACGGCAGCATCTATGTATCGGAGATCAAGAACTGGCGCGTGCAGAAGTGGGCAAAAAACGCCAACTAGCCCTCGCTTCGCTGGCCGTGGCCGAAAAAAAGGGGCCGGATTCCTGCCCCCGGAAACACCGGCCCATGAAGCCGAGGAAGGTTCCGCTTGAAATCAGAACAGCAGCTTCAGCGCCAATTGCATTTGGCGCGCCGAGACGCCGGAGCTGCTGATGACGCCGAGGTTCGACGAACCGACTTGAGCGCCGGGAGGACCGAATTGGGCCGTATTGATGGCGTTGAACGCCTCTGCGCGGAATTGCAGCGTAAAGCGGTCTTCCCGGAACCGGAAGTTTTTGAACAGCGACAGGTCGGCGTTGCGTTGCCCTGGGTTGCGCACGTCCGGCAAGGTCCGGCCGACATTGCCGAAAGTGAATGGTGGCGCGAAGGAAAACACCGACGTGTTGAACCACTGTTTCAGCCGGGAGTCCTTGGAGCCGCCGCTCACATGTGCCGACTGGCCGTTGTTGTTGGGCCTTTGGCCGGGCGATCCGAGCGCCGTATTGTTTTGCGTCTGCGTGAGAATCACCGGAGTTCCCGTTTGGAAAGTCAATATGCCGTTAGTCTGCCAGCCCCCGAAAATAAACTGCCAGGGCTCACCCGCGTTGTTCATGAACTTGCGCCCTCTGCCGAGGGGCAAGTCATACACCGTGCTGATAACCAATCGGCTCGAGACGTCCTGAGTGGAAACAGCTCGCTCGGCTTTGCGATTGTAGAAATCCTGCTTATTGCCGGAGGGCCCGAGAAAGGTGACGGTGGAGGAAGCGTCGTCGATCAGCTTGCCGAATGTATAGCTGAGCAGGAAGCCGAGACCCTGGGAATACCGCTTCTCCGCGCGCAATGTAAAAGAATGATAGAGCGAGTTGGCCTGCGGCTTGCGGCTGGGGCTCAAGGACGTGTATTGGGGATAGGGGCGCAGCAATTGTGCTAGCGTGACCGTAGGCTGGCTCAGAACCGAGGTCGGATTGACAATAATCCCGTAAAACGGGTTGGGTACCAGATTGTTGAGCGAGTTGCCCAGGGAAAAGAACGAGGAGGGGAGCTGGTTGTAAGCCATGCCGCCTTCGCCGTCGACGAGGTGATTGCCCTTGCTCGCAACGTAGCCCAGTTCTATAACGGTGTTGGAAAAAAGATCCCTCTGCACATTAAAATTCCACTGCTGGATGAGCGCGTTGCGGTAGTCGATAAACCAGCTCGATCCGGCTCCCAATCCCAAGTCAGTAGAGGGGCCGCTGGTCGGTCCGGGTGTCGCCCCGAGGGGCAAATTGAATCCGTTGGGAAAGGGATTGCTTACGAAATTGATCGGAATTCTCCCATCCAGCGAGGTGATGAAATTGGTGGAGGAGGTAATCCCTTCAGTCCCCATAGTTCCGGTGTAGCCGGCCGCCTGCATGACTGAGGGAGCGTACATGATCCCATAGCCGCCTCGGGCGACGGTCTTGGATCCGATCTTGTACGCAAAGCCGAACCGGGGCCCGAAATTATTCCAGTCGGTTGGGGTTTGCTGGCGGTGACCGGGCGTCACGAAGTGCATCGCCCCAACCAGATTCGGGAAGCCGGGCACTCTGCCGGCTATCGGCGAGGGCTCGTTCAGATTGAAGTAGCTTAGGCGGTTGTACCGCTCCGTGCGGGGAACGTCCACTTCATAACGCAAGCCGAGATTCAAAGTCAGATTGCTGGTAGCGTGGAAATCATCTTGGATGTAAGCAGCCCAATAACTGCTCGCGGTGGCGGTGGCCGGTTCATGCGAAATGCTGCCGCTCGAAGGAATTCCCAGGAGAAAAGAGGCGAAACCGAAGCCGGCCGTCGAACTCGGCGTCACCGGATCCCGCTGGGTCCATTGCTGGTTGAAGCTATAGGTGCCATCCGGAGCGGCGTCTTGCAGGAAGTTTTCCAAAAGCTTCCGGTATTCCACGCCCAGCTTCAAAGTGTGGCGGGAGAGCACTCTGGTCAAGTCCCCGTGGAGGATGTGACTATTGGGAACGATCCGCACATTCGTGAAGCCGGAAGCGCCGATGGAAGAAATTCCGTTAATGTCAAACCGGGGAAAAGCCAAAAGCTCGGTAGCGGCCTGATCCCGAACGGCTTGCGGGAAACCGAGAGTCGTCATATCAAAGCCGGCCGAGAAAGGGCGCCGCACGTCAAAGAAACGGCCAAATCCGTAGCGCAGGTTAAGAATTGTAGTCGGGTTCAGCGTGTAAGTTTGGTCGAGCGAGGCGCTGTAAAAGCTGAAGGACTCCGGGCCATTGCCAGAGGGCGTGGCCACGTTATTGAAGAAGTTCACGGGCGTCACTTTGTTGAATTGGTGTGAAAAACGTCCGAATATCCGCCAACGGTCGGAAATATTGTGGTCGAGGCGCACATCAAATCGATCATCATTTGTAGGCGATTTGCCCACCATGATGTAATTATTCACCTGCGTGAAGGGATTGATGGGCGTTGTGTTGGGCTCCGGGAAATAAGCCTCGGTCTTCCGCACTACGGGATCGATGCGCGCGGAAGGAATCTGATTCCCCGGGAAGGGATCCCGCGTATAGCCGCCCTGTCCGTCGGGCCGGGTCGTCAGAGGGTCGTAGATCAGCAGCGGCGCGCCCGCTGAGTTCCTGAGTCCCGAGAAATCGCCGTTTCTCCACGCATCCAGCGGCATGGTATTCGTAAACTGGCTGAAACTTCGCTGGCGGGTACTCTGTTCATCGAAGAAAAAGAAAGTACGGTTGCGCCCACGATAGACCCCGGGCACTTCCACAGGACCTCCGATTGTGCCGCCGAACTGATTCCGCTGGAATGCGTGCCGCGGGATTCCGGCGCGGTTGCTGAAAAAGTCATTCGCATCGAGCTCGCTGTTGCGAAAAAACTCAAAAGCCGAGCCATGAAGCTGGTTGGCGCCCTGCTTGGTCGCCACGTTAATGACGCCGCCGCCCGAACGCCCATACTCCGCCGAAAGAGTATTGGTCATTACCGAGAATTCCTGGATCGCATCTACCGACGGCGTGAACGCCATTGTAGTGATCGAAACGTTGTTTTCCGGAAGAACAATAGAAGTTCCGTCTATACTGATCTCGCTATTGGCGTCGCGGCCTCCGCTGATGGAGGGTGTGGGGGACATTCCGGCGCCGAGGCCTCCGGGAGCCATGGGAATCACGCCAGGCGACAGGGCAGCCAGATCGAATGGATTGCGGCCGTTCAGCGGCAAGTCCGCAATCCGTTTGTTCTCGATGACCGTGGCCAGAGTCGAGCTGTTGGTGGCGAGCGGCGGCGGAGTCCCTTCTACTTGGACAGTCGTGGCCACATCGCCTACCGCCAGCGTGACATCCACGGATTCGTTTTGGCCGACATCCAGTTTGATACCGCTCCGGCTGAACCGTTGGAAACCCGGCTTTTCGACGGCAATGGCGTAATCTCCCGGCAGCAGGAACGGCATGACATACCGGCCTTCGCCATTGGTGCGCAGTTCGTTGAGCACCCCCGTCCGGAGATTAGTGATCGTCACACGGGCGTCAGGGACAACCGCTCCGCTGGCATCCCGCACTTGGCCTTGTATGGTACCTGTGGACGTCTGCCCTTGCAGCAAGGTCGCACAAGCAAGCAGACACGCAATGACTATCCCATGACGAAGCATCGAGGCGCCTCCCGGCAAAAAAGGCATTGGATTCCGAGCGCCCACGCCGGTCATCAATTCCTTGGCCGGCGCGCCGGCCGCCGCGCGCACCACAAGCGTTTTACGGCCGACGCGCGGGCGAAAGCCGACGTGGCAAACCGCAACTGTGGGCTTCTCTCCCGGGGTTATTTTTTCTACAGGATCTTCCACGGCCGGGCCAGGCGGGCCTTCCTGTTGGGCTCCCAGGGCCGCCGGAAGCAGCGTTGCGGAGGTTAGAAATTGCCTCCGATTCACCACATCAGCCCCTTCATGATTCGCAAGACTCGGCGAGCCGGAAAAATAGTTCAGAGGGACTTTAGCACAGCCCGGCAAGAGAAACAAGAAGACCTTCCCCTCGAATAGAGAGAATGCTCTCTCCTCGAATCGTGAATCAGACCTCGTTCTTCTATCTCCGCGCGCCTCCCGTCTCCCCGACGCCCGCGGCGGGCATTGCAGTAGAATGAGTGCAAGTTGGCTGCGCCATGAAATTCGTGCTCCTGTTGCTCGCTGCCGCTGCTTTCGCCGCCGACCAGCCGAGCGTCGATCGCGCCGTGCAGCTCGCTACCGCCGGCAAATTGAACGAGGCGGAAGCCATGCTCACTGCGCTCGAAAAGGCGCACCCCCGAGACGCGGATTTGCAATACCGCCTCGGCCTGGTGCTGCTCAAGCACGGCAAATTGGACGAAGCCCGCCGGCATCTCGACCTCGCGGCCAAACTGAATCCCAAGTCTCCGTTGATCTGGCGAGCTCTGGCCCTGCTACACAACACCGCGGGCAAGGCAGCGGCGGCTCACAACGATGCGGCCACGGCGGTAAAGGAATTTCAGGAGGCGATTCGCCGGGATCCCGAGCGGGCGCCTTATTACCTCGACCTCGCGCAATTATTTCTCGATCGCGACACACCCGAGCCCGCCGAAATCGTTCTGCGAAACGCCTCCCAGCGCTTTCCAGCAAACGTGAATGTTCTGCGATCTTTTGGCCTGGCTCTTTACGCCCTCGGAAAATACGACGAGGCGCTGGTCGTCTTTTTGAAAGCGATCGACGCCGATCCCGATCTGGAGGAAGCCTACGCGTCACTCGAGGTTCTGCTTCCCTATGCGCAGCCGCGTTTGCCTGAGGTGGTCTCCCGGCTCCGGCGCTTTTGCGAGCGGAAACCGTCCAGCCCGATCGGCCCCTACCTGCTGGGGCTGGTCGTTCCCGAGGAGTCGGAGGCGTTGTTCCGCAAGGCGATCGAGGCCGCTCCTGGTTTCTGGCCGGCGTACTTCGAGTTGCACAAGCTCCTGAAAGGTCAGGGCAAATGGGACGAAGCGGCAGCAGCCCTGCAAAAAACCATCGACCTCAACGGCAGCTATGCGCCGGCTCACTACGCCCTGGCACAATACTACGATCGGAAGGGCGACCGCGACCGCGCCGCTCAGGAGCGCGAAATCCATCACAAGCTGCTGAATGACCAACGCGTGGCGGCGGAGAAGCAGCGAGAGCGCGCCCCCCGGCTGGCCTATACATTGGAGCAGTGACCTTCTCTCGACAGGCCGCTGGCGCCCGGCGCGCTGCAACAACCTTTGCCGTCCTCTTCCAGATTCGAAAATGCGTAACACAAGCAACCGCTGTTTTGCTTTGCTTGGCGGCCGTGAATGCGCCGCTGTCGGGCGGGGCGCTCTCAAGTACCGCCCGAGCGATCCGCGAAGAAGCCACGCGTGCTAATAACGCCGCTGCCGGCCGCCCCTTGCCTCTGGCGGCCCATTGGAATACCCATGCCTTTTCCCCCAACTATCAGCTCGAAAAGATCGAATCAGGTGGCTACGTGCTGCTCTCGTTTGCGCTCCCAGGCCCGGACGCCGCCCTGACGCCCGCCGCGCTCGCCTATTACAAAGCGGCCATTAAACGCGCCGCAGAGCTCAAGCTCCCGATTTCTCTGGTTGGGACGAACTTTGCCTCGATTCTATATGAACCTCCGTATTACCTCTTGCCGGCATCGCAGAATCCCAACGTCATCCAAAGGGACGGCGCGATCCGAAAGCAGCTCGATCCGATGGGACCCGTGGAGCCGTGGATCGATGCCGGGCGCCGCCTGGTTTCCTCTTCGCTGCTGCAACAAATCGAGCGCTGGTATCCTGACCCGCCTTTGGTGGTCTTCGTATCCAACAACGAAGAGTCCCGGATTGCCTGGACCGCCATCGAGCAGTCGAAGCGTTTTCTCGATGCTTACGGCCCCGCTCATGATGGCGACTTCAAACGCTCGGTCGTGGCGCAAGGCTGGATTGAACGCTACCGGGCCTTGTTACAGGCCATGCGCGGCGGCCTCATTGCGCCTGCCTGGCGATCCCACTCGATTTTCATCGGCTACGACGCTTTCGGACCGCCGCACTACGCCCGCTGGGAGCAATGGGACGACTACGCCTTGCCCACAGGCCGCTTCATCGACCCCGCTCCTCTCATCTGGGACGGCGGCTCTCCTTCGTTCTATCTGCACAATTGGAACGCCAGCACCGACTACAACATCTGGAGCCCGCAAGGCGAGGCTTTGAATTGGGTCTTTATGTTGCGGGAAGCCATGCGGCTGAACCCGCGATTCTGGTTCGGGTTTTCAACCTGGGATGGCGAGCAGGAAAAACGCGATCAGCTTGCCAAGGTGGCGCCCTTCACGCCGGCCCGCTACGCCGCAATGGTGCAGTTCGGCCTGTGGCTGCTGCGTCCGCGGTGTGTACGGGAGTTTCGCGGCTGGACTGATAGCGCGGAGAAAGCGGGGCCGTGGCTCGACGCGATCCTCGAGGCGGTCGGCAGCATTCACCGTAACGGCGCGCTGCGGCGATTCTGGCGGCGCGGCGAACTGGCGCCGAACCGCGCCTGGAAGCACCCGTACCAGTCGCGTCCTGTCGAGCGGTACGCCGCGGAGGACCGTTGGTTCCTGCTGGACACAACCCTGGACCCGCCGCGGCCCTATAACGCTGCCACGCCGCTGCCGGTTTTTTCGCTGTCGCTGGTCCTCGGCCGCGCACCTCGCCGGGAGTGGCTGCTTTACGCTCATGCGCCCATGGGCAGCCGCCGGAATGTTGGGATCACGATTCCCGGTTACCGGCAGGTGGTAGTAGACGTCTCTGCCGGCGGTTCCTACTACTTGATTCGGGAAAACCGGCCATCTCCGGAGCGGATCGAGCCGTAGCCTCCGCAATCCCGAACTCCGGCGGCCCGGCGTCCACGCCTGCGGAAAGCCCGAGCCGGTCTAGCGGCGCGCCGGGCGCGACATCGATCGGCGGCCAGCCGCCGGTGATCCCTGCCCGCCAGCCGGCTCGCGCGGACCAAACGCTCCGGCGCCAGCCGGATCCCGCCGCGCTCGCCCTGACGCACTCGTGTTGCCAATTACTAGAACAACGGTTAGTGAGCCGCCGGCCGCGGCACGTGCAGCGACATCAAAACGAGGGTCCCGTGGATCGCGCTGAACCAGTGCGGCGTTTTTTCCGGTACGACGATAAAATCTCCCTTTCCGATTTCCCGAGACGAGCCGCCTTCAATGCCCTTGCCGGTGAGGTTATTCGGATTCGTTCGAGACTCATCCACGAGCTTTCCGCCCGTTACCATCGTCGCTGAGCCGTCGATGACATAGAAGATCTCGGCTTCCCGTTCATGGATGGACGCGGGCCCGACCGCGGCGCGGTATTCGAGATTCGCATTGTAGGGCGGAAGCTGAAGGATGCGTTCGGTGACTACGGGCTGGTTGTCCTTTCGCTCGCTCTTTGCCTTGGCGATGAGCGCCTCGACGTCTTTGGCCGAGGAAAAAGTCTTGACAGACTGCGACTGGGCCGCCAATATGGCGGCTCCCAATGTGAACGCGAAGCTGATTGCGATTGCGCGCATGCAAACCTCCGGTTGGGTTCTGCCCGTTGCCGAGCTTAGAAATGCTAACACACTCGGATCAGCCAATCGCGCGCGTGGGCGTGAAGCGCAATTCCAAAGACACGCGCGTCCGCCGGAATGCGCCACGGCGGCGCATTTTTCAAGAGCCGGATCGTGTTTGTCCCGGAAAAGGTCCTGTCTGGTTTTGCCCTTCCGGTTCGCTTCGATCTATTGGCGTTGCGCCCGTAACCGGAAACAGACTGGCTCCGGTGCGAAGAGATATTTATTGGTTGTACTTAGTTTGCCTTTCGGCTGGGATTTGCTTCCTCGCCGGCGGAGGCTCGTCAGCGCCGGATAGCTGAGAGGTTTGGTGGACCTGAAGGGATTCGAACCCTTGACCTCTTCCATGCCATGGAAGCGCGCTCCCAACTGCGCCACAGGCCCACCGGCATGCTCTCCCAAATGTTACCACGGCCCCGCCCAGCCGGCCAGAGCCGCGGGCTCCGACAGCCGGACCGAGACCTCAGGATCACCCCGCCGGAACAAGCCCACCCGCCGCGCGCGGGAAAATTCAAGACCGGCTTGGCGCCAACCAAGGAACGACCGATCCAGCAGCGACATACCTCGCCCGCTCGCGCGAGCAACCGATGTTTTACCTGCCGAGCCAGTGCTTCCCAACAGAGCAGGCCTGCTTCTCGCGCCGCACGCCGCTACAGCCAATCGAGTGTTCGACCGGCGCAGCAGTCTTCTGCCTTGGATCTGGGGGCTGGCCGCGACTTGTGCACCGGCAATCCAGGCGCTTGCAGGAGTGCCGTCAGATCCCGCTATCGCGTTTGAACAGCCAGATCGACCGGCTGGCTGCCCACGCGTATCATCGTGAATAGCGGCTGAATCCGATCGCGCGAGCCCCCGACAACGGCCGCCACGCGAATAACCGCCATATCGCCCGATTTGTAGTTCAACACCAGCGCATACTGGTCATCCGGCGTCAGCGCCACCTGACGCGGCTCTTCGCCGACGGGAACCGACGCCAGCATGCGGCGGTCATCAATATTGATCACCGATACAGTGTTCGCTGCGCTGTTGGCCACAAATAACAGGCGATTGTCTTTGGTCACGGCCAGGCCGCGCGGCTCGGCGCCAGCCAGCATGGGCTGGTCAATCTCATCGCGATAGGCGGAGACAATCACGACCGCGCTCGTATCGCCGCCAGACACGAACAGCTCCCCGCCATCTGGCTTAAAGCGCATAACCTCAGGACGGGCGCTGAGCGGAAGGTGGGCAACCACGCGCCCGGCCGTCAGGTCGATCGCCGCAATGCTGCGGCTATCCGGATTCGCCACAAACGCCTGCCGGCTGTCCGAGCGCACGGCCACCGCAGCCGGCGAGCCGCCCGTTTGAATCTCAGCCGACGCCTTCCAGCGCGCCAAATCCAGCACCTGTACTTCTCCCCATTGCAGCGAGACGCACGCCCAAAGCCCATCGGGCGACACATCAAAATCAACGGGCGGTCCCGCCAGGCGGATCTGGCGGCCGCGCGTCATTTTTTCTAGATCGAGCGACTGAAAAGTTTGGGCCCGGGCGTCCAGCAGATACAACCGGCCGCCCCCCGGAGCGAGACGGATGCGCTGGGGCTTCTCGGCAAGCCACAGGCTGCGTTTCGCTACAAGCCTCGCCGTATCGATTTCCGTCAAGCCGGCAGGGCCGCCTTCTCCCATGACGTAGAGCGAACGCCGCGCGGGGTCGGAAACGATCTGCATGGGGCGGCTGCCAAGCGGTATCTGGCGGATAGCTGCAAAAGAAGCAAGATCTACGACCGTGATCGCATTCCCAGCGGCTGTTGCTACAAAGGCGTAGCCCTCGACAGCGGTTCCCCGCCGAGGCCGGCAGCTCCACGCAAACAGGCTCAACGCTGCGAGAGCACAAACAACACCTCGGCGTCCGGCGTCGATCATTGGAAGCCGGCTCCTACCGAGCCGCCCGCGCATCGGCCGCCGTCTTTGCTTTCTGTGACGCGAGGAGGTTTGCGATGGCCCGGCATTCCTCGGCAAGCTGGCTGAACTGGCCGGGATAAAGAGATTGAAAACCATCGGAAAGCGCGTGATCAGGGTCGGTATGAACTTCGACCAGGAGGCCGGCGGCCCCTGCCGCTACGGCCGCACGGGCCATCGGAAGCACTTTGTCGCGCCTGCCTGTGCCGTGACTCGGATCGACGATTATAGGCAGGTGGCTCAACCGCTGCACCGCCGGCACCACGCTCAGATCGAGCGTGTTCCGCGTGTGATCGGCGAACGTACGGACGCCGCGCTCACACAAGACAACCTGATAATTTCCTTCCGACAAAATGTACTCTGCGGCCATCAGAAATTCTTCGAGCGTGGAGGAAATCCCGCGCTTGAGCAGGATGGGCAGCCGCGATCGCCCGGCTCGGCGCAGGAGCGAAAAATTCTGCATGTTGCGCGCGCCGATCTGGATGCAATCAGCGTAGCGCTCGACGAGATCGAAGGTTTCGACGTCGATAGCTTCGGTTACGATGCCCAGGCCGGTTGCAGCGCGCGCCTCGGCCAGGAGTTGCAGCCCTTCCTCGTGCAGTCCTTGAAAGGCGTAAGGCGAGGTTCGCGGTTTATATGCTCCGCCGCGGAGCAACTGGGCGCCGGCGGCCGCCACTGCGCGGGCCACAGCAAGGATCTGCCCGCGGCTCTCCACCGAACATGGGCCAGCGATCAACGTGAGAGCGCTTCCCCCGACGGGAACGCCGGCGATCTCGATGACGCTATCGTCAGGTTTGACTTCACGGCTCACCAGCTTGTAAGGTTTCGATACGCGAATCGCCTCGGCCACTCCCGGCAGGTCCTCGAATTCCGCCGGGTCGATCGGACCCGGATTTCCCGTGATGCCTACAGCCGTACGCTGCGCGCCGGGCATGACGTGGGGCCGAAATCCGAGCTTTTCGATTTTGCGGCACACGCGGGCGACATCCTCTTGAGTCGCGTGGGCGTCCATTACGACGAGCACGGGCGCTCCTTTCCAGACTAGTGTAGCCGCCAGGGTAGGGCGGCGCAACGAGGGTCCTGCGCGCGGCTCGTGCTGGCGAAGAAGAACCTGTGCTGCGCGTCCGTGCACGGCCAATCCGGCGTCTGGCGTACAATAGGGAAAGAGACCCTTAAGCAATCAGAGATCAGCTCCCGGCAAAAGCCTCGCCGCACCCAACTTGGTTTGCCCGGAGCTGATCGCTGAATAGTGAAAATGAAAGCATGAAAATTGGACAACGGGTCCGCTCCACCACGATTTTGTGCGTGCGGCGGAACGGGAAAGTGGTCATGGCGGGCGACGGGCAGGTCACCGTGGGTAGCGAGGTTCTGAAGCACTCGGCTCGCAAGGTGCGGCGGCTTTATAACGACAAAGTGCTTGCCGGCTTCGCCGGGTCTACCGCCGATGCTTTTTCGTTGTTCGAGCGCTTCGACGCCAAGCTGGAACAATTCCAAGGCAAGTTGAGCCGGGCTGTCGTGGAACTGGCCAAAGACTGGCGTACAGATAAGGTTTTGCGGCACCTGGAGGCCCTCTTACTGGTGGCTGACGCCGGGTACACTTTTATCGTGAGCGGCAATGGGGACGTAATCGAGCCTGACGACGGCGTAGCGGCGGTCGGTTCGGGCGGGCCGTTTGCGGTGGCCGCAGCTACGGCGCTCATGAAGCACACCGAGCTCGACGCCCGCAAGATCGCCGAGGAAGCAATGGAAATCGCCGGCAAGATCTGTATTTATACGAACCAAAACGTCACCTTCGAAGAGATCGGATGAGATCGAGCCTGCCGCAGCCGGTGCATGCTCCGGGCGCCACAGCGGCATTCCAGCCCAAAGGCGGCCGCAGCGCTGCCTGGCGCGTTTAACCGCTGCGGGCAGTCTCGGAAAGCTGTTTTTCTATGGTTATCTATCTTCCCAGTCAATCCGTGGATGATACTCCGGCGCTGGACGAGCTGACGCCGCGCGAAATCGTCCGCGAGCTCGACAAGCACGTGGTCGGGCAGCACGAGGCCAAGCGCGCGGTGGCTGTCGCCCTGCGCAACAGAATCCGCCGCCAGAAACTCCAGCCGGAAATGGCCGAAGAGGTCATGCCCAAAAACATTCTGATGATCGGTCCGACGGGCGTCGGCAAGACGGAACTGGCGCGCCGGCTGGCCAAGCTGGCGAACTCACCGTTCTTGAAGGTAGAGGCCAGCAAGTTCACCGAGGTCGGCTACGTCGGCCGCGATGTCGATTCCATGATCCGCGACCTGGTGGAGATTGCTATCGACATGGTGCGTGAGGAAAAGCTCGATCTGGTGGCCGAGAAGGCAGAGGCCAACGCCGAAGACCGCATTCTCGACCTGCTGATCCCGCCGCAGCCGCAGGCCGACGGCGCCGACGTGCAGAAGAGCCGGGAGAAGCTCCGCACGCAGCTCCGCGAGGGCAAGCTGGACGACCGGATCGTGGAAATCGAGACGCGCGAGCGCAGCTTCCCCTCCTTCGAGATCATCACCAACACCGGCGTCGAAGAGATGGATATCAACCTGAAGGAGATGATCCCCGGCCTGTTCGGCCAGAAAAGCAAAAAGCGCAAGATGCGGGTGGCTGAGGCGCTCGATTACCTGGTGCAGGAGGAAGAGCAGAAGCTGATCGATATGGATCAGATTCAGCGCATAGCCGTAGACCGTGTAGAGCAGTCGGGGATTATCTTTTTAGATGAGATCGACAAGATCGCCGGGCGGGAGGGCGGCCACGGCCCCGACGTGAGCCGCGAGGGGGTGCAGCGCGATATTCTCCCCATTGTCGAGGGCACGACGGTCAATACCCGCTACGGAATGGTCCGTACCGATCACATTCTGTTTATCGCGGCGGGAGCATTTCACGTTTCCAAGCCCAGCGACCTGATCCCTGAGTTGCAAGGACGCTTCCCGATTCGTGTGGAATTGAAGCCGCTGACCGTGGACGATTTCGTCCGGATTTTGCAGGAGCCGAAGAACGCGCTGGTCAAGCAGTACACCGCCCTGCTCGAGACCGAGGGCATCAAGCTCACCATCGGCAATGATGCGATCCTGGAGATCGCCAATTATGCGGCGAAGGTCAACGAGAACGCGGAGAACATCGGCGCCCGGCGGCTCCACACCATCATGGAAAAACTGCTGGAAGAAATATCGTTTGAAGGGCCCGATTTGAAGAAGAAGAACTTCCGGATTGACGCCGACTACGTTCGCAAGCAACTGGCCGATATCGTCAAGGACCAGGATCTCAGCCGCTATATCCTCTGATGCCACCCCGAAACCGAGGCGGCGTCGCGGGAACCGGCGCGCCCTTCCCCGGCCGCACACCCGTTTCCCATAACCGCTCCCGGGCCGCGGCATTGCTGCGCTGCGCCGGTCTGACTGTCCGGCCAGATTCGCTTCTTCCGGCGGTTGGCGCAGGCGTTCTTGCCGTTTTGCTCCTCACACTCAGCGGATGCGGGGCGATCGGAGACCCGATGCCGCCGCTGCTGAATATCCCCGCCCGGACAGCGGATCTTCAAGCTTCCCAGCGCGGCGCGGAACTGATCCTCCAGTGGACGGCGCCCGGCCAGACAACCGAAGGCATCGCCTTGAAACAGGTCGATCGCACCAGTTTGCTGGCCAAGGTGGTAGAAACCGGATCGGTGGACGCCGCCTCGTTTGACACCGGCGCCCGAGAGCTGGCAACCTGGAACGATCTCGCCGGGGGACAAAAAGTCGAGCGCCATTTGCCGCTCCCCGCTTCTCCAGGAGTTCGCCTCGCCCTGGCGGTCAAGAATTTCAGCGCGCGCGGGCGCACGCTGGGCGTTTCCAACATCGCGATAGTCCAAATCGGGCCGCTCGTAAGCCCGCCGCCGAAGCTCTCTGCAACGGTGCAGCCGGCGGCCATTCGTCTGGAGTGGGCGCCTGTCAGTGGCGCCGCCGGATACCGCGTTTACAAGCGCTCTGGAGAAAACCCGCAATTCGCCTACCTGGGCTCGACAACCGCGCCACTGTTTGAGGACTCCAATTTCGAATGGGGAGAACCTTATGCGTACTTCGTAAGGGCGTACGCCGAGGTCTCGACCGGCATCGACGAAAGCGCAGATTCGCCGGTGGCGGCCATAGTGCCCCACGACGTTTTTCCACCGTCGCCGCCGGCCGGGCTGAGGGCCGTCGCCACGGAAACTTCCGCCGAGATTTCCTGGAATTTAAGCCCTGAGCCGGACACCGCAGGCTACAATATTTACCGTCGCGTCCTCTCCGGATCCGCCCCGAGTCCGCCTGTACGGCTCAATGCGGAGCTGTTGAGCGCGCCGGTCTTCAGCGATAAGGACGTTCAGCGGCAACGGCGCTACGTCTACACCGTCACCGCTGTCGACGACAAGGGGAATGAGAGCGGCCCCAGCGCTCCGCTCGAAGTAGCCATACCGTAAGAACAGCGAGGGGGTTGCGCAGCCGGCACTTATGAGATTCGTTCGCTTTGCAGTTGACAAACAAGCTCCGGCCACCATCCGCGACGGCGCAGGCGGCGTCCGGTGGGGCATCGTCGAAGCAGACCGGTATCGGCAAATCACCGGCGATCCGCTCGACCAGTGGATTCCGTCCGACCGCCTCTACTCGCCCGATGAGGTGCGGCTGCTTCCTCCGTGCTCACCTTCCAAGATCGTCTGCATTGGCCGTAATTATGCGGAGCACGCCCGCGAGTTTTCCAATCCGCTGCCCAGCGAACCCCTACTGTTTCTAAAGCCGCCTTCCGCCCTGATCGCTTCCGGCGACGCCATTTTGTATCCGCCTCAATCCGAGCGCGTCGACTACGAGGGCGAGTTGGGCATCGTCATCGGGCGGCGCTGTTCCCAGGTGGCCGACCCGGCGGCCGCTCTGGCGCACGCTTTTGGTTACACGTGTCTCAACGATGTCACCGCCCGGGACCTTCAAAAGCGGGATGGGCAATTCACCCGGGGAAAGGGCTTCGATACATTTTGCGCTGTCGGGCCCTACCTCGTGCCAGCGTCCGAGGTCGACGCTTCCCAACTCCCTGTGCGGACGTATCTCGACGGCGAGCTGAAGCAAAACGGCAACACGCGCGATTTGATCTTCCCCCTGGGTGCTATAATCGCCTTTATATCGCAGGTGATGACGCTCGAGCCGGGCGATCTCATCGCGACGGGCACGCCCTCAGGCGTCGGGCCGATGCGCCCAGGATCCGAAGTGGTCGTTGAAATCGAGGGCATCGGCTCTCTGCGAAACCGCGTTATCCGGCGTTAATCCCTCCGCCGGGCTGGCAGAAAGCCGGCGGGCCGCAAGCGGGCGGAAGATCGTTAACGCCCGGCGCTGCCGCGCCGGGGCGTGAGCCCGGACAGAAATGAGGAGACTTCGGTAATGAAATTCTTTTTAGACACAGCCAACCTCAAGGAAATCCAGGCCGGCGTCGATTTAGGCCTGGTTGACGGCGTCACTACAAACCCCTCGCTGATCGCGAAAGAAGGGCGCTCGAATGCGGAACAGATTCGCGCGATCTGCGACCTTGTGGATGGGGACATCAGCGCGGAAGTAGTCGCGACCACAGCGCCGGAAATGATCGCCGAAGGCCGGTCGCTCGCTCGCATTCATCCGAATGTTGTCGTAAAATGCCCCTTGATCCGGGAAGGCATCAAGGCTACAAAGGCGCTCTCATCGGAGGGCATCCGGGTAAACGTGACCCTCTGCTTTACTGCAACTCAGGCGCTGCTGGCGGCCAAGGCCGGCGCCTATATTGTGAGCCCATTCGTAGGGCGGCTCGACGACATCTCGACTAACGGCATGGAGCTGATCCGGCAAATTGTCAAGATTTACCAGAATTACGGGTATCCGACCAAAGTGCTGGTCGCCTCGATCCGCAATCCGCTGCACGTGCTGGAAGGCGCGCTGGCCGGAGCCCACATTGCTACAATGCCGTTCAAAGTGCTCGACTCGCTGTTCAATCATCCGCTGACAGACAAGGGGCTGGCCGCTTTCCTCGCCGATTACCAGAAGGCTTTTCAGGAAACGACCGTGGGGTAGAGGTTGTTCCGGTCTCTGTGGCTCGGAACGGCTGCCTCCGCTGCCGCCGTTCTGCTGCTTTTTCTGTGCTACCTGCTTTTTCGTAATCCCGCCACTCCGGAGGAACGCGAACGGCGCCGCCGGGCGGCGGTGAACGCCGCGGGCCGTATTACTGACGGATCAATCACGGAAGTAGAAGTGTTCGATACTCCTGGCGGCGCTACCGTTCACGTCCTGCATTTTAGCTATACGCTGAACGGGGTGACGTATTCCGCGGCTCAAGACATCACTTCGTTGCTGGCCTACATCGACCGCGATCCGCTGCGCCTGGCCGGGCCGGTGGGCGTAAAGTATCTGCCGGGCAATCCCTCCAATTCGATCGTGATCTGCGAAGCCTGGAGCGGCATCCGGTAGCTTGCTCGGTTGGCCGGCAGCGGCGCTGCTTCGGTTCGAGAAGCGGGGAAGGCCTCAAGGGGCGCCCGACCGAGCGGCTGGAACCGCAGCTTGCGTGCCGCAGCGGGGATTCTCCCGGTCAGGCCGGATATATAATGAAGGCCGCAGTCCGGGATCAGCGCTCCGGCCGATTCTGTTTCCGGCCTGCGCTGTTAGGAAGGGGCGAAAGATGCAACCGAATCGCAGAGGCAGCCTGTTGGTTTTGCTCTTGCTCGTAACGGGCGCCGGCGCTTACATTGCGCTCAGTGCGGCTCCGCGCGCGGCTGCGCCTGGGGGGTCCATCGACGGAGTGTGGGACGCCGTCGTCGCGGTGAACGATCTCGAAATTCCGTTCCGAATCGAGTTTTCCCAGGCCGGGAAGGAATTGCGAGGGGCTTTCTTAAACGGCGATGTGAAAGAAAAATCCAGCAGCGGCGAGATGGAAGGTGATCACATCCACCTGCGCTTCGATTATTGGAACTCCGACCTTCGGGCATCGCTGCATGGCGGCAAGCTGGAAGGCTCCTATGACCATAAGGGTCGAACCGGCGCTACCAGCTACCCATTCCGCGCCCGCCGGTTTGTACCTGCAACCGCCCTCGAAACGCCCGCCCCGTCCCTGGCAGGTGAATGGATCCTCACTTCCGACGGCACGATTCATCCCGGCCGGCCGAACGTATGGCGCTTTCTGGTGAGGCAATCCGGCGCGGAAATCAGCGCGTCCATCTTACGGCTTGACGGCGACACGGGTACGCTCAGCGGCAGATTGCAGAACGGCCGGCTCGTGTTGAGCCATTTCTCCGGCGCCCGTCCCATGCTGCTGGAAGCCGTGTTGCATCCCGACGGATCGCTGGAAGGTACGCTAAACCGCCGGACCAAATTTACCGCTGTTCGCAAATCAGAGGCGTTGGCTAGAGGCTTGCCATTGCCGCCGGACCCATCCCGGTACACCAGCGTAAAGGACCCCAGCGAGCCGCTGCGGTTTCAGTTTCCCGATCTGGAGGGCCGCACCGTCTCCAACGCCGACTCGCGGTTCCGGGGCAAAGTCGTGATCGTGAACATTATGGGAAGCTGGTGCCCGAACTGCCAGGATGAAGGACCGTTTCTAGCCGAATTGTATCGGAAGTACCATGATGACGGCCTGGAGATTGTGGGTCTCTGCTTTGAATCCGGCGATTTGGAAATCGACCGCAGCCAGGTCCGGGCGTTTATGCGCCGGCATGGCATCCGTTATCCCATGCTGCTCGCCGGCGTAGTGGAGCCGGGGGCGGTTCCCAAAGCTCTGCCGCAACTGGTCAATTTCGATTCCTACCCAACCTCGATTTTCCTCGGACGCGACGGGCGCGTCAGAAGCGTCCACGACGGCTTCGCCAGCCCGGCCACCGGCGAGGAGCACGCACGATTGAAGCGGGAAATTGAGGAATTGGTGCAGCGGTTGTTAGCGGAGAAAGCGGTTTCCTGAATGCGCCTGGGGAAATCGCTAGGCGATTTGCCGGCGCAGCGAGTTGAGGGATTGAACATTAGGGGCTGACAAGCTGTGCTTGACGCCTCGGTATCTTGTTAGGCGCCGAGACGATTCGCCTGTACTCGAAGACGCCGGCCTGGTGACCGCACTAGAAGCATGCGAGGAAGGCGTAATCACACGTCTTTACCGCCACCCTTCCCCGACCAGCGATGAGCTTCTGAACGCGTGCGATGAAAGATGTCAAATCGGCCAGGTTCTTGCAGAAGTCTCCAGAAAGGCGGTAGAAGTTCGCATGGGCACGCAGGCGCCAGCGGCGTTTCTGACAAGACCTACAGCGTTTTTCCCCGGCTAATCGCCAACAGCTTAAATGCTACAACGAACTGGCCACGAACGCGTCACCCTCTTTTTCAGCCCTACAATGAAATTGTGATCCAACGCGTTGCCCAGACCATCCGGAAATACTCGATGCTCCGGGCCGGCGAGCGCGTGGGTGTGGCTGTGTCCGGCGGACCCGATTCCGTCGGATTATTGCGAGTGCTCCGCGAGTTGCAGAGCGAACTTGGCGTCCTGCTTGCGGTGGTTCACCTAGAGCACGGCCTGCGAGGCGCCGAATCCAAGGCCGACGCGGAATTCGTGCGCGATCTCGCCCGGTCGCTGAACCTGGAACTAGCGCTCGAAACGGCTCGTCTCGCCGACGAAATCTCCAAAACCGGAGAAAACCTGGAGCAAGCCGCCCGGCGCCTGCGGTACGGCTATTTCCAGCGGCTCCTGCGGGAAAACCAATTCCAGAAAATCGCCGTCGGGCATACGAAATCCGACCAGGCCGAGACGGTGCTGTTCCGGCTGCTGCGAGGCTCGGCGACGGCCGGCTTGGCCGGAATTTATCCCGTTTTCCAGGGTGGCATCGTTCGGCCTTTACTCGAGGTGGAGAGGGGAGAGGTTCTGGACTACTTGCGAAGTTTGGGGCAGAACTGGCGCGAGGATTCGTCGAACCGGGATCTCAGCATAGCCCGTAATCGCTTACGGCTGGACCTGCTGCCCCGCCTGGAAAGGGAGTGGAACCCTTCTATCATCAATACCTTAGCCCAGCTTGCGGATTGGGCGCGCGATGAGGAAGCGTACTGGCGGAACGAAATCGGGCTGCTGGCTCCACAATATATGCGGCTGGAAGGGCCGATGCTGTATTTGGATGCGCCCGGAATCGCAGCCCTGCCGGCGGCGGTCGCGCGCCGGCTGCTGCGCCATGCTGTCGAAAGGGTGCGGGGGGATTTGCGAGGCATCGAGTTCGCTCACATCGAGCAAATCCGCTCCCTGGCAGCTTTACCGGAGGGAGATGGGCGGGTGCGCATTCCCGGCGTGGACGTGTTTCGGTCGTTCTCTCAGATCCGGCTGGCGCCGGTCGAGAGTGTCAAGGGCCTGGAGGACAGAAATTACTCGGTTCCCTTGTCTGTGCCAGGGACCTACGAGATTCCGGGGGGACGGACGCGTCTTATTCTCAAATTGGGTACAGACCGGGACAGCGATCGAGGTTATAATAATACCGTCGGTTGTCTCGACTGGGAGAGGACTCCGCGCCCGTTGTGGCTGCGCAACTGGCGGCCGGGCGATCGGTACCATCCCCGAGGCTGGAGCGGCGAGGAAAAGCTGAAGACCCTCTTTCAACAGCATCGAATCCCGGTTTGGGAGCGCCGACATTGGCCGGTCGTCGCAGCGGGGTCCGCAATTGTTTGGGCCCGGAGGTTTGGCGTCGCAGCGGAACTAGCGGCCGGGCCGGAATGCCGGACTGTCCTAGAAATTACGGAAAGCGAAAGCGGGCAAGAAAAATCGACCGAGAGCGGGGCGGAAGCGTCTAATCGAATTGGAGACGTAGTGTGAATTCAACCATTAAGACGGCAATCTTCTGGGTGGTCATGATTTGCACCGCCGTGCTGCTCTGGTCCGTCGTGAAAAGCGGCAGCCCCGGGCGCGAGAAGACCTATACCTTTACTCAGTTCATCGATGAAGTGCAGGCCGGCAATGTGAGCGAGGTCACGATTTCTAACGGAAACCAGGTCACCGGCAAGCTGAAGAACAGCAGCGTCACCCTCCGAACGACGATCCCGACCAATTACCCGGACATTTATAAGCTGCTACAGGAAAAGAAAGTCAACATCGACGTGAAACAGGCGGACTCGAATAACTGGGTCACGCTGCTCGTCAACGCCTCTCCGTTTATCCTGCTGATCGCATTCTGGATCTTCATGATGCGGCAGATGCAGACCGGCGGCAATAAAGCTTTGAGCTTTGGAAAGAGCCGGGCGCGCTTGCTCTCCACTCAGCAAAAAAAGGTGACATTCAAGGACGTGGCGGGCGTGGAAGAGGCGAAGGAAGAGCTCCAGGAGATTATCGAGTTCCTGCGGGAACCTCAGAAATTTCAAAAACTCGGCGGCCGGATCCCGAAAGGCGTGCTGCTGGTCGGGTCCCCGGGCACGGGAAAGACTCTGCTCGCCCGGGCCATCGCCGGCGAGGCCAATGTCCCGTTTTTCTCGATCTCCGGCTCGGATTTTGTGGAAATGTTCGTGGGCGTGGGCGCCAGCCGCGTGCGCGATCTATTCGATCAGGGCAAAAAAAGCGCTCCCTGTATCATCTTCATCGACGAGATTGACGCTGTGGGACGGCACCGCGGCGCGGGTCTCGGCGGCGGGCACGACGAACGCGAGCAGACATTGAACCAGTTGCTAGTCGAGATGGATGGTTTCGACTCGAACGAAGGCGTCATTTTGATCGCCGCCACAAACCGTCCCGACGTTCTGGACCCCGCGCTTCTGCGGCCGGGCCGCTTTGACCGGCGGGTCGTGGTGCCGCGGCCTGACGTGAAGGGCCGCGAGGCCATCCTGAAAGTGCACACGAAGAAGGTTCCGCTGGCGGACGATGTGGATCTCACGGTCATTTCGCGGGGCACGCCTGGCTTTTCCGGGGCCGACCTGGCCAACCTGGTGAATGAGGCGGCGCTGCACGCGGCTCGCCAGAACCGCAAGGTAGTCACCATGTCGGACTTCGAGCTGTCGAAGGATAAGGTGTTGATGGGCGTCGAACGCCGCTCGATGATTCTCAGCGAAGAGGAGAAGAAAACGACCGCCTACCACGAGGCGGGACACGCTTTGGTCGCCGCGATGATGCCGCATGCCGATCCGCTCCATAAGGTGACCATCATTCCCCGCGGCATGGCCCTGGGCCTCACCATGCAGTTGCCCATGGATGACAAGCACACCTACTCGCGGCAATTTCTCGAGTCGCAGCTCGCGATCCTGATGGGCGGGCGCGTGGCCGAGGAAATTTTCCTCAACCAAATGACCACCGGCGCGGGCAACGATATTGAGCAGGCGACGGAAATGGCCCGGCGCATGGTCTGCGAGTGGGGCATGAGCGAAGAGATGGGGCCGCTGACATTCGGCAAGAAAGAAGAGCAGATCTTCCTGGGCCGGGAGATTGCCCAGCATCGCGATTACAGCGAGGATACAGCAGTCCACATTGACGCTCAGGTGAAACGGCTGGTGACCACGGGCTACCAGAGGGCCAAGCAGGTGATTCAGGAGCATTCCGACGCCCTGGTGCGTATCGCCGAAGCGCTTCTCGAGCGCGAGGTGCTGGACGGTGCGGAAATCAAGTTGCTTATCGAGGGCAAGACACTGCCTTCGATCACTCCAGCGCCCCCGCGCACGCCGGCCGAAGAGGAGCCGACGCAGAAGGTGCTCCGGCCCGATACAGGCAAGCGGATTCCGGGCCTCTCCGAAGGGGAACGCCCGCAGCCGGCGTGAAAATCTCGGGAAGCAGAGCATTCCGGCATCTGAACTCTGGATGCAAATTCTTAGGGCTTTCCCTTCTATCTCGATTGTTGATTAAAGCCTTCTTTTTCGACATAGACGGCACGATCCTCGACTCGGCAACCGACATTTGCAGCTCTATTTTGGCGGCGTGCTCGCTGGCTCAAAAGCCGGAAGTATCCGAGGGGGTGCTTCGCCGTTACATCGGCCGGAGCCTCGCGGAAACCTTCGCCGAGATTTATCCCGGCTCATCCGAAAACGAAATCGAGCGCCTCTGCCTGCTCTACCGCGAGCAATACCGCGAGCGGGCCCATAGAGGGACGCGCGTGTTTCCGGGAATTCAGGAAATGCTCGCGGCCCTGCCCGGCCTCAAAAGCACGGCTACGACGAAAAGCAGCGCCACGACGGCCTTGGTCCTTGAATTATTCGGACTGCGCCGGCATTTTGATCACGTGCAGGGCAGCGACAACGGGCGCTACAAGCCCGATCCCACGATTCTGCTGGAAGCGGCGGAAGCGTTGAAGGTTCGCCCGGAGCAATGCCTCATGATTGGGGACGCCCCGGTGGATATGGAAGCCGGCCGCCGGGCCGGAATGCTAACCTGCGCCGTGGGTTGGGGTTATGGAGATCGTGCGGAGTTGAGAAGCTGGCATCCTGATTTTTGGATTGACAATCCGTCCGACTTGGTCGCCATCGCCCAACGGTTGACCCTGCGCTGAGACGTTTTTGGCCGCCCACAGGAAGTCCCCTCAGCGGACCGGCTCCGCAAACGAAAAGATGGGATCGATGTCCACCGGAATCCCGCTCGCCGCCTGGAGAGCCTCTTTTAATTCCGGCGACATCGCGCCATACCGCTGAAACCAGTTTTCCGCGCGGTCGCGGTCCCCGGAAGCTTCTATTTCTAGCAGTTCCTTAGCCAGCCGTTCCAGGGCTCCCGGCATGCGCCTGTAGTCGATGACGTAGCGGCCGGTGGAAGCATCGCGCGCCACCGCTTTTTCCTGGGCCAGCACGTTGAACTCCATCATCTCCGCCTGGCCGTGCGCCTCACCCGGGCCGAAGCGGACGCTGCGCAGAACTCCGGCAACATAAGACGCGTAGTATTCTTCGCTGCGCTGGGTGGGCAAGGCTCCCTGCCGCATCATCCAGTGGAGACCAAACAGCCCAACGACATCGGCTTTGGCCTCTTCCAGAGCTGAGAAAATCGGGCCGATCGCTTCGCGAATGTCGGCCTGCTTGCCCTGTTTGCGGGCGTAGGCGGGACCGAGGCCGTGCGAGATTTCATGCAGCATCACAAACGTCAGGTAGCCTTCGGCCGAAGCTTTGGCAGCCTGGTCGGGGCGCATCAGAAGGCGGGCGACCGGCAGAATGATGTAGTTGACGCGGGCATCCATGAAGTTCTTGAAAAAGATTTTTTTGGTGCCCTTGGCCTGGTGGATGCGCGGATCATTGGGCAGGTTGTCGGCCACAGCCTGGTAGCCGTGCCGGAGATCGCCGGCCCGGAACGGCGCATCCATCACCTCCATGGGAGTGGAATGGCCGCGCTTGGAAGGCCGGTCTTGCGGGGGCAGCGGCAGCGCATCCTGAATCTCCGGAACATATTTCTGATACTCTGCCAGTTTCCGGCTCTGCTCCTCATCGCGAATGAGCACTGCTGCGCCGTAGGAGCCCTTAACCCCGAGCAGGTCATCCAGATAGGTCTCATACGGAGCAAAAATCAGATCGAATTTGGGATCTTCCAGGTCGACCCAGGCCAGGTCGCTCTCGTAGTAATCATCAGACAACAGGGCCGCTGCGCGGAGCTGCAAGAAGCGAGCGAACGCCGGATCATCGCTGAGCGCCGCGGCCTCGCGCAAAGTCTGCGCGGCCGGGTCGAGGAAAGCTTTGTATACCTGATGGTACGGGACGCCTGCCAATTCCCGGCCCCGCCGGCGCACAACCGTGTAAGGGCTGTAGATTTCAGCCTTCTTCTCGGGATGCTGCTGGACATACTTCTCGATCTGCTCTCGGGTCAGCCCCTCGGGATAAAAACCGCGGCCGGGCGGCATCGGCTCGGTTCCAGCGAACGGCCGGTTCTCATCCAGCAAATCGAAGCGCCCTCCGTTGATCATCAGCATGCGGCGCAATTGTTGGTTGCGCGGAGTCCTGCTGGCGGCGAGAGATTTATAGAGAGCCAGTCCTTGCGGGTCGCTCTGCCGCCAGTAAATGTCGTCGAGATACTGGCAGGCGCGGACCAGCTTTTCAATCATCTGGCGTTCGCGCACACTCAAACCAGCGGCGTTGAAGGGCATCCTTACTGGCTGCCATTTGGCGAGCCGCTGCTCGAGGTCGGGGGTGACCTTGAGAGCCTTAGCTGTGGGGACAGACCGGCTCGCGGCCTGGGGAAACAACAGAACGGGCACAAGCAAAGCAGCAACGGAGACTACGATCAGCCACTCATGGGAATCCAGGCGAAACATACGCACTTCAGTTTCGCACAGGAAGGGAGAAACGACTCGGGCGATGGCAGGGCGGAGGATTCAGCACTCCGCCGGAGCCGCCGGGCAGAGGAAGGAGCCGGCGCAGGAATGCCCCCGGGGCGAACGGCGTCCTTCCTGAAAAGCAGTTCCGGGGCTCGCCGGGGCATCCGCTTGCTATACAATCAGTAGGCCCATGCCGCTGTACTGCGACGTGTCGCTGCCAGTTCCGCTCGACACGCCCTTCACGTACCTCCTGCCGCCTGCCCTGGAAGCGAGCGCGCAGCCCGGATGCCGGGTTATCGTGCCGTTCGGAGCGCGCAAGCTGACCGGAGTGATCCTCGAATGCCACGATCGCCAACCTACTGCGGAAGCTCGAGCGGTCCTGCGGCTGGTGGACGAGGAGCCGACGCTTTCTCGTGAGCTGCTCGATTTAGGCCGCTGGATCGCCGATTACTACCGCGCGCCGCTGGGGGAGACTCTGCGGGTCATGCTGCCGCCCGCCATTGACGTGCGGCGGGTTCGCCTTGTTTCACTGACTCCCGCCGGCCAGGAAGCAGCTCGCCAGTACTCGATGTTTGCCGAAGCCGACGACCCGGTCGCCGAGATTCTGCGTGCGCTGGAGCGCCGCCCGCTCGCGGAGAGCTATCTGAAAAAGAAGCTGCCGCTGGCCGCAGGGGTCATTCGAGGGCTGGAGCGGAAGGGCCTCATCCGTATTGACCGGCAGGAGCGTCTGCGGGACCCGCTCCGCGCTCACAATGGACGCCTTATAGTGGAGAGCATCCCGCACAGGGATTTTCCTCGCAAGGTCTCCAAGATCGAAAAGCGGCTTTTGGATTTTCTGGCCGCGCATCCGGGTCCCCACGAGGTGGAAGCGCTCGAAGCCGACGTCCAGGGATTCGAGGCCGCTGCGCGCCGCCTGGCAAAAGCGGGCATCCTTCGGCTGTGGAAGGAGCCGGGAGAAGAGCTGGCGCCGGCCGAGCCTGCACCCAAGCCGGAGTTGAGCGCTGGACAGCGCGCGGCGCTGGAGGCCGTGGCCGGGTCGATCCGGGCGAACAAATTTCAGACCTTCCTGCTGCATGGCGTGACGGGATCCGGAAAGACGGAAGTATATCTCCACGCGATTGAAACCGCGCTGGAATTGGGCAAGAGCGCGCTCCTGCTGGTGCCGGAAATCAGTCTGACTCCCGCGGCCGCAGCGCTGTTTCACCGCCGGTTCGGCGAGCAAGCGGCTATTCTGCACAGCGCCTTCGGCGCCGCCGAGCGCGCCGCTCAATGGGCTCGTATTCGCTCCGGCGCGGCGCGGGTCGTAGTGGGAACGCGGTCTGCGGTATTCGCCCCGTTGCAGAATCTTGGTCTGGTCGTGGTGGATGAAGAGCACGATGCGAGTTACAAACAGGAGGAGACGCCGCGCTACCATGGCCGCGATGTCGCCATCGTCCGGGGCGAGCGGGCCGGAGCGACGGTCGTGTTAGGCTCGGCGACGCCCTGCCTGGAATCCCGTTATAACGCGGCACGCGGCAAGTACGCGCTGATCGAGCTCCAAGAGCGGATCGAGAAGCGGCCCCTTCCCGAAGTCGATCTGATCGATATGCGGCTGGAGTTCATCGAGACGCGCCAGCAGCGGCTGTTTTCCCGTTGCCTGCTGGACGCGATCGAAGCGCGCCTCGCCGCCGGCGAGCAGGTCATGATCCTGCTCAACCGCCGGGGCTACTCGAGCTTTGTCGCCTGCCGCAGTTGCGGGGAGCGGATCGAGTGCCAGAACTGCTCGGTCACCCTTACCTATCACCGGCGCGAGCAGCGCCTGCTCTGCCACTATTGCGATTATGCGGAGCGGCCGCCGGCCGCGTGCCCCAAATGCGGCAGCGAATACCTCTACTTCTTGGGCAGCGGCTCGGAAAAAGTGGAACAGACCCTGCACGAGGCCTTCCCCCGCGCGCGCATCGCGCGGCTCGACCGTGATACCGCACGGGGAGGGCGGCGCTATGAGTCGATTCTGGGCGGCTTCCGCGAAGGCAGTTTTGACATTCTCGTGGGCACACAGATGATCGCCAAGGGGCACGACATCCCGAACGTCACGCTGGTCGGCATTGTTTCCGCCGATATCGGGCTGGGGCTGCCCGATTTCCGGGCCGCCGAGCGCACGTTCCAATTGCTCACTCAAGTGGCAGGGCGCGCCGGACGGGGCGAGCTGCCCGGTCGAGTGCTGATCCAGACTCTCAACCCCGATCACTATGTCATCCAGTTCGCAAAGGCCCATGACTACCAGGGATTTTATGAAAAGGAATTGAACTTCCGGCGCTTTCTGCACTATCCGCCCTTCGCCGCGCTGGCCAATATCCTGGTGCGCAGCGCGAAGCTGGAGGAGGCCTTGAAGCTTAGCGGCATGCTCGGCGAATATCTCAAGAATTCGCCTAAGACGGTGCGGGTGCTGGGTCCCGCGGCGGCGGCAATGGTGAAACTGAAGGCCGAGTATCGCTATCAATTTCTGTTGAAGGCGTCCAGCCGCCGCGATCTCGGGCAACTGCTGCAAGGCGCCCGGCGCTTCGCCGAAGAGCAAAAGTGGCCCGCGACGGCGCTGGTCATCGATGTAGATCCCATGAGCTTGATGTGAGGAGGGAACAACAGGCTGGCCCGTTCGAAAAAAGCAGCACCGTTCAGCCCGGCCCTCGACCCATTCGGACGACGCTCATCCTCCTGGCTGGGAACCCGGAATTCGCCGCTGCGCGTACAGATTTACTCTTAACGCCGGGAACTACGCAGCAGGGAGAAGCTCGCCGGGAACCGGCTGGCGAGGTCTTCGATGCCTGGAGCCGCAAGACGATAGATCGTCCACTCATTCATTGGCGCGGCGCCGAGCTTTTTGTAGAACTCAATGGAAGACTCGTTCCAGTTGAGCACAGACCACTCCATTCGGGCGCATCCGCGCTCCACCGCAATGCGCGCCACACTCGCCAGCAGGGCGGCGCCAATTCCTTTTCCTCTGGCGTGGGGCCGGACGAAAAGGTCTTCCAGATAGATCCCAGGCCGGGCGAGGAACGTCGAATAATTTGTGAAGAAGACGGCAAAGCCCACGTGCTCGCCTTCCATCGACGCAAGCAGCGCCTCGGCGCACGGTCTTTCTCCAAACAAGGTCCTGCGCAGTTGCTCCTCGGTCGCCGTAACCGTGTGGGTCAGTCTTTCGTACTCAGCAAGAGCGCGGATCAAATCGAGAATCACAGGCGCTTCCCGCTCGGTAGCCCACGCGATGTGAATGTTCGCGGGTCGATCGCTCATACAAGAGGCTTCGATTGTACCTCAAGGGGAAAATCAAGTGCGGCACAACCCGCTATGATGCGGCATAGGCTGGGCGGCCTTGACGCCTTCGGCGCGAAGTGGTTCCGCGCACTCTTCGGCGCACCGGCTCACGCCTTCGCGACCGCAGGCTCCCGGGGCTCGCGCACCGCCCCTTCGCCTCGCAGCCACGCCTGCCATCTCTCCATGTAAAGGTAGATCACGGGCGTGATATAAAGCGTCAGCAACTGCGACACGAGGAGGCCTCCGACCACCGCCAGGCCGAGCGGCTGGCGGGCGTCGGCGCCTTCGCCGTAGGCCAGCGCTATCGGCAGCGTGCCGAAGAGCGCGGCGACCGTAGTCATCATGATGGGACGGAACCGCAGCAAGCAGCCCCTGTAAATTGCGTCCCTTGCGCCGGAGTTTTCGGTTCTTTGGGCTTCCAGAGCAAAATCAATCATCATGATGGCGTTTTTCTTAACCACCCCGAAAAGCATGATCAAACCCACAAAGGCGTAAAGATCCAGCTCCTTGTGGAACAGTTTCAGCGTCAGCAGCGCGCCGAAGACGGCGGAGGGCAGTCCGGAAAGAATAGTGATGGGATGAATGAAGCTCTCGTACAGAATTCCGAGCACAATGTAAATCACGAGAATTGCGACGATTAGCAGGATCGAGAGCCCCTGAAAGGATTTCTGAAATTCCTTCACCGTGCCCTGGAAGCTGACGCTGAGCGTGGCGGGCATGCGCAGCTCGCGCACCGCCTCGTCCACCCGCTGGGCCGCTTCGCCGAGCGAGAATCCGGGCTTTAGGTTGAAGGAGACGGTGACGGCCGGGAGCTGGCCAAAATGGTTCACGCTCAGCGGGCCGACGTTGCGGGTGATGTTTACCACCTCGTCGAGGGGAACCAATTGGCCTTGAGAAGACCGTATGTAGAGTTTCGACAATGCGTCTGGCGTGCGCTGGTATTGCGGCTCCACCTGCGTAATCACCTCGTACTGATTAGCGGGCGTGTATATCGTCGAGATCTGGCGGTCGCCATAGGCGGTATAGAGAGCGTCCTGGATCTGCTGGGGCGTGACGCCGAGCGCCAGGGCCCGGTCGCGATCAATATCGACCATCACCTGCGGGCTGGCAATTTGTAAATCCGAATTCACATCCAAAAATCCAGGCAGCGCCCGCATCTTCGCTAACAAACGCGGCACCCAAGTGTAGATCTCCTGAAGGTTGGTGCTTTGCAAGGTCATGGAGTAAACGCTGGTAGTGAACTGGCCGCTGATCGTGATGGGCGGCGGATTTTGAAGAAACGTCAGCATGCCGGGAACCTGAGCGAGCTTGGGCCGCAGCTCATCCATCACCTGGTCAACATTGAGGCGGCGCTCGGAGCGCGGCTTCAGGTTCATGAATACGAATCCCTGGTTCCCCGGCGGGGCGAAGGCCCCCGTGTTGCGGACGTTGGGATCGCTCTGGACAATATCGGCCACCGCCTTCTGATGTTTGGCCATGGATTCGAAGGAAATATCCTGGCCGGCCATGGTGACGCCGAAAATGAATCCGCTGTCCTGGCTGGGAATAAAGCCCGTGGGCATGGTGAAGAACAGGTAGAGCGTTCCCGCCAGCAGCGCTACAGCGACGGTTAGGGTCGCCAACTGGCGGCGCAACACCCTTTGCAGCGTGTAATCGTAGCCTCGCGCCAGAGCCTCAAAGCCGGCTTCCAGCGCCCGGTACATTGTTCCGTGCCGGCCTTCCTGCCTGTAGCGCAGAAAGCGGCTGCCGAGCATGGGCGTGAGGGTGAGCGATAGGAAACCGGATACCAGGATTGCGACCGTAATCGTGACGGAAAACTCGTGCAGCAGCCGCCCCACCATGCCGCCCATAAACAGGACCGGAATGAAGACGGCGACCAGCGAAAGCGTCATGGAGAGGATGGTGAATCCGATTTCCCGCGAAGCAAGCACAGCAGCTTCCAGGCGCGGTTTGCCCATTTCCATGTAGCGGACGATGTTTTCGAGCATAACAATGGCGTCGTCCACTACGAAGCCGACCGACAGCGTCAGAGCCATCAGCGACAGGTTATTCAAGCTGTACCCGAGCAGGTACATGACGGCGAACGTTCCGATGATGGAGAGCGGCACGGCGACGCCAGGAATCAGCGTGGCAGAAAGGTTGCGCAGAAACAGAAAGATGACCATCACGACCAGGCAGATGGTCAGCACCAGCGTGAACTTCACATCGTTGATCGAAGCCCGGATCGACTCCGATGCGTCGAAGGCCACCGAGAGATCGACCGCCGGCGGTATCTCGCTGCGGAATATCGGCAGCAGGGCCTTGATGTTGTCCACCACCTCGACCGTGTTGGTGCCGGGCTGCCGGCGAATGGCCAAAATCACCCCGCGCACGCCATTAAGCCAGGCAATGGTCTTGTCGTTCTCGACGCTGTCCTCCACCCTGCCCAGATCTGCAAGCCGCACCGGCAGCCCGTTCCGGTACGCCACGATCATCGGGCGGTACGCTGCCGCGCTCGTCAACTGCCCGCTGGACTGGACGGTGAACGCCTGCTTCTCGCCCCATAGCCGTCCGGTCGGCAGGTTCACATTGCTCTTTTGGATGGCGCTTTGGACTTCGTCAATCCCGATCCCGCGCGCCACCAGCGCATCGGGATTGAGCAGCACCCGGACAGCGTATTTCTGCGCCCCGTAGACCTGCACCTGCGACACGCCGCTGGCCATCGAAATGCGCTGCGCCAGCAACGTTTCGGCGTACTCATCCACCGTGTAGAGCGGCAGCGTGGCGGAGGTGAGCGACAGGTAAAGCACGGGCTGATCGGCCGGATTCACTTTCTGGTAAGACGGCGGCCGCGGCATATTTGCGGGAAGCTGTCCCTGCGCTGTCGAGATCGCCGCCTGGACGTCTTGCGCAGCCGCGTCGATATTGCGATCGAGCACGAACTGAATGCTGATCTGCGTGCTGCCCTGCGTGTTGACGGAGCTCATCGACTGGATGCCGGCAATGGTCGAGAATTGTCTCTCGAGCGGCGTGGCGACTGAGGATGCCATCGTCTCGGGGTTCGCCCCGGGAAGCCCGGCGAAAACCTGAATCGTCGGGTAATCCACGCTGGGCAGCGCGGCGACGGGCAGGGCGCGATAACCGACGATCCCGAACAGCAGGATCGCAAAGGTCACCAGCGCCGTCATTACCGGCCGTTCGATAAAAAGACGAGAAACATTCATCGCACAAACACCCGAGATGGCTGCCGGACGCTCATACGGCGGAACAGCGTGCCGGCCCGGCGGTTTAGGATCTGGCCGGCGGCCGCCGGATCCGCCCGCAATCCGTTATGCCGTTGCGCCTGCTGTTTTTCCTTAGCCTGCGATCGCACTCTGCCGCCCGCGCCGGCCTGCGGCGCCTCCTGCTTACAGCCCTTTCGAATCTACATTGCTGGCCGGAACGGATTGTATATGCGCTCCTGGAAACAAGCGGAGCTGCCCGTCGGTCACCACGGCCTCCCCGGGGGCAATTCCTTTATCGATCACTACTCCCTTGCCGACGCTGATTCCCACCGCCACTTTTCTGAGTTCCACGGTCTGATCCGGCTTGGCTACGTAAATGAACTGGCCCTGCTGGCCCGCCTGAACGGCCTCCGAGGGGACGACGACGGCATTGTTTCTTGTATCCAGCGTGAGCGCCACGTTCACGAATTGCCCTGGCCAGAGCAGGCGCTCGGCATTCTCGAAGGTCGCCTTGAGGCGGATCGTACCCGTCGCGGAATCAACCGCGTTGTCGATGACCGTGAGAACTCCCGCAACGTTCTTCTCCGGGTTGTCTTGAGGAGCGGCTTTGACAGGGAGCTGCCGCACACTGCTGCTCCGGCGAATCGCGCTCAAATGTTCTTCCGGGACGCCGAACGATACGAATATCGGGGTAATCTGGTTGATCACCACAAGCGCCTTGTCGCCGTTGGCCTGGACCAGGTTGCCCTCGTGCACCAGCAGATTGCCCGCACGGCCCGTAATCGGAGACCGGATCTGACAGTAACTGAGGTCGAGCTTCGCCCGGTCCACGGCGGCCAGGTCGCTTTGAAGCGCGGCCCGGGCAGTGTCGATGGCCGCCTGATCGGCTCGCACCGATTCCTTGAGAGCGTCGGCGTTGGTGCGTGCCTGGTCGTATTGGGCGCGCGACACAACGCCTTCCCGCAACAACGCCTCATAGCGCGCGGCGTCGGCATCCGCGAATTTCAACTGCGCCCGGTCGCGTCCAAGATTCGCTTCTGCCTGGGCCAGTTGCGCCCGGTCTTTGGCTACGGCGGCTTCAGCTTGCCGCAGAGCCTCCTGGTAAGGCCGTGGATCGATCTCAAACAGCAGGTCGCCTTTTTTGATATCGCCGCCCTCGACAAAGTGTACACTCATCAGTTCGCCGGCGATCTGAGACTTGACCTGCACGACCTTGGATGCTTCCACGGTCCCGATGGCATGAATCTCAACCGGCACCGATTGCTGAACAGCCGTGGCCACGCTGACCGGAACAGCCGGAGGCGCTCCGGCGGATCGCACCTCTTTAGGAGCATTGCCGCAGCCCGGAAACAGGAAAACGCTGCTGAGTATATACAGTACGGCCGGCGTCAGGAACTTGGGATGCAATAGCGGCTCCTCTCCAGGACGTTGCTTTGCGGCCGGCGCGGCCAGGGATGCACCCGGTCCGCCGCCGCCCGCTCCGCCTCAATCTGTGTCTTTCAAGAACCTTCGTCTATTGTAACGAGGTTGAGAGAAAAAAGTTCCCGGCGGCGCGGAAAGGCCGGCGCTCTTTTTTCGGAACCTTCACCTATTGTAACGATCCAGGGGAGAAAACGGGAGCTTGTCTATTCGTCTCATATCGTCAGACGATAGGCCCCGCCGCACAGGCGGCGGAGGCGAGGCTGGGCGGTTCCCGGAACTGCGCGCCCTCCTCATCAAGCCGCTCCGCGGCTGCGCAAAAACAATTTTTCAGATGCTTGGTTTTTGAGGGCTCAGTCTGGCGAAGCAATCGCCGGCGGGGTAAAAATCTTACGCGGCCCGGAAGAAAATACGCAAACGCAACTCACGCGAGGCGCGGCGCGGCTCAAGCAATCACGCCGCGTGCTTCTTTCTTTTCACCTGGATGGCATCACTCCCTTTGCCGTGCGCCCGACTGGCAGCCCGATTGCGCTCGGCTTCATCAGGCCAGGAGGATGGTTATGGAACAGACAACGCCGAAGACTTCCCATTGGGCGCTGGCGGCGCTGGTTGCTGTCTTATTCGGGGGCAACGCCTACTTGCTGTGGCGCGTGCATCATCTGCAAGCGGAGATGTCGGACTGGCGCGCTTCGATGATCACGCAGATATCGGAATTGCGCGAGACCGAGTCGGAGCAATCCGTCTCCAGCCGGCAAAAGCTGGACGCTCTCAATGAGGAACTGCGTGCGGCCAGGCTTGCCGCCGCCCGGAGCGCCGGGCAGGCCAAGATCGAAGCGCAGCGGCATGCGGAACAGCTCGCGCAAAAACTCGCCGCCGAGCAGGCCTTGCAGAAAGCGCAGCAGGAGCGAGTGGCCAGCGAGCTGAGCGACGTGAAACAGGCCGCGGGAGCGAACGATGTGAAAATCGCCGACGTCTCCAAGGAAGTGGCGGCCACGAAAACAGAGCTCGAGAGCACGGTCGCCGATCTGAAGCGGGTCACGGGCGACATGGGCGTGGTGAGCGGCCGTATTGCTACGAATTCCCAGGAACTCGCGGCGCTAAAAAGACTCGGAGAGCGGGACTATTACGAATTTACGCTGGTAAAAACCAAGCAGCCGCAAAAGGTGGGCGACATTCGAATCCTGCTCAAGAAAGCCGATCCGAAGCACAACAAGTACACCCTGGATGTTTTCGCGGACGACAAGCGGATCGAGAAGAAAGACAAGAACACCAACGAGCCGGTTCAATTTTATGTGGCCGGCGCGCGGCAACCCTGCGAGATCGTCGTGAATCAAGTGAAGAAAGACCAGCTCGCCGGTTATCTGGCCGTGCCAAAGATGCAGACCGCCCGCAACTGAGCTGTTTCCGGAGGGCGAGGGGCGCTAAGTTTCGAATCGCCCCTCAAGCCCCTCCCGGAGGCGTTCCCCCCAGAGCGGGTCCCGCCAGCGCAATCCTTCCTTTCTCCCGAAGGGCTCCTTTTGCCCAATCAGTAGTACACTGGCTTCCCTAGGAGCTGAACCATGCTGAAAGAATTCAAAGAATTCGCAATGAAAGGGAGCGTGCTCGATCTGGCGATAGGAATCGTCATCGGAGCGGCATTCGGGAAAATCGTCACGTCCTTTGTAAACGACATTCTGATGCCTCCGCTGGGCCTGCTGCTGGGGAAAGTGGATTTCAGCAATATGTTCATCAACCTCTCGCCGCAGTCCTTCGACTCCCTGGCCGCGGCCAAAGCCGCGGGAGCGGCGACGATCAATTATGGGCTGTTCATCAACACGGTGATCGAGTTTCTGATTGTGTCTTTCGCGATCTTTCTACTGGTCAGGCAAGTAAACCGGATGAAGCGCGCGCCGGCGCCGGCGGCCGCTGCGCCGGTTTCCAAAGACTGTCCGTACTGCCTCTCGATCATCCCCCTCAAGGCGTCGCGCTGCCCGAACTGCACATCGGAATTACAGGCCGCCTAATAATGACGGTGTGGCGGCGGGCCCGGGCGCTTCTCCCCGCGGGTCAGAGCCGGCTGGGCTTCGAGGTAAAGCGCTCTGGCAGTGGCATCAGTGCTTCGTGACAGTCACCGATGCGCTTCCGGAAGCTGAGGGAGCCGCCACACTCTGAGCGCTCACCGTCACCGTGGCGGGCGAGGGCACCGAGTTGGGCGCCCGGTAAAGGCCGCTCGCGCTGATGGTTCCGACCGTTGCGTTGCCCCCATTGATGCCGTTCACTTTCCAGGTCACGCTTTGATTGGACGAATTCTGCACGGTGGCGGTGAATTGTTTTGTGTTCCGCACCCTTACCGAGGCGCTGGAAGGCGATACGGTCACCGTGACCGGTAAATTCACCACATCCACCGTGACGGCGTTCGAAACGCCGCCGTCGGGGTTCATTACCGTGACCGGAATGCCGGAACCGGTGGAAGAAGCGGATCCGGATGCCTTGAGCTGGATTGGCGAGACAAAAGCCGTCGCCAACGCCGCGCCGCCGAGCTTCACCGCGGCGCCGTTTTGAAACCCGCTTCCGTTGACGGTCATCGTGAAGGAGCCGAGAGGGAGCGGCGACGGACTGACGGAGCTGATCGCCGGCGGAGGCACGATGGTGACCGCGGCGGATCCGATCGAGGTCGGTGAAGCTACGCTCCGCGCCTGCACATTCACAGTGGCGGGCGAGGGAACTGCGTTGGGAGCCGTGAACAGGCCGGTGGAATCGATCCAGCCTACAGCGCTATCGCCTCCATCTACGCCATTCACCGACCAGATGATGGAACTGTCCGAGGTTCCGCTGACGGAAGCCGAAAACAGCTTCGTAGCGCTTACCAATATGTTAGCGGCTGGCGGAGAGACGGTGACGGTCACGCCCGATTGTCTGGCCTGTCCCGAGTTCGGGTCGATCATGAGCGAAGACTCATCCACCGCCTCAAAATTCGAGCCAAGCACGGCTCCCAGGGCGTGAAGATCCGAGTTATTCCAGCGGTCGTCCGGAGCTCCGGAGAGGAACCAAGCCGATCCGTTGTCCGCGAGAATCATGCCGTATTTTTGGAGCGCCTTAAGTATGATTTGGTTTGTCGGCGAGAAGCCGCTGACGTCGAAGCTGGCTTTGAGGCGGAAGCGCTGGCCCATCGGGGGATATTGGGTTCCGGTCAGGCTCGATGCGTAGTGGCGCGCCGGCCAGATATACGCCCGGCGCGTTTGCGGCACGGTGAAGCGGATGGCGTGGCGAATCTCCCCCGCGAGGATCTCGTCATACCGGACCAAGCCGGACATGATCGGCAGCCCGGCGGCGTCGGCGGAGGTCCAGCCGGCTGGGCGCAGGGCATACGATTTCAAATCAAAAATCGCTCCTGAGTCGGCCTTCCAGCTCGAAGCTTGCGGAAACGCATCGTAGAGCTCGTAGAGGATGCAGTTATCCGTATCAACGGAAATCGCGTGGCGGTCGCCAGTGCTCTGGCTGCCGCCCTCGATGGGCGCATTGAGCGGAATCGCGTAGGGACCGGGGTCGCTCTCATCGGCGTAGAGAAAGCTCGCGGGATACTTGGTCTGCATGCCGGGAACAGTGATAAACGGAATGCCGATCGGCCCGCCGTTGTAAAGACCGGCGCCAAAGTCCGCATGCAGTCCGAGACTCGCCCCGATCGTGCTTATGTAGGCCGCCGAGTTCGGATCGACGGGCAGCTTGTCGACCGGCGTGTTCCAGACATCATCCGCCGGAAAAACATTGCAATTACCAATAACCGGCGCTTGAGCCACGAGCAGCGCCGTAACAAGCAGGGCCGCGCTAACAATACGGATCGTGGGCATCGGTTCAGTTTAGGAACCGCAAATTTCGAGGTCAATAGTACTTCGGAAATAGGAAAAGCGGCTGGAGTGTTTAGGAAATGAGGCCTGCCTCAGAAAACTCAAAAGAAATCTTCCGTTCCGCCAGGCTGTAGAACGATGCTTCGGTTCTCGCAGACGCCCTCCCGAAAATAGAGAGCAAACTTTCGCCAAGCAGATTAGTCTCTCAGCCGCGAGGATCCGGAAATTATCTTATTGTGATTAACGTCCGCTCCTGAGGGAACCGACGTCTCAGACCGGATCGGCATCGAGCCCAACTGCCGAATGTGCGCGGGACGGCGACAACTCAGCCAAGTAGTGCATTCATGGTTGCCGACCAACTGCTTGTAAGCCCGGACCTGCCTATCCCCCAGCACTGACTCCCGGCTGTGGCTCACTAATACTGAGCGGACGTCAGGACATGCTCCCGGCCGGCTTTGCGTGTACTCGGATAGACGTAAGTGCCCAACCGCAGCATGGGCAGGCTGGCCAGCGGCAGAGCGACCATGAAGCATAGAAGCATCAGTTTGTAAGAGCGCGTCCTGTCGTACGACACGCCCATGGCAAAGGGACCGAGTCCTGCTCCCACCATGAAGATCGAGAAGAAGTAACCATAGATCTCGCCGAACGACCGCATTCCAAAATAGCGCGACACCAGGAAGGCGATCAGATCCACCTCGGAGCCGACACCCATCCCGAGGAGTATCGTCCCGACGGCTGCCCCTTCCGGCCGCGGCGTCGATAACAGGACGGCGATCCCGACCAGCGGAGCGAGAAAGAACAGCACCGCGACATAGGGTGCGTGGATACGATCGAGCAGGAAGCCGGCGAGCAGACGGCCGGCGATCAAGGCAATTCCCGCGAGGGCCACCATGCCAGTGGCGGTTTGCGCAGAGATGCCGCGGTCTCCCAGAAGCGGGACCAGATGAGAGATCACGCCCCCGGTTGTTCCGGCCATGATGAAGAAGCTGACGGCAAGAGACCAGAAGCGGACGGATCGCAACGCCTCAAAACCCGTAAGGCCCCGCAGGGGCGCGTTCGGGACTTTCTCAACAACGGCCTCCCGCTCCCCGACCCGCCCGCCCACGGACAACCCCACAGCCGGGAAGCAAGAATGAAGATCAGCGCTCCGAGGCCGGCGTACGCCCCTCGCCAGCCCGCTACCCGATCAACGCGTGTGCAAACTGCGGAACGAGAGCAGCGCCCAAGCCGACTCCCGCCATAGCGATGCCGAGAGCCAGCCCGCGCTGATGATCAAACCGTGCCGAGATCGCCTTAGCGTAGACCAGCGGAGTCTGCCCCGTCGATGCAGGATCGGTGTACTTCATCGAAGGGCCGGCGCCGGCAAATCGGTATTTCGGCGCGGACGGTGAAGATAGTGCTTTGGGCTATGGATTCTTTGTGAAAGGATCGTGGAACTATGCCAGCGAATAACGTAGGCGGCATTTTGTACCTTCAGGCGCTCACACCGTTGCACCCCGGTTCGGGGACAGCATTGGGAGCGGTGGATCTTCCAGTGCAGCGGGAACGGCACACTGATTGGCCGGTCATCCCTGGCTCCAGTGTTAAGGGCGTACTGCGCGAAGCGACTGAGAACGGTCTCCGCCAGCGCTTATTCGGCGCTGGAGATGCCGAAGGCACGTCGGCCGGAGCGCTGTCCTTCACGGATGCCCGGATACTGGCGTTTCCCGTTCGAAGTCTGAAAGGGGTCTTCGCATGGGTGACGTGCCCACAGGCGCTTCAGCGTTGGAGCCGTGACGCTGGGCTGGTTGGCAAGGTAGTCACGCTTCCGAAGATGAGCATCGATGAATCGACCGCGCATTGTGCTCAGGGATCGCCGTGTGTCCACAACGGCAAGCTGATTCTCGAAGAGTTCGTTTTCGATGGCAAGCCCTTCGGCCTCGATTTCTTCGATGCCTTGGAAGCTGAGGAGCGGAAGCGGCTTGTGATCATGGATGATACGAACTTCAGCCACTTCGCGAAATACGGCACCGAGGTCACCGCGCGGATCAGGCTTGAGGAGCAAAGTAAGACCGCTGCGGCAGGCGCACTCTTCTATCAGGAGTTCGTGCCAGCGGAAGCGCTCTTCTATTCCCTTGTGCTCGCGGCACCGTCAAGAAGGCCGGGGGAATCAGTCTCGCCCCAAGAGAATCTCGCCGCCTTCCAGCCGCCAGGCACGATTCAGATTGGTGGCGACGAGACCACCGGCAAAGGACTCTGTTCGCTCCGCCTGGTGAAAGGAGCGTTCTGAGATGGCGTTAAAGACCCTGGCACAACAGCGTGCGCAGCACGCCTGGGATGTCGTCCAACAGGCATTGAAACGGCCCGACTTCGAGAAAAGATTCGCTGACCCGGCCAAGAAGATGCCGGCTCGGGTCCGGTCTTCGGGCCTGGGTCAAACCGTCGCATTCATGCGCGCCAAAGGGGGCGGCGACGTGCTGAAAGCCGTTGCGGGCTGGTGTCACCAATCTGGGTTGATTCAGGAGTCCGGCGAGGAAGGCCTGCTGGTTCAGTTCAAGGACGGCACGGCCGCCGATCTGCGTCAATTGACCGCGGAAGCTCTGGCGTACCTTGAGTGGCTTGTCCGTTTCGCGGATGCGGCGAGAAAGGACAAGTAATGTCTCGCCTTCCTCCCGATTCCCAGTCGCATCCTGGGCTGTTGCTGGATAAATGGCACGATCCCTGGCCCGTCCCGCCCCAACCGCTACCTCGGGGTGCATCGAAAGAACAGAAGGAGCGACACAGAACAGCCAAACGTGAGTTTGACGAATTTGCGCGCAGCCAACTGGAGCGCGTCACGCGCGCGTCTCGCGATCAAGCGCTACTGGATGGGGTGCGGCAGCGCTTTGAGCGCGCCGTGGCAACGCTGCCGGGCCGGCGATGGAAACGCCGGACTTCAGAATCGCTAACGCTCCATCTTTCGCGGGCAGGATCGTTTGAAAACTCGGGCATTTGCCTTCACCCGATCTACGGATTTGCGTACCTGCCGGGGACCGGCCTCAAGGGAATGGCGCGATCCTATGCGCGCAATGTGGCACGCGCGCCGGATGCCGACATTGAGGCCGTGTTTGGTAAGGACACAACGAAGGAGGAAAGCGGCGCTGCGGGCGGAGTCATCTTCTTCGATGCTCTTCCGGTCCAATGGCCGAAGCTTACGATCGACATCGTCAACAATCACCACCGGCAATATTATGAGGGTGGTGGTGCGCCTGAGGACTGGGAAGATCCGGTTCCGGTCAACTTTCTTTCGGTAGCGCCTGACACGGAGTTCGAGTTCAGCGTTGCCTCACGCCACAGATCGGACGACAGCGGCCGATTGCTGGAATTGGCCCAAGCGTGGATCGACGGCGCCCTGGCCTGGCTCGGCGCGGGAGCAAAGACAAATGCCGGTTACGGACGATTCTCAACCGGTGCCGCTCTCGATGCGGGAAGTAACAGGCGCGTTTTCACCGCCACGTTGACGTTCGTCAGCCCGGCATTTCTGGCTGGCGCTCTTCAGGGCAAAGACGACTGTGCCCTGCGGCCTGCGACGCTCCGAGGTTTGCTGCGCTCTTGGTGGCGGACGCTTCACGCGGGCTTTCTGCCGCTCGCCAAGCTGCGAGATCTGGAAGGTGAACTATGGGGCACGACGGTTACGGATGGCGCGATCAGCTTGCATGTTGAGCCAGCGTCAGCAGCGAAGCTCAAGCAATTCGACTTCAACAAACCAAGGGGCGCTGACGCGGTTCCGGGTCGCTTCTATCTTGCCTACGGCATGGAAGGCAATCCCAGACAGCAAAAGCCCGCGAGGTGGTATGTCGAGCCGGGCGCGCAATGGAAGCTGACCATCATCGCCCGGCCTGCCGCTACGTGGAGCGGCGAAACGGTCCTGGATCAAGCGGTTATGGCGCTGTGGCTGCTCTCGGAGTACGGTGGAATCGGCGCGAAGTGTAGGCGCGGGTTTGGCTCTTTCGAGTTGAGCGAACCTAGTCTGCCGTTACCAACCTCAAAAGAAGTGCTGGCACGAGCCGCCAGCGTTCGTTCTGGCTATCAGTACAACGCGTCCATGGTGGAATCCCCACCGCTGAACTATATGGTTTTCGGCGTGCTCCCGCTGAAGTCCCGTGATGTGTGGTCGGCTATCGACCAGCTTGGAGCGGCGTACCGGTCGTTCACGTCGAGCGAAAAGCGCAAGTCAGAGAAGCTCGCCTTGGGGTTGCCTCGGAACATCGGCCGCCGCGGCTTTGACCAGAGAGCGATTGAACATCCCGCCGGCAGGAGCTCCTGCTCCATAAAGTCGCCTAGCTTGTCGACGGGGCCGCTAAGGAGCAGCTTTGCGCATTCAGGGCGAAGTTGGTAAACTCGGAACGGTTCCGCTAGAAGATGCCGGTAATACCGCCAGCTTATCGTCCCCGGGAGGTACCTGGCTTCCTCTCCGACCTGCCGCTCAAAGGTGGGAAGATCTGGTCGAAGTAGTACAGGGCAAGCCACGACCAGAGACCCGAGTTGTAGTCAACCTCTCCCTTGCCGCCGAGCTTTCCAACAAGATATCGGGCCGCATCGAGCCGACTAGCGAAACTCCGGTTCTCGATCTCGACCGGCACGTGAAATTCGGCTGAGCTGCCTGGCGCGTCAAGAAGTTCGCGCGGTGGCGCCGAGGTGTCGCCTCCCCTCAAACGAACGAGATACGCGCGGAAGTTCTGGATGCCAGTATCAGTCAACACCCTCGCAGTCATGCTGTTTCCCCCTTACAGGAGTCGAGGAATGTGCGGCAGGCTTGATGGCTATCGCAGAATACGCGTATGGCTTGGTCGATCCACTGGACCTTTGTCATGTGGTCGGCATCCGCCGCTGGAACCGGGTCCACGCGGGCCATGCTGGAAACAAAATACAACCAGCGCTCCTGCCAGTCTCCGCTTTCGGCGTCTGGTTCGAACTTCTGCTCGGTGTCGATGATCAGGACCTGGGTCAGAATCTCCCGCACGACCGCAGGGAACAACAATGCGAAGAAGATTTCATTGGAACGAACGTATTCCTTGCTGCCGATTTCCCGGTTCACGATCAGCGTTGGGATGCTCGTGTCGGTCAGATCAAGAGTCCACGCCTGATTACCGAGATCCTCGAGCTTGACGGCGAGAATCCCGATGCGCTCGGTTGGACCGCCGGATGGGATCGGCATAATCCGGTCCGCTTCAGCGAGTAACTTCCCGTGCTCTCCTGTCTGCTCGACGACTTTTATCCGAAACTGGAGGTTCATGCGACCGGCGCCTTTCGAGTCTTTCGCTGCCGGACCATTTTGCCGCCCAGCGCACTGACGAATGCCCGCAGGTCGAGAGCCTCAACCCCTGGCGCCAGCGCTCGGGTCGGCGGCGCGGTCGTGGACTTCTGATGGAT